>JBEKDR010000101.1:0-15506 GCA_050014255.1 Bacteroidales bacterium | reverse complement strand
GGTCGGGCAACTCCAAAAAAATCAGCAAGATCATTTTGTGTCATTCCCAGAGTAACCGACATCAAATCCTTTCCGGCTTTCTGAAGTATGTAATTGGCAAGTTTTCCCTTTATTGTTTTAAAATTCAGGAACTTTATTTTCTCAGAAAGGAATTGGGACCGGTTTGAGATTATATCAAGGAAATTTACAAGCAGATTATCATACTTCATTAACAATTTAAGAAAATCAGGTTTCTCGATTAAGAGCAATTCTCCATCAGAGACAGCGATTACATTTACGGGAAATCTGTTCCGGTTTCCAAAGATGAATGCAGAAGCAAGCGCACCCGGGGCTGGAATGTCTTCAATCTTAATTACCCGGCCTGCATAGTCTGTCATTTCACCCTTCACCACACCGCTCATAACAACTATCATTGTCGTAACCGGCTCCCCGCATTGAGAAATCATTGATCCTGTGTGAAATTTCTTAACCCTGAAAGGCACAGACGTCAGAATTATTTCAATCTGGACGGGAGCCATTCCTTTGAACAGCGGAGCATTTGAGAGAAGAGAATAGTCCATGGTTTTTTTGCAAAATTAGTAATTAACTCTCTGAACCATATGAACTCACCCCCTTGTTTTCACCCTCTCTACTTCGTAAAGAGGGAGAATCTACTAACATTCAATGCGTTACACACCCTCTTCGCAAAGCAGAGAGGGGGTTGAGGATGGGGAATAAAAAAATCTATTTTGTAACATATGTTACAATTCACCCCAATGTATTTCTTCAATTTTGAAGGAGAAAACTAAAAAACATGCTATATGAAAAGAGATATATTAAAAATTGATGACGATCTGTGCAATGGATGCGGTCAGTGCGTTCCAAACTGCCACGAAGGTGCATTACAGGTAATCGATGGCAAGATACGGCTGGTAAGTGAACTAATGTGCGACGGACTTGGTGCATGCATTGGTCATTGTCCTGAAGGAGCTATTACAATTGAAACAAGAGAAGCAGAACCATATAATGAGACACTCGTAATGGAACAGATGAAAGATAAAGGTAGAAATACAATTACTGATCATAAGGATCTTATTCAATCTTTTGCGCATGAGCATGAAGGAAGTGGCTGCCCCGGATCGAGAGCGATGGTCATCGAGAAGCGATCCGGGCAGGAGAATTCTGCATTGGCAGCAGATCAGCCATCGGAACTCAGACAGTGGCCTGTTCAGATGCATCTTATCAATCCAAACGCACCCTATTTAAGGAGTGCAGATCTTTTATTGTCTGCCGATTGCGTGGCATTCTCCATGGGTGGTTTTCATGGTAAACATTTAAAAGGCAAATCTCTGGCCATTGCTTGTCCAAAACTTGACCAGGGAATAGATTCATATGTTGAGAAACTGACTGCCATGATTGACATTGCTAAAGTGAATACAATATCTGTTATGATGATGGAAGTCCCTTGTTGCGGAGGACTGTTGCAGATGGTAAGGACAGCAATGGGGAACGCTTCCAGAAAAGTTCCGGTAAAAAAGATAATTGTAGGAATCAACGGAGAGGTGCTTCAGGACGAATGGGTGTAAAGAAAGGAATTTGAAAAATTTAGAACAAGATAAATTTAAAATATAATAATTCAGAATGCATATATTCTATAAACAGAATATTATTAATTTAAAATAATTGATAATGAATATGTTATGCTGTTTTTATTAATGATATATATCATAAATACATTTATTTAGATTGATTCTTAGGAGAGAATTTAATATATTTGGATAAAGTATTCCGTTCCGAAAGATTCGTATCAGACATTACCAAAACATCTCTTTATGGCTCCTAAATCATTTCCTTCCGAATTATCTGCTTCTAGATATTTTCTGGGGTTTGATATTGGATCTGTATCGCTTAATACAGTGGTCATAGATGAGAATAACAATATTCTGGAAGAGCATTATGATTATGTTCACGGACGGCCCTTTAATGTCCTGAAAGATAGATTATCATCCGTTCTGGAAAAATACTCGTCTGAAACAATCAAAGGAATTGCTCTTACAGGCACGGGAGGAAAACTTGCTTCTGACCTTATTGGAGGAGTTTTTGTTAACGAAATAATTGCACAGGCGACATCAACCGGAATATTGTATCCCGAAGCTAGAACAGTTATTGAAATCGGAGGAGAAGATTCTAAACTTATCATCCTTGAGAAAAATCCTGAAAACGGACATTCCGGACTTGTAGATTTTGAAATGAACAGTATATGTGCTGCTGGAACAGGTTCATTTCTCGATCAACAAGCCAGAAGGATTGGCGTACCTATTGAGAACGAATTTGGAGCAATGGCTTTGAAATCGGTCGATCCTCCCAGAATTGCAGGCCGATGCAGTGTTTTTGCAAAAAGCGATATGATCCATCACCAGCAGATTGCCACTCCTCTCCACGATATTGTAGCAGGCTTGTGTTTTGCTCTGGCCAGAAACTTTCGCAGTAATGTAGCAAGAAGCAAAGAGATCAGGAAACCTGTCGTCTTTTCAGGAGGAGTTGCGGCTAATACAGGTATGATAAGGGCTTTCAGGGAGACCCTGAACCTTGTTGACGGTGAATTGATAATACCGCAACATCATTCTGCCATGGGTGCAATAGGCGCTGTCTATTATGCCAATACCAATAATCTCAAGATGAACCATTTCCCGGGGATATCTAAACTAGAGGAATATCTTGCCGGGACATCAACAGAATTTGTTAGCCTTCCTCCTCTTAAAGAATCTTCAGCAGAATATAGAAAAGTGGTTCATTTCGTCAAAAACGGCAAAGAAAAAGTTCGTGTATATCTGGGGCTTGACATTGGTTCTCTCAGTACAAATGTGGTTTTAATTGATGAAGAGCACAGGGTAGTTGCCAGACGTTATCTGCCAACTGCAGGGAAGCCTCTTGAAGCAATACAAAAGGGGATGACTGAAATATTTGATGAGGTAGGTGAAGATATTATAGTTTTAGGTGCAGGGACTACAGGTTCAGGTCGTTACCTTACCGGCGACTTTATCGGTGCCGACAATATTGTAAATGAAATTACTGCCCAGGCTACTGCGGCAATAGACTACGATCCTACAGTTGATACTATATTCGAAATTGGCGGGCAGGATTCCAAATACATAAGCATTGAAAATGGTGTTGTAGTGGATTTTGAAATGAATAAAGTATGTGCTGCAGGCACAGGGTCATTTCTTGAGGAGCAGTCTGAAAAACTGAATATCAATATAGTAGAAGAATTTGGTTGTATGGCGCTTAAATCTGATTGTCCTGTAAAACTTGGTGACCGCTGTACAGTATTCATGGAATCGGATCTTAACTCGTTTATGCAAAAGGGAGCCAGAAACGAGAACCTGGTTGGAGGACTGGCATATTCCATTGTATATAATTATCTTCAAAAAGTAGTGGGTGACAGGCGAATAGGCAATAAAATTTTCTTCCAGGGGGGTGTCACAAATAATAAAGCAGTAGTTGCTGCATTCGAACAGGTTGTTGGAAAGAAAATAATTATACCTCCCCATTTCGACGTGACCGGGGCAATCGGAGCCGCAATACTGGCAAAAAGATCGATGAAAGAAGGGCAAGAAACCAGATTCAAAGGTTTTGGCGTACGAAATGCAGCCTATAAGGTCAGCAGATTCGTATGCCAGGGTTGCACAAACCACTGTGAAATAAGGCGAGTTAAAATATCAGGAGAAAAGAAATCTCTTTATTATGGAGGACGTTGCGAAAAATATGAAACTGACGACAGGAAAAAGGTAAATAATAACATCCCGAATCTTTTCATTAAAAGGACAGAAATGCTGATGGAGGGATTTGTTGAAAAGGAATCCTGGAAATCAACTTCTATCGGAATTCCAAGAGCACTTATGGTGTTTTATCAGCAATTTCCTTTCTGGAGAACATTCTTTGAAGAACTTGGATTTACTGTGGTAATTTCCAAAGAATCTGATAAAGATCTTGTTACAAAATCGATTGAAACAATAACTGCTGAAACCTGCCTGCCGGTTGAACTAATGCACGGTCATGTGATTGATCTTATGGAGAAGGGTGTTGACTATATTTTCATCCCTTTCATCGTTAATGCGAAACAGAAGGAAGGAAATAAAACTCTTAATTGCAACTGTCCATGGGTACAGACATATCCCTTCATGGTAAAGGCAGCTCTGCGGGGAAAAGTGGATGAATCAAAACTCCTTGTCCCCACGCTTCATTTCAGGTTCTTTGAAAGAGCTCTGATGAAGGAGATGACTGAATATTTTAATGAAAAATTCGGGATAAGTAAGAAAGATATCAGGAAAGCGACATATAAAGCTGATGAAGTACAGATAGCATTTGAAAAAGGTCTTATAAATTATGGTAAAGAAGTACTTAATTCGTTACCTGAAAATTGCCGGCCGGTAGTACTTTTGGGAAGACCATATAACAGCACTGATGAGCATCTTAACCTTGGACTAGTAGAAAAACTTATAAGCCAGAATGTTATGCCGATCCCTTTGGATATGCTCGATCTGACTCCATACAATATATTTACTAATTACAGAAATATGTACTGGCCTAACGGGCAAAAGCTTATTGCTGCAGCACAGATGGTAGCAAAAAGCGATAGGCTCTATGCAGTATATATCAGCAACTTCCGTTGCGGACCCGACTCATTTATCTGGCATTATATTAATGAAGAGCTAAAAGGGAAACCATTTCTTCATCTTGAAATTGATGAACACTCTGCTGATGCCGGAATGATAACCCGTATCGAAGCTTTTCTTGATAGTCTGAGTGGTTCGGAACAAAATGAAAAGAAAGAACTTACGATCTTCAGACCACGTCCCAGTCCGGCCTCACCTCAGAAAGACAGAGTAATGTACTTCCCATACATGAACGATTCAGCATATATGATCGCTGCTGCAGCACGTAGTTGCGGTATCCCTTCTGAAGTGCTACCAAAGCAGACAGAAGAAGATTTAGCTCTTGGAAGGAAATACACGTCATCAAAAGAGTGCTTTCCAATGATTTGCACAACGGGCAGCTTTCTTAAGAAGCTTATGGAGCCCGGAGCAGATCCATCAAAAATGAGCTTCTTTATGCCGGATCATAATGGTCCATGCAGGTTTGGTCAGTATAACCAGTTTCACAGGATTCTTTTTGACAGGCTTGGTTTTCATGAAGCTGAGCTTATTACGCCGTCAAATGATACATCATATGAAGATGTTGCAGGTGAACATGGACAAAAATTCAGGATCAATGCATGGAAAGGATTCGTTGTAGCAGATTATTTACATAAGATCCACAGAGAAACCCGGCCCTATGAGTTAAACAAAGGAGATTCAGACAGGCTTTACGATGATGCATTGTCGCGACTTGAAAGATGCATCGAAAACGGATCAAAAGGTCTGCACAAGGCTCTTGTCGGAATTGCATCAGATTTTATGGCTATAAAGGTCGATAAAAGCCATAAAAAACCAGTGGTTTCCATTATCGGCGAGATATTCATGCGCGATAATGCAGCCTGTAATGGCAATATCTCAAACAGACTGGAAGAACTTGGTGTCGAAGTGTTTGTTGCTCCGTTTTCTGAATGGATAACTTATTCTACATACCGTTTTACACGCGACAGCAGGTGGAAGAATGATAAAAAAGGCGTTATTAAATCAAAAATCCAGGGAATAGGTCAGGAAATAATTGCAGATTCCCTAATCCGTGGCATTGAAAAATTTACTGATCATACAAAAGACGTATCGCTTCACGATATGCTTAATTTGTGCAACAAATATGTGAATGAGTTCTATGACGGAGATCCTCCTGTTGCGATAGGAACATCTGAGGCACTCGCACAGAGAGGCATCTCAGGTATAGCTGCTATTCTTCCATTTACGTGTATGCCCGGAACGCTTGTTGCTTCGGTGAGCGATATATTCAGAAAAAATCATAACAATATTCCTTTTATTAATATTGCTTATGATGGTCAGGATTCAGTATCACTTGATACCAGGCTTCAGGCTTTTGTTTTCCAGGTGAAGGAGTATGCCATGGACAGGGAGCGGATTCCGGTAAGTCTTTAAAGACAAAAGACAAAAGTTAAGGAAGTTGCTGGTTACTGGTTGCTTGTTACTGGTTAAAGCAACCAGCAACAAGTATCAGGCAACATACATCAAAACGATTAAATTAAGATTCTGAAGCCAAGTTCCATGAGAATCTTCCGGACTTTTTCAGTCCCATCTTTCAGGTCTACAGTATATGAAGTAAACTCCCTTCTGAGACGATAATCGCCTCTCAGCTTTTCGAAATCCGCAGGTGAAAGGCGGAGCCTGTCATTATCTTCATCTATATTATAAGTATGGATTACTGCTTCCTCGATTATTTCTTCTTCTGGTTTCTTATTACAATCAATTGATATATAAGTAGAAGGAGGAATAGGAATATTTGCCGGGTACCAGTTTTCTGATGGAAGTTTAAAAAATCTGGTTAAGGAATTGACAACCATTGAAGTTCCATTGGCTTTGCCATCCGTAGAATAACCGGCAATATGAGGAGTTGCAATAAATGCTTGTTGCATGAGTTTCAGATCGATATCCGGTTCATTTTCCCATACATCTATTGCGGCGCCACCCAGTCTGTCAGAATTAAGTACTTTCTTTAATGCATATGTATCAGTCACCTCACCTCTTGAAGTATTAATAAACCACGCTCCTTTCTTAAACTTTCTAAAGCTCGCCTCATTAAAAAGATGATAGGTATAATCTTCTCCAACAACATTAAGAGGTATATGAACCGTAACAATATCAGATTCAGACAAAACTGCATTCAGGTTGTGAAACTTCTTTTTACCCTCAACTCTTGCCCGGGGTGGATCATTCAGCAGGACATTCATTCCGATGCTTCGTGCAAACTTTTCCACCTTTGATCCGACATTTCCCACACCAATAATTCCTAATGTCTTGTCCTTCAGATTAAAGTGGTACTCAGAGGAAATCTTCAGCAAGGCTGCTGCAATATATTGCTGAACCGACGTCGAATTACATCCCGGAGCATTGGTCCAGGTGATCTTGTTTTTACTGCAATAATGTGTATCAATATGATCGAAACCGATTGTCGCAGTACCAATAAACCTTACGCCTGTCTCCTCAAGCAGATTTTCCGTACATTTCGTTCTTGTACGAATCAGCAGGGCATCAGCATCCTTTAATATTTCCCTGTTTATCTGTTTACCAGGAATATAGACTACTTCTGCATAAGGTTCAAGCGCTCCTTTAAGAAAGGGGATTTTATCGTCAGCAACTACCTTCATTTAAGCTTGCATTTTGTGAAGAACATTAGTTATTTTAGTAAAAATCTACAAAGTTCTTTATAGAGTCGCTGTACCGGTAATCCGACGACATTGAAATATGAACCATCAATATGGCTGCATGCTATAATGCCTATCCATTCCTGAATGCCATATGCTCCTGCTTTATCATAAGGCTTATAATTATCAAGATAATAATTTATTTCCTCATCCGAGAGAGCTTCAAACGTGACTTTAGTTGATTCAGAAAATGTAAAATCCTTTGATTTACTAAGAAGAGATACACCGGTGATAACTTCATGAGTGTTTCCGGATATTTCTTTCAGAATGCATACTGCATCTTCTTGATTGAGAGGTTTTCCAAGAACTTTATTATTACACCACACAATAGTATCGGCAGCAATAACTATTTCATTATCTGATATTTCATTTTTAAATGAAGCCGCCTTTTCATGTGCAACATACCTGGCAATCTCCTCTCCGCTCATGCCTTCGGGATAAAGCTCTTCATATTCCCTGATGACAACATCAAATTTAAGACCCAGTTCATGGAGCAGCTGTTGTCGCCGTGGCGACTGCGAAGCGAGAATTATCTTATAGTCATTGAGTTTGTCAATAATCATCTGATAAGGTTCCAGGTAAGTATAACTTTTACCACAATAGAGTAGAGCACACCGGTCAACATTACAATTTTCATTATTCTGCTGGCACTGTGTAGCTGTCTCTTTTCACTACTCACCAGTAGTTTGTAAATGACAAAAAACAGAGGCAAAACAATCGCAACAGTTAAATAGATCAATGTTATTCTATCATTAATATAAAAGTGCCATGCCAAATAAAGCATAATAATAGTTGCAATAATAAGACATATTGAGACTATTTTTGATGAAAGTACGCCTATAACAACAGGTACAGTATTTCTTCCATAAGCTGTATCTCCTTCAAAGTCTTCGATATCCTTGATTATTTCACGTATAAGATTAGTCAAAAAAGCGAAAAAGGCAAATCCCCCAACCCAGTAAATAATAATGCTTATCTGGGGAAGCCTTATAGCATTTATTGTGTAGTATCTATATAAAGCCGGCCATTCATAAAAAACTACAAGCATTGGAACCATTGCGGTAAGGAGAGCGACAATGATATTTCCAATCAGGAACTGCCTTTTATAACTTGCTGAATAAAAATAGAGCAAACCTGATACTACCAGAAACATAGTTCCCAGCCATATATATCCGGCTTTATATGAGATAAAAAAGCCTGCAGCTACCCCAGCGATATTAAGGACAGAGTGCCACATCATGGCTTTGCGCCGTGGAATTTTGGTGCCGACAATAACCTTCCCTTTATTAATCAGGTCTGTTTTTATGTCAAAATAGTCATTTATAACATATCCTCCGGCAGTTATAAAGACTGTGGCTGCCACCAGGAGAACGAAGTCGTACCATGGAAACTGGAGTGTCATGGGTACCTCTTCTCCGCTTCCTTTAATTAATATTACTCCGATCTTGCTTATAACCGGTGCGAGAACGGCATATCTCATCAGCACCATTGTAAGAATGACCATAAGAAGATTTTGCCACCTGATCAGCTTAAGGAATGCTTTCATAATTTACCATGTAAATGCATCTGAATCCATCCAGTTATTATGTAATCTTAACACTTGTTCGATGACATCTCTTACACATCCTTCACCTCCCTTTTTGTCAGAGATATAGGAAGAAACCTGTCTGATCTCACTGTCTGCATCTGAAGGGCATACGGGAATACCAGTTATTTTCATCACCTCAAAATCGGGAATATCATCGCCCATGAATAAAACATCAGATTTATCAAGGTTGTGCTTTTTAAGAAAAGTATTAAAAGTATCGAGCTTGCTACGGCTTTTAAGATAGATATCATTTACTCCCAGACCTCTGAGCCTTTTTTGATACTCCCTTGAATTACTTCCTGAAATTATACCAATATGATAACCTTTCTTCACAGCAAGCTGAAGAGCATAACCATCGCGAAGATTCACCGTTCTGTTTGGTACGCCAAAAGAATTCAGGCTTATAGTCTGCAATGATAAAACTCCGTCTATATCAAAAATAAATGCTTTAACTCTTACAAGGTCTTCTTTAAAATTAGCCATCAATTATTATTTATTGTTTCTTGTCCAATTATGTTGTTGCTAGTTTCTGGTTACTGGTTGCTAGTTGATCCTGGAACCAGCAACCAGCAACCAGCAACAAGTAACCAGCAACAATGTTAGCTATTGTCTTTTTTCTTATAATATTCAATTATTGACTGGGTCACCTCATTATAAATCTTCTGTAACTCCGGGGAGAAAGATAATAATTCCAAATGTTTTTCAATCGTATTCTGATCATGCCTCACGGCAGGCCCCGTCTGTGAGTTTTCGGGCCCCGAATCCATAGCTTTTGAAAAAGTCTCTTTTATTAATGGAGCAAGTATATCAAATTGGAAACCTGCTTTTAATGCTACATCCTTACCAAGAGTAAGCATATGATTTGTAAAGTTGCATGCAAAAACTGCCGAAACATGAAGTATCCTCCTTTGTTCAGTATCAACAAAATGCACCTTCCCACCGATAGATTCCACAAGATTTTT
This sequence comes from Bacteroidales bacterium, assembly GCA_050014255.1. Classification (GTDB taxonomy): domain Bacteria; phylum Bacteroidota; class Bacteroidia; order Bacteroidales; family VadinHA17; genus LD21. Next base: position 5,605 of record JBEKDR010000101.1, on the reverse strand, counting down.
GAGTATGACGGATGATTCAACATCTGAAGATTCAAGCAGGAAAGGGAGATCGGGAAAACTGATCTTCCTGCTTTTTGAGAAAGTCTGTAAAGGGTAAAAAATGCCTTTATGTTTGATATGTTCCGGAAAAACATCAAGACCAAAACTACCGGCGGTATGAACTACCAGCGTTCCTGGCGCGCACTCAAGTTTATCAAGAACGCTTTTTAACCTGTGGTCAGGGACAGCAACAATTAAAACCTCTGTGGAATCGGGGAAAAATAGGTCTGCGGACCATAATGCATTGCAGAAATCCGCAAGCGATCTGCCTCTGGTTTCTGTTTCCGAAACAATTCTATCTATCGTGAAGCCTGCACGAAACAATTCTTTGCACAAAGCCTCTGAAACTCTTCCTGCCCCGGCAAAAGAAATGTTCTTCTGATACATTATCTAATTTTTCAGAAATATACAAAATTACCCGAATATCAGATAACAGAAAATATGAATGAATATAAGTCTTTAATTCTGAGGAGTTGCAGAATTCAGATGAGCATCAGATCCTGGTTTCTTCTTTCCGTATAGATTGAGCGACAGGTCGGTAACCTGGATATCGTAGGTCTTATATACACTCTGATAGGAAGAACTACTGGATTGATAAACATAATTACAATCCCAGTAAACCTGACCTGTTAATTGTAATATATCACCTGATTTATCATTAGCCAGTTTTGGAAACATCTCTGATGGGTTGCAGAAAATATAAGTCGAATACATGTCACCTACGGTCATCGCGCTAATAGTTGATCCATCAGTAAAATAAATATAACTCGATGTTCCGGTAAGATCAAACAGAACATCTTTCCCACAACCGCATCTTGCCTGTTTTTTGCAATCCGAATACGTGAGAATAGGTGCGATAATAATAAATGTTACAAAAATTCTTCTTATAGTGTTTCCTCTCATTTCGGATAGATTTTATTCTGTAATTATTAATTAACGAACAAAGTAAACATTTATTTCATGCCTGAGCTGTGGGTCCGCCAAAACTTAAGGGTATTGCCGGTCCTGATCCCTTGACTTCTTTAATTGTCCCGTGGACAGATTCATACTTTGAAATGTTATCCTGAAGTGCCGCAACGAGTCTTTTTGCATGTTCCGGAGTCAGAATTATCCTCGATTTGACCTGAGCCTTGGGGATGCCCGGCATTATCCGTACAAAATCAATTACAAATTCAGAAGCCGAGTGAGTTATTACCGCAAGGTTTGAATAAGTTCCCTGGGCAACTTCTTCGTTCAGTTCAATACTGATCTGTGTAGGGTTCTTTGGATCTGTCATAGCTGTTAATAATTATTAGTCCTATTTTCCTGGCTCAACTTCAGTTTCCTGTTCCACTCCAACCACCAGGTTTTCGTATTCTTCGAGTGATCCTACGATAATACCGTTGTACTGACGCTGACCTGTCCCTGCCGGAATAAGATGACCTACAATAACATTCTCTTTAAGTCCTTCAAGTCTGTCTACCTTACCCAGAATTGCAGCTTCGTTCAATACTTTTGTAGTCTCCTGAAAAGAAGCAGCTGAGAAGAAACTCTTTGTCTGAAGGGAAGCCCTTGTTATTCCTTGTAAAACCTGGCTTGAAGTAGCAGGAATTGCATCCCTGGCCTCAACAATTTTCAGGTCCCGACGTTTTAAAACGGAATTGTCATCCCTTAATTTACGGGCTGAAATAATCATACCAGGACGCAGAGTTTGAGAATCACCGCCATCGATTATCACTTTCTTGCCGTAGATCCAGTCATTCTCATCCATAAACTCAAGCTTATCAACTACCTGACGTTCAAGGAATTTTGTATCACCAGGATCGACGATCTCAACTTTACGCATCATCTGGCGGACAATGATCTCAAAATGTTTGTCATTGATTTTTACTCCCTGTAAACGGTAAACTTCCTGAATCTCGTTGACAATATATTCCTGGACTTTTGTCGGTCCTTTAATTGCTAGAATATCTGAAGGAGTGATAGCTCCGTCGGAAAGTGGTATACCGGCTTTTACATAATCATTTTCCTGAACCAATATTTGTTTTGAAAGAGGTACAAGGTATTTTTTTGTCTCATCAGTCTTTGATTTGATAGCAATTTCCCTGTTGCCTCTTTTAATCTTTCCAAATGTAACCTCACCATCGATTTCCGATACAATAGCCGGGTTGGAAGGATTACGTGCTTCAAACAGCTCGGTAACACGGGGAAGACCACCTGTAATATCGCCCGATTTCCCTACTGCACGTGGTATTTTGGCAAGTACTTCACCTGCTTCTACCATTTTATTTGTATCGACAACCAGGTGGGATCCGACAGGAAGGTTATATAATCTTATTTCTTCGCCTTTTGCATTTAAGATTTTAATTGCAGGATTCTTTGTTTTGTCCCTGCTCTCAATAATAACTTTCTCCTTAAAACCGGTCTGTTCGTCAGACTCTTCACGGAATGTAATACCTTCAATAAGGAAGTCATATCCAATTTTTCCTGCCATTTCAGAAATAATAACGGCATTGAAAGGATCCCATTCGCAGATCAGTTTTCCCTTTTCAATCTCCTGTCCTGGTTTAATATAAAGTTTTGATCCATAAGGAATTGTATGAGTAGTGAGGGCAATACCGGTTTTCTTGTCAACTATTCGTAGCTCAGCAAGACGTCCGATAACTATATCTATATCACCCTTTTCAGCATCTTTCTTAGGTACAGTTCTGATCTCTTCAATCTCAGCTATACCCCCATAACGTGCAACAAGCCTCGATTCCGTGGTAATATTAGAGGCAGTACCTCCAACGTGGAATGTACGAAGAGTCAGCTGAGTTCCGGGTTCTCCAATACTCTGGGCAGCAATTACGCCTACAGCTTCGCCCTTCTGAACCATTCGTCCGTTTGCAAGGTTACGGCCATAACATTTTGCACATACTCCCTTTTTAGATTCACAGGTAAGAACCGAACGGATCTCAACCTGCTCAATCGGTGAATCTTCGATTTTCTTAGCCAGGTCCTCAGTAAGTTCTTGTCCTGATTCAACTATCAGTTCTCCTGTTAACGGATTATATATATTATGCACAGTTGTACGACCAAGAATTCTTTCATACAATGATTCAACTACTTCCTCATTCTTTTTTATCGCAGTAGCAATTAGTCCGCGAAGTGTTCCGCAGTCATCTTCATTGATTATTACATCCTGTGAGACGTCTACGAGACGGCGTGTAAGATAACCTGCATCAGCTGTTTTAAGAGCTGTATCTGCAAGACCTTTTCTGGCACCGTGTGTTGAAATAAAATACTCCAGAACCGACAGACCCTCTTTAAAGTTAGAAAGGATTGGGTTTTCGATAATCTCCGAACCTGTAGCTCCCGATTTCTGGGGTTTTGCCATAAGACCCCTCATTCCTGACAGCTGACGTATCTGTTCTTTTGAACCTCTTGCACCCGAGTCAAGCATCATGTAAACCGAGTTGAATCCCTGCTTGTCGGCCGACAGTTGTTTCATTAAAGTTTGCGTCAGCCTTGCATTGACATGTGTCCAGATATCAATTATCTGATTGTAACGTTCGTTATTTGTTATGAATCCCATGCTGTAGTTATTCAGCACCTCTTCGACCTGCTCATAACCTTCTGCAACAAATTTCGTTTTTTCGTCCGGAATGATTACATCGTCGAGGTTAAATGACAAACCGCCTTTAAATGCAGAATAGAATCCAAGGTTTTTAATAGCGTCAAGGAAATCAGCTGTTTTAGCTGTTCCTGCAAGTTTGAGAACCCGTCCGATAATATCCCTTAAAGATTTCTTGGTCAGGATTTCATTTATATATCCAACTTCAGCCGGTACAAACTGATTAAATATAACCCTTCCGACTGTAGTTTCAATAAGGTGGTTCACGAATTCCCCGTCTCTCCTGTCGTTGGCTTTTACTTTTATATGGGCGTGAAGGTCTATCTTCCCTTCATTGTATGCTATGTTGACTTCCTCAGGGGAATAGAATATTAATCCTTCACCCCGTACTTTCTCAGTTTCTGTGCTTTTTCTGCCTTTGGTAATATAGTACAGACCAAGAACCATGTCCTGGGATGGAACAGTTATAGGTGCACCGTTTGCAGGGTTAAGAATATTATGTGAAGCCAGCATGAGCATCTGAGCTTCCAGTACGGCACCATTGCCAAGCGGAAGGTGAACAGCCATTTGGTCTCCATCGAAGTCAGCGTTAAAAGCCGTACAGACCAGGGGATGCAACTGAATAGCTTTTCCTTCAATAAGTTTTGGCTGGAAAGCCTGTATCCCAAGCCTGTGAAGTGTCGGAGCACGGTTAAGAAGAACAGGGTGTCCTTTAAGAACGTTTTCCAGTATATCCCATACAACAGGGTCTTTCCTGTCAACTATTTTCTTAGCCGATTTTACTGTTTTGACAATACCGCGCTCGATCAGTTTACGGATAATGAATGGCTTATATAGTTCTGCTGCCATATCCTTTGGCAATCCGCATTCGTGCAATCCGAGTTCCGGACCAACGACAATTACTGAACGTGCAGAGTAGTCGACCCTCTTACCCAGCAAGTTCTGACGGAACCTTCCCTGTTTTCCTTTCAGACTGTCGCTAAGTGATTTAAGAGGACGGTTAGCATCTGTTTTTACAGCATTTGCTTTCCGTGAATTATCGAACAGAGAATCGACAGCTTCCTGAAGCATTCGTTTTTCGTTACGAAGGATTACTTCGGGAGCTTTTATCTCGATAAGCCTTTTCAGACGGTTGTTTCTGATGATAACCCTTCTGTAAAGATCGTTAAGATCGCTTGTTGCAAACCGACCACCGTCGAGAGGTACAAGAGGCCTCAGTTCCGGTGGAATGACAGGAACAACTTTAATGATCATCCATTCAGGTTTGTTAACCTGCTTGGAATCCCTGAAGGCTTCAACAACCTGAAGACGTTTAAGAGCTTCATTTTTACGTTGTTGTGATGTTTCGGTGTTTGCCCTGTGACGAAGAGAATATGACATTTCATCGAGATCAATACGGCTGAGAAGCTTGTACAAAGCTTCTGCGCCCATATCAGCAACAAACTTATCGGGGTGATTATCTTCCAGATACTGATTTTCTTTTGGAAGCGATTCAGTAATCTCAAGATATTCCTCCTCAGTAAGAAAATCGAGATATTTTACACCATCTACAGCTTTGATACCTGGGTTGATAACTACATATCTCTCATAATAGATAATTGAATCGAGCTTCTTTGTCGGAAGACCAAGAAGGTATCCGATTTTATTTGGTAATGAACGGAAATACCAGATATGTGCAACAGGAACCACCAGGGAAATATGTCCCATCCTTTCGCGACGCACCTTTTTTTCTGTTACTTCAACGCCACAACGGTCGCATACGATGCCTTTATAACGGATTCTTTTATATTTTCCGCAATGGCACTCGTAATCTTTTACCGGACCAAATATCCTCTCGCAGAATAATCCGTCGCGTTCAGGTTTATATGTACGGTAATTTATAGTTTCGGGCTTCAATACTTCACCACTTGAACGATCAAGTATTTCTTCAGGTGAAGCCAGTCCTATTGAGATTTTTGAGTAACTGGTCTT
>JBEKDR010000100.1:0-15803 GCA_050014255.1 Bacteroidales bacterium | reverse complement strand
GTTCAACACAAATGACTGGAGAGAAAGTCAATGGCTTATAGGGTTTAATATTCACGTCAGATTCTAATTCCATCAAGTAATCAGGAATGAAATTGTTTATATTCCGTATAATTATCCTGTTGAATCTAATAAATTTACTTTCTCTATCTTCTGCCGGAAGTACCCGATTTAATACAGATAATGAAAAGGTTAAGGATACAATTTCATTTGTCTCACGTTTTGATGCTGATAATAATCGCTGTTTTAAATGTCACGGACAGGAGAAATATGAATACACTAATGAGACCCTTGGGAAAGAGGTCAAAGCCATGATGTGTTCAGAACGGATTATACATAAAAACGAATTTTATTCATCAAATCACAGAAGCTTCAGTTGTACCGACTGCCATTCGGAAGAGTATGTAAAGTTTCCTCATTCGGGAGAACTGAGAATGGAACAGAAGTATATTTGTATTGACTGTCATGGAGGTGACGAGAAATTTGCAAAATATCATTTTGAAGAGATAGAGGCTGAATATCAGAAGAGCACTCACTTTAAAATGGAAGATGAGGGATTTACCTGCTGGAAATGCCACAATCCCCATACCTACAGGATAACAGTCAGAAACAGTACTAATCTTAAAGAGACAATCGCTTATGACAATGCTATCTGTCTTAACTGCCACTCTGACTTCAGTCGTTTTCAGATTCTGAGCGACAAAGCTGAAATGAATATTATTCAAAAGCATGAATGGCTGCCTAACCAGGCTTCGCATTTTGCTAACGTTAGATGTATTGAATGTCACACAAAAATTAATAATAATATTCCTGTCTCTCATCAGATCCGGCCTAAAGAAGAAGCCGTCAGGCTTTGTAACGAATGTCATTCGAAAAACTCAATACTTATGGCTACACTTTATAAATTTGAATCTAAAGAACAACGACGCGGCGGATTCTTTAATGGAATAATATTGAATGCTTCTTATGTTATAGGAGCAAACAGAAATGAATATCTTAATCTGATCAGTCTGATTATATTTGTAGTTGTTATTGTGGTTATTGTTATTCACATTATATTCAGAATAAGAAATAAAAGAAATAATCATTAAAGAAATTAAAGATGTATCTCTACCCAAAATGGATCAGGGCCTGGCATTTGGTAACCGCAGCGATGTTTCTCATTCTTATTGTTACGGGCTTGAGTATGCAATACACTGATAAAGAAAATGCCTCCTATGTTGTCGGATTTGCAAAAGCTGTGAGGTGGCATAATTTTGCAGCTATTATACTGGTTCTGAACTATATAATTTTTGTCACTGGAAACCTGTTGACAAATAATGGAAGATATTACAGAATAGGAAGGAAAGATTTTTTATCAAATCTTGCAAAACAGTTTAAATATTATTCAACAGGAATGTTCAAAGGTGAAAAACATCCTTTTCCGGTGACGGAAGAACGTAAGTTTAATCCGCTGCAAAAAATAACTTATGTGCTTGCTATGTATGTGGCTATGCCTTTGCTTATTATATCGGGTATCGGTTTGCTTTTACCTGAAATTACCATTAAAACTATCTTCGGTATCAGCGGGCTTGTTCTTACCGATATAATGCATATAACAATGGGTTTTCTTCTCTCAATATTTATGATTATCCATATCTACACATGTACCCTTGGAGCCAGGCCAACTTCTCTATTCAGAGGGATCATAACCGGCTATCATGTATCAGAGGATGAATAAATAAAAGATCATTGCCATTCAGGTCTGCACAAAATTTTGTACATTTAATGATAATTTTATAAACGAGGATTATGAAGAGTCTAAAATTGTTTTTAATAAGCTCATTATTAATTTATCTGAGTATTTCAATGGTGGCGCAACCTAAACCGTGGGTTGTCCCGGCTAACTTCAAAACAATGAAAAACCCGATTGCTTTTGGTGATGCCAGCACAAAGGCAGGATTGGCACTTTATACAAAAAACTGCGCATCATGTCATGGAAGAGCTGGTCTGGGTGACGGTGTTAAGGCCAGATCTCTTAAAACTTTTCCGGGCGATTTTTCAAAGGCTGATTTTCAGAAGCAGAGTGACGGAGATCTGTTCTACAAATCCAAAATCGGAAGAGATGAAATGCCAAAATATAATAGTAAATTATCAGATGACGATATCTGGAACATTGTTAATTATATAAGAACACTAAAGAAATAAATTTTAAACGGGGAAATATCAAAAAATTAATACATAAGATTATGAAAACAATGAAACTTTTTTTTGTCAGCGCCCTGGTTTTAATGGTGAGTGCGACATTGATTGCCCAGACTAAACCATGGGTTGTTCCCGCTAACTTCAAATCAATGAAAAACCCTGTTGCAGTGAGCGATGCCAGCACACAGGCAGGACAGGCACTTTATGCAAAAACCTGCGCAGCATGTCATGGAAAAACAGGTCTTGGTAACGGACCGAAAGCACCATCTCTTAAAACAGTCCCTACTAATTTTACTAAAGCTGAATCACAGAATCAAACTGATGGAGAACATTTCTACAAAACCAAAACTGGAAGAGGAGACATGCCAAAATATGAAGGAAAATTATCAGATGATGATATCTGGAATATTGTTAACTATGTCAGAACATTGAAGAAGTAAACAAAAAATACTTTTATTAAAGATATTAGGCTGTACCAATCTGGACAGCCTTTTTTTTGGGATTTAAACTGTCGATATTGTAATTATCAAATACAATAGCTATCGCAATTTTTGATAAAAAGGTAAAAAGTAAGAATCCAATAGAAAATATCATAACTGCAGTTCTGATTTCCGTCATTGATGGAGTATAAATATAAATCTGTCCTAAAACATCAGGAGTAAATGCAGGAATAATCAGAGCAATTCCTTTTTCAACATAAACGCTGGCATAAATAAGAACTGCACCAATATTAAGCGTCAGAAAGTTTTTTCTGGTTTTAGGAATTAAGAAAAGAATAAATGCAATACACCCCATAATAATTGATGACCAGCTGTATGGAACGATTTCTTTATGATCGCCTATTCCGAAAAGTAAATATTTCCAAAACAAAATATTTTCAGTTCCGGAATAGAACTCTTTAAAAAGTTCAGCAATTGTAAAATACAGGTAAATAAACATTGCGTAAACCATAAGTTCCGCAATTTTCCAGATAGCTTCATCTTTTATTTCAAATTTGGTAGTTTTTCTGAGTATCTGAAACAAGACTAAAAGAATTGCAGGGCCAGAGCAAAAAGCTGATGCTAAAAATCTTGGAGCAAGTAGGGCGCTATTCCAGAATACGCGTCCGGGTAAGGCATTGTACAGAAATGCCGTTGTTGTATGGATGCCAACAGCCATTGGTATGCTGAATAAAACAAGAGGTAAAACGAATGATTTATTATATTCTTTTTTATAAAAAATGCAATATAATAAGTAGGTCGCTACAACTAAATTAAGCAATAAATAGATATTAATCACGAAAAAATCCCATGAAAGCATTGAAGATGGAAAGTTCAATGTGCCTATCAGAGGTAACATATGCCAAAACCTGAGAGGATTTCCAATATCTACAATTATAAATGAAAGACACATAATAACAGAACATACGGCAAGCAGTTCACCAAAAATTACAATTTCTTTGATCGGCTTCCAGTCATAAATATAAGCTGGAATAACCAACATAACAGCGGCAGCAGCTACTCCTACAAGAAAAGTGAAATTCCCAATATAAAAACCCCACGACACGGAATCACGCATATGGGTTTTGATCAAACCGTGAGCTAACTGTTCAGAATAACCTGATCCTCCCCAAAGTATTAATAATAACAAAAAAATCAGCCAGGTATAATATGTTTTACTTCCTTTAAAAATAATTTTTATACTGCCTGTTATAAAACGGATAAAATTCATATTAAATTCTGTTAATTATTTTGACTGATTTAAAACATACATTATTTAAAAGTTTGCTTAAATTCCAAAGAAATAATAGAACTTGGGCTGTGTGTTCAATTCCTGTTTCAATACTAATACTCTTTTGTTTTCCAGTATGTACCTGATTTCGCTGCCGGGGTCTAACAGATTTCCAAATTTTCTGGCTCCTACAGGGCAAATTTCGACACATGCCGGGTATTTGCCTTCCCTGCTTCTTTGAATACAAAAAGTACATTTTTCTACCACCCCCTTTTTCCTCGGTCTGTTTCCTAAATAATGCATTTCAGTGTTTAATTCTTCAACGGGCACAGTTGGCTCTCCCCAGTTGAAATGTCTTGCTCCGTACGGGCAGGCTGCCATGCAATATCTGCATCCGATGCACCAGTTATAATCAACAACGGTAATACCATCCGGTTCCTGCCAGGTGGCTTTTACAGGACATACTTTTACACATGGAGGGTTTTTACATTGCTGGCATTGTACAGGTACATAAAAAGAACCTTTTTCCGGAACTTTTTCAGGATTATACTGAGCAGTGGAATGAGGGAAATCTATCCCTTTCTCCTTTTCCATCTGAAGTACCTCTATCCATTGAATTTGCGGGTCGCGTGACTGATTGTTTTCTTTTACACATGCGTAGACACATCTTCTGCACCCGATACACCTGGATAGGTCAAGGCCATATCCAAATAAAATTCCTTCTGCCGCAGGTTTGTCAGATACATGAAATTCCCTGCCATATTTCTGCTTGTATTTAGACTCCAGGTTTTTTATTATTTCATCTTTTTCCTTCTTTGACAGAGTTCTGAAACTTCTCTGAAGAAACTCATCAAATGTTTCCGTATCACAACCAGAAAGTGCAAGTGCAGAGATTGTAGCTAATGAGATATTCTTTATAAATGATCTTCTTGAATTATCCTTTTTCATTTCTTCTAACTATGCAATAATTAAAGTTATTTAATATTTTCCTGTGCTATCGGAGGAGGTTCCGGCTTAAGCTCTTTAAATTTTGGTGAGTGTGGATTATGACAATTTACACAAAGCAGATAGTCTTTTTTCCCGTTCCATTCACCTGTTCTCTTACCATGAACACCAACTTTCCAGTCTCTGTATTTTTCACCATGGCATTGACCGCAAAGTTTATATGATTCCTTAAAATCCAATAATCTTCCACTGGCGAGCCTTAAATAATCCCTGTTTTTAAGATCATGACAGTCAAGGCACCAACGGTTTTCACTATCATGATTAAACATTGCAGAAATGTCATCATGCCAATCTACTAGTACTCTTCGTACAGGATTTGGAGTTAAATTTTTATGACAATCAGTGCAGGGAAATATACCATCGCTGAATGGAGGCGCTTCTACTGCATATTCTTCGGCTTTTTGAGTCTTAAGGTCTATTGACTTTCCGTTGGCTCCTCCATATATTTCACTATTGTCAATTATTTTATTTTTGCATCCCCAAAACAGAACAATATAAAGTGTCATTAAAATAACGGGAATATTAATATTTCCATAAAGTTTATCCTTCATATTAAAGTTTGCTTTTCAATTAAATATTTCAAGAGTATCAGAAAAATCTTCTTTAAATAACCAGTTTGAGGTTTTTGTGATTCAGTTTCATTTTGCATAAAGTGTCCTGAAAAGAGTGACGTATCAAATAGATTTTGGAACTAATAAACAGGGAATATCAAAGAAAAGAATATTATCATCTTTAAGAACAATTATAACTTTATTTTTCGATACCCCCAAATCTTTCAGACAGTTATTTGTTAATGAGTTGTATCGTATTTGCAAATTAAGCCAAAGTAGTTATACTCTAAAGAAGGAACTACTTTATAGCCATTTTTAATGTGAATTTTGTTTGCCATTGTCTGAGATCATAATATATTTGTATTAATCAGCCTTATAAGGATAGATATCAGGTCTGACAAGAAGCTATGAATGAATCAGGGCTTTTATACTGACTTTTGCACGATAATTGTATTTATTTCATTAATTTAAACTTTATTATTATGAAAACTTTGAAACTTTTATTCGTCAGTGCTACATTTTTGATGTTGTGCGCAACATTGGTAGCCCAGCCTAAACCATGGGTTGTGCCGGCGAACTTCAAATCCATGAAAAGCCCTGTCGCTATGGGTGATGCCAGCACTAAAGCAGGATTGGCACTCTATACAAAAGACTGTGCATCCTGTCATGGGAAAACTGGTCTTGGTGATGGTGTAAAAGCCAGGACTCTTAAAGATTTTCCTGGTGACTTTTCCAAAGCTGTATTCCAGAGTCTATCCGACGGGGATATTTTCTACAGGACTAAAACAGGAAAAGGAGATATGCCGAAGTACGAAGGGAAACTGGCAGATGATGATATCTGGAATGTTGTTAATTATCTCAGGACATTAAAGAAGTAGCATGAAGATATAAATTCATCAGCATCTGAGGCTGGACTAAATTGTTCAGCCTTTTTATGTTTGTTATAAAATAGTAAACCCCCGGAATCATTGCTTCGGGGGTTCACTATTTATTATTTGAATGAAAGCTGTTTAGTTTAGCACAGCTATCGAGTTTGCAAGCAAAGTTGTAGTATATGCAGCGTTATGAATACCTAAACTAAAATCTCTGAGGCATAGCTCGAAATTGATAATAGCTCCCATTTGTGCGTTTGTCAGAGTGAGTTTTGGCAATGAGCTGTTGAATGTAATCTGTGCGGCAGTAAATCCCGTAGTACTTGTATTCTGAAACATTGTTGCGTTGTAGGTAGGACCTTCCGGATTATTCACAGGGTCATAAAGATTCAGATTACCGTCATAGTTATTCGTTGAGAGTCCATACCACAGGTTGTTGGTGGCATCTCCCATTCGGTTCAGAATATCAATTCCTCCTTCTTGTAATAATGAAGCTAACTGGTCAAGCTGAGCTTTAACTCCGTTTCTGGTCTGCAGCCAGTATTTTGTGGTAGTTGTTGAAGAGATCGGATTGGCAAGATGACAACCAGATACGTTACATCCGTTAAAGTTTCCCTGAGCATTGTATGTATGTCCGCCGGCTTTACCAGTCATGGGCGCCATATGGCAATCCTCGCATGAAGCAACGGTTGTATGCTGCGAATTTGTATAACCGGTGCCAAATTCCACACCTCCGAGACCTGCGAAAATTGCAGCGGTAGTTCCATTATGAACACTTGTCCTGAAAGTTGGTTTCAAAACATTCAGGTTATTGGCCTGAGCTGCATCATAGAATACAGCGGTAGGATTACTTACAAGTCCTGCATAATTCAGCACATTTTTATCGGTATTTGAATTTGTCAATGGACGGGGCTGATGACATTTAGCACATAAATTGCTCTTACTGTCATCCTGGGGCAGATCAATAGTTTTTGCACCACCAAAATAGGTCATTGGTACGGGAGCGGTAGTCGTCAGAGGCATAAAATCAGCAAAAGTGTATGTTGTATGTAAATGGGCGTGGCAGGTATTGCATTGTATTGGTCCGTACGATGTGCTTGGAGAAGCCGCATAAGGATTTGAATAGGTTGTAGCCGGAGGAACAATTGTAAAGACTGTAGATACATTGTTTGCAACAACATATTTAAATGCTTCTGATTCATGGCAGGGAGAACAGCCTGTACTTCCGACTTCCTCAAAATTTGCATCGCCATAGGAATGTTTTGCATATGCAAACTGATCCTTAACAGAATCAACTCCTGCAGAATTGTGACATTGAGTGCAGGTTGCATTTGCATCTGTCCCGTTTGTCCCAGGAGTCCCGGCTGGACCCATTGGGCCTTCACAAGCTGTAATCAAAAATCCAGCTGAAAATAAAATTGAAGATAATCTGATTAGGTTTTTCATATTAGGTCTATACGTTAAAATTTCGTTCAGCAATTTACGAAAAACTATGTTATCTTAATGACAGATATTATGCTATTTGCGATATACATAATTGACAGATATAGTGTTTCATGGTGATATTTATCAATTAATAGGGTGATATTTGTTAGTTTTGTAGATTCCGGTGTTTTTTAAAACCTATTTTTAAACCCTATAATAACGTGAATATGTCAGTGGTAAATTTAATCAGCAGTTGTGAGACCTGCACCCGCCGATGGAAGAACTTTCAGTACCTGACAAAAGAAGAACTTAACCTGGTAAACGAAAACAGGTATGAAGCAACATTTAAACCCGGAGAGATTATGATAAAGCAGGGCTCTCCTACATCAAATGCATTATTTATAGCATCTGGGATGGCAAAAACATATATTGAAGGACAGAACGGAAAAAACTTCATACTGAGTATTGCTTTGCCCGGAAGGCTGATATTGGGCCCTGGCGCTTATGTTGACTCCCGGCATACTTATACAGTGGCAGCAATCACAGTTGTTCAGGCTTGTTTCATAAATTTTGAGATATTTAAGCAGATTGTAAGAGTAAATGGGGCATTTGCCGAGAGCCTTCTTGAAGATATAAGTGAAAAATCTTTAAGGACTCTTATCCGGATGGTCAACCTGTCGCAAAAGAAAATGCATGGAAGGCTCGCCGATGCCTTATTGTATTTTTCAGATGTAGTGTTTAAAAACGACGCGTACGAAATGATCCTCTCACGCCAGGAACTTGGCGAAATGACAAATATGGCCAAGGAATGCGTTGTCCGGATCCTTAAAGAGCTTGAGGATTCCGGCGTTATCTATTCAGATTCGTCAAAAATCAAAATACTTGACAGAGAAAAGCTTGTTCAGATATCAACAAAGCGGTAGGTAGTAAGAAGTAAGTAGTAAGAAGTAAGCTGTAAGTAGTACTGTCTTCGGTATTCTGGCTACGGATTATTTAATTAAAGTTTTTAACAAATTCATTTTATGAAATATTTAAAATTTCTTTATTCTCCGCTTTTTATGGGAGTACTTTTTGTGCTGTTTGCTATTGCCATGGCAGCTGCCACTTTTCTTGAAAATGATTTTGGTTCTGCCGCTGCTTACAGTATGGTTTATAATACAAGATGGTTTGAACTTATATTATTGCTTCTTGCTGTGAATCTTGTGGGTCAGGTTGTCATTTTAAAACTTCTCAGGAGAGAAAAACTGACAGTTGCCCTCTTTCACCTTTCATTCATTCTTATGATAATTGGAGCCGGTATAACAAGGTATTTCGGATGGGAAGGCTCAATGCATATACGCAATGGTGAAGAACAGCAACAGTGCTATTCAAGCGAGAAATATATCGGATATTCTGTTAAAGATGACAACGGAACTATCATATCAAGCCATACACAGAAATATTCAATGACCTCAGTTTCAGCCGATAAGTTTGATAAGAAAATAAAAATCAATGGCGTTAACTATGAACTCCTGCTGGCAAAAATTATCCCGAACGCATCTGAAATAATTGCTGACAATCCTGAAGGAGAACCAATTGTTTCACTGCTCGTAACGAAAAACATGATGGATAAGGAGACTCTTACTCTCAGAAAAGGAGATACAAAAACTTCAAATGGAATCTCTTTCGGTTTTTCTTCACTGCAGACGGCAGATGTAAATATATCTCTTGACTCCGGGAAGTTTTTTATATTATCCAGACTCAAACTGGGTGAAATGAGTATGATGACTCAGGCAGTGACCTCAACAGAGCAAGGAAAGCCGATTGAATTAAAAACGAAGCAGATTTTAACACTCGATGACATTAAAATAGTACCTCAGCGTATGTCGGTTAAAGGAGTCATCAGAGCAGTTGGTATTAAGCCAGAGGAACAGACTACTGGTTTGAATGCTTTTATATTTCATTTAATAAGCGGCAAAAAATCGGCAATAGTGTATCTCTGGGACAGGGAGGCAGAAAAGGTTGCTTCAGCCTCATGTGAGATGGACGGGAACACAGTCGAATTTAGCTATGGCTCAAAATCAATAACACTTCCTTTCGCAATTAAGCTTAACAATTTTATTCTTGAAAGATATCCGGGATCTTCCAGCCCTTCGGGCTACAAGAGCGATGTTGTTCTTCTCGATAAGAGAGAAAATGTCGAAAAACCTTTTATGATTTTTATGAATAATATCCTCAAATATAAGGGGTACCGTTTTTATCAGTCCTCTTTCGATCGCGATGAAAAGGGTACAATCTTATCTGTCAATCACGATATGACAGGTATGCTGGTTACTTATACAGGTTATGGGTTATTGTTCTTTTTTATTATTCTTTCAATACTCAATAAAAGTTCAGTGTTTCGTAATATTAATGCCGGATACTGGAATTCAGCTATCAGGAAAAGCGCTCCGATTATCCTTCTGGTTCTGTTCCTGTCGGGCTCGACAAATGCCAATGCCCAGAAACTCATTCCTGAAAAATCTGTTGCCATGGAGTTTGGTAAAGTACTCGTTCAGGATCAGAAGGGGAGAACCAAACCACTTTTTACCCTTAGTAATGATATTCTCCGTAAGGTTACAAGAGAGAATGAATTTGAAGGGCTCACCTCCATGCAGGTCTTCCTGGGATTGTACTTTGATTTTAACAACTGGAAGGATGTTCCTTTAATCAGGATTTCAAATAGTGATCTCCGGAAGAAACTGGGTATCAACGGAAAGTTTGCTTCATTTTCCGACCTTGTTAATATTGAAGGTAACGGCAGTTATAAAATTTCAGAAGAGGTGAATGCTGCATATTCTAAAGCTCCGGCAGAAAGGAGCAAGATAGATAAGGAGATGATGAAAATCGATGAGAGGGTAAATATCCTGTACATGATATATAAAGGAGATTTCATGAAGCTTTTTCCATTAAAGAATGGAACAAGTGATTGGGGTCTGCCACAGGAAGCACTTCAAAAAGCTTCAAGCAAAGAGGATTCTCTTTTCCTTAAAGGTATTATGCCCGTCTTGTCGGATGCCTTGCAGACTAATAACATAACCACTGTGCATCAGATTTCTGAATCAATAGCCGTGTACCAGAAAAGATTTTCGCAATATGCACTTCCGTCAGAATCAAAAACCAGTGCAGAACTATTATATTACAGACTCGGTATATTTGAAAAGCTCTTCCCCTTCTATGCTACAATTGGTGTGATAATGCTTATAGGACTTATTACCATGGTGATCAGGGGCAGAAAAGGAACTTCCTTATTTGTTAAGGTTCTCGGATGGTTGTTATTTGCAGGTTTCATATTCCACACCCTGGGACTTGCTCTCAGATGGTATATTGCGGGCCATGCTCCAATGAGCAACGGATATGAATCTATGATATTTATTTCGTGGGCTACACTTCTGGCAGGATTTATTTTCAGCCGCAAATCGGCATTCGCTCTTTCCGCGACTGCAGTGCTCGCCTCAATGACTCTGATGGTAGCGCATCTGAGCTTCATGGACCCGGAGATCACCAACCTCGTACCGGTTCTTAAATCATACTGGCTTACCTTGCACGTTTCGGTTATTACGGGCAGCTATGGGTTCCTGGGCCTTGGCGCTATACTTGGACTAATTACATTAATACTGCTTTCTTTATCAAATGATAAAAACCATGAGAGGATATCAAATACTATAGATGAACTCACTGTCATTAATTTTAAAACACTTACTCTTGGTCTTTATTTTCTGACAATCGGGACCTTCCTGGGAGCAGTCTGGGCAAACGAATCCTGGGGAAGATACTGGGGTTGGGATCCTAAAGAGACATGGTCATTAATAACTATAATCATTTACAGCATAGTAATCCATAGCCGCAGGATACCCGGAATGAAAGATATCTTTATATTTAACCTTATTTCCCTTTTTGCCTTTTCATCTGTGCTTATGACATATTTCGGTGTTAATTATTATTTATCAGGGATGCATTCGTATGCCTCAGGAGATACTGCTCCCGTGCCATCGTTTGTTTATATAATTGTCATTGTTCTGGCAGCACTATCTTTTCTGGCATATTCAAAATATAAAATTAGCAAAAGACCCGGGATATAAAATAAAAGTAGAGACGCGCAATTTGCGCGTCTCTACATAAATTTCCCGGGATCAATTTCCCCGGACCGTATTTATTTTTATATTTAACTCGCACAGGATATAGAAGGACTAAGAGAAAAACATAGGCAATATATTTATTCCTTTTAGTTAACATATTCTACGATTCCAACTGAGACGCTTTGAAGAGACAAAGATGATTAGGAACTTGCTTTTTATAATTTCATTTACATTTGCATTTTCCAAAGCAACTGGACAAGTAAGCGAATCCAACCTAACGACCAAAATCAGTAACTACATTTTTGTGAATCGTGATAGAGCAAGAATTCATGATACAATTTTTCTTAGCACAGAACAATTAGTTGGTGCACAAATAAAATATATATGGAAGGAACTTGAACCGAAAAAGGATTCATTCAATTTTCAAATCATCAAAGATGATGTTGAATTTCTGAAATCAAAGGGCAAATCGCTTTTCATTCAATTGCAGGATGTTTCTTTTGACAGCACAATGATAAATGTTCCTGACTATTTGTTACAAGACACAGTATATCACGGTGGGGTAAATGCTCAATATTTTTTCAAAGACAAGGAAGAAAATTTTTATTACAAAGAAGGTTGGGTATCAAGACGATGGGATGTGAATGTTGCTTCTCGATTTCATAAACTCATGTGTGAATTAGGAAAAATGTTTGACGGGATAATTGCAGGAATCAATTTACCTGAAACCTCAGTTGAATTTGGAACAACGGGAAAGCATTACCCGAAAGGTTTCACTTGTGATAATTACAAAAATGCAATCAAAGAAAATATGTTGACCTTAAAAACTGCTTTTCCAAACACAATAGTAATTCAATACATTAACTACATGCCTTGTGAATTTCTACCATGGACTAATGGAAATTTGTTGAAGGATTTATTTGCCTATGCACAGCAAATAAAAGTTGGTGTTGGCAATCCTGATTTAATGCCATACAAAAAATCGCAGATTAATAATAGTTATCAGTTCATAAAAAGTTGTTCAGGAATTGTTCCGATAGGGGTAGCAGTGCAGGATGGGAATTACCAATACATCAACCCCAAGACAGGCGTTCAGGTAACAATTGATGAAATGTTTTCTTTCGCAAAGAATGAACTTCAACTCAATTATATTTTTTGGTGTTTGCAAGAACCTTACTTTTCTAATCAGGTAATTCCTTATCTCAGGAATATGAAACCCAATTGGCAATGAACAATTCCAAACATGAAGCAGTGTTAACATCAACTTTTGAAACTTCGCCAACCTGCTGATCATGTTTCTTTATTGCGCCAATAATCTCTTTCACAGCATTTGCCGCTTTATTAATCTGGTAACGATAATTAGTTTTATTTAGATTATCCTGTGGATGATCTTCATTGGCTCTCAAAGGTCTGTTAACACCTGCGGACTTATAAATAAACTGTATGCTTCGCAGAACTCCTCCTATTTCATTTTCAAGAAGTGTTGTATCTTCGGTGTCAAGGTCATTAATCTTTATTGGCAATATCCTGCTTGCTAGATTTCCGCTACCAAGTCTGATATCTCTGCCGAACTGATGTTCCTTTGCCAGTTTGTTAAAAGCAACAAATTCATGTTGCCATGCAAAACTGTTTAAATCACAATAGGTTTGTGAGATTATAGGGATGAAGATCAGACATTTTAGTTTCTTAGCCAACGATTCGTCCACTATATGCGTTTCAAGCAGACCATCCTGCGGATTGATATCGAAGTAAATGGATATGTCTTCTTTAAAGGTGGCATGTAGCTCCCGTTTTAAATTATCAACAAACTCCGTCACCCAACCATCGTATTCATTGTCTTTCTGGCGATAGCTGATGAAGATGTCATATTCGTAGTCTGCTAAGAGACTTGCCATGATCGTTATTTATATCATAAAGTTATGAAAGACAATGACACGAGTCAAATAAAATAAATCCACCAAGGATTTACTCAAAATGAAAAACGGTGCTATGATGCACCGTTATAAAATGATTCCCCAATTTTCTCCATTATTTTTTCTTTGAAGATTGATGCGTAACAGGCTTTTTAGGAAGCCTCTTAACAAACTTCCCATCCTTGTCATATACAAGAGTCTCAGTGGTGGTTTCCTTGACAATAACAACATGATAGGTCATAATGCCATTTTTTGTTACGCTTGTTGCTTCTTTAATTGTATAACCAGCATAGTTTTTAGCAATATGATCAGTTATGGCTTTCTGTAGATCAGTGACCTTTACAGTAGTATGGATAGACTTAGTTTTGGTTGCAGCAGTTTGAGTAGCCTGAGCATTTACAATCAGGACTGACATCATTAGTACCAGAACGAATAATACTTTTTTCATAGTTAATAAATCATTTGGTTTTAAAGAATAAAGGTATGAAAGACAATGACACGAGCCAAATAAAAATCCAACCTCCTAAGATTTATCAGATAGATAGTATTTGGAGCAAAGAGAGTAATTCGAATTTGTAGATCACCTCCAACAAGTGCGACATCGAATGAATATTGGTGTGGTATAAAAACAATCAATTACCAGTTTATCAATTGCTTATAAATTTAAATACCCCGAAATATTAATGTTAAGGGCGCATTGAATTTATAAACTGGCTATTTTACCCTCTTAAAATTATATTTTGATACAGCCTTCCCATTTTCAAAGTTGATTTGCGAAAATGCCTCTGGTAATAATGTACAATCTCCTTCTTCTTTAAATGATGCTTTATCATACTTGGATATATCTTCGAAAGAGGTTGCAACATATTTATTATTGGAAGTAAACCACCATGCCAAAAGAAAAATATTTTCTCCTGTTTGTAATATATACCCAACATACTTGTTACGAATGCTGTCATAGCCCCATATTTGCCTCTGTTCAAAGATTATTTTTCCATTTATTACAAACTTATCATAGCTATCCAAGCCAGTTCCAATGGCTTTTACATTCCAATAAATAATAGTGTCTTTCCCCTGTAAACCTTCCCAATTACCAATGAATTGTTTGAATAGTTCAACCTGATTGAGTTTTGGTTGCGTTGTTTGAGCCTGAATTTCAGATAAACCAATTACCAGAAATCCAGCAATCACCAGAATTAAAAAAGATTTTTTCATAAGATTGGATTTGGTTTTAATAATTAACTGTAAATCAAAGACATTGACTAATTTACACAATTATTAAACACAAGTCAATTAATTCTTAAATTCACCACATTTAAAATTACCATAACATCAAACAAATACTGATGCGATAAAATACTTGTCAATTATCTGTATATTAATATATTATGATAATAGATGCCCCAAAATATTAAATCTTGGGCATTCAAATGATATTACGAACTACTATTTTACACGCTTAAAAGTATAGACAGAAACGACTTTGTTATTATTCATCCAAGTATTTATCATCAAGTCGGGTGATTTTAATTCATAAATCCATTTTTCAGTGGCTTTTTCTGGATTGGAAATTTCGTCCAATAAAATTTCTTCGAATTTATTAGTTGACAAGAACCGTACTGACCATATAGTAAGGAAAGTACTATTTGGAATCCACCGTTCAAGCAATGATTCAATAAGCATATCGCTTTTTTTGTTATAGCCTATAATTGACTTCCCTTCCCATATAATCTTTCCTTTTGTTTCAGTTTTCATATAAAGTTCATGTCCGTCCCCGAAAAGTTTATCTTCTATTATATCAGTCGTATCATCCTTTTCACACTTCCAAATACCTGTAAACTGCTTCATCAACTCAATCTGATTGAGTTTTGTCTGTGTGGTTTGTGCTTGTATAATAATTGTCCTGAATGACAGGAATATAGCAATCAAAAAAGTTAAATAAAATATTTTCATGTGATTGGATTTTGATTATGGATTACTATTTTATTCGTGTAAAAGTCCTAATTTTAAAAGGTTCATTATTTGATATATAGGTTTCTGTAAACATAT
>JBEKDR010000099.1:0-15887 GCA_050014255.1 Bacteroidales bacterium | reverse complement strand
TTAAAAACGTCAGGCCGATCCATATTGATGTGAGGGCTTATTTAAAAACTTGTTCGGTTAAGTATGATATTGTTTTTGCAGATCCTCCATACGAGCTATCCTGGCTCGCAGAATTGCCTGATCTTGTCACGCGTGCAGGAATAATTAAAGATGATGGGTTTTTCGTACTTGAACATCCCAGGGATTTAAGTTTTACAGGTCATAAATTATTTTTTGAGCACCGGAATTACGGTGGTGTGAATTTCAGTTTCTTCAAACAATTAAATATCTGAATTACTGATTATTATAACTCAGTTTATAAGATAGTCCGTTAGAAATAAACAGATAATATTTTCAAAAATAATTTTGCGGAGTTAAAAATTAGGTTAATTTTGCAACTCGTTTTGCAATTGGTGCGGTAGTTCAGTTGGTTAGAATAACGGCCTGTCACGCCGTGGGTCGCGGGTTCGAGTCCCGTCCGCACCGCCAGCAAAAACAATAAAGCCTCTGATATTCAGGGGCTTTATTATTAAGCGAGGTCTGACTAATCCTTAATACAACGAACGGAAAAGCCATCTTTCTTTAATCCTACTCCCGGAGCTATTTCACTTGCATCAAAGGTCATCAAGCGGGCCCGGGCATAGTCCATGGCATCTTCTGTACTGGCCCACCACAAACCATAATAACCTAAAGCATGAAATGCACCTGCTGAAAGACCCGTACGATAACCACCGGGCAGTGCTGTAAAACCAAAATCATTTGATGCTCCCAGGTTGGGACTCATCCAATGACCCGTACCTGATTCTTTTAATTCGCCACTGGCAATATTCTCTCCACCTACGTAATCAGTTAATGTTTTCCATTCATCCTCGCCTGGCACATGCCAGCCAACCGGACAAAGTTTACCGGTATTTACAGCGTACCAGTTGTACAGTGTCCCATAAGTATTTTTATTATAAGTTCCATTGTTTTTATACCAGCAAAAAGCAGGTGTGGTAAGTGTCCCCCATGTAATATTATCTGTAATCAAAGGGATTACAGTACTATCATTATACCTGGAAGTTTTCAGATTCCAGGTCATCCAGACCTGTGTTCCTATCATTTCAGTATTATAGAGATTTCCATCCATATCAGTGACCGGCAAAATAAAAATGAATTCATTACCATATGCAGTTCCGACATTATTAGTAGCATAAGCACGAACATAATAATTTGTCCCGCTTGTCAAACCTGTTATAGAGCTTGAAAAGCTACCTGCTCCAGCTCCATCTGAAGTAAATTTGCCAGAAACGGAAGGATTTGGATCCTTGCCCCAGCATATTCCTCTGGCTAAAATGACTGTCCCGCCATCTGAAGTAATATTGCCTCCGCTTACAACTGATGTTGAGGTAATATTTGTTAAAGTTGAAGTAGATAATTCAGGAAGCGTCAAAGGTCTTTCCTTCTTACAACTATAGGTAAAGATCAGTACTAAGCCTGAAACAAATAATGGGTAAAACCAAAACCAGTTGTTAGTTTTCATGGTTTTATTATTTAATTCGGTTAATCAGGGACCCATTGAGATTATTAATAGTTTTAACAATACTTTCATTAAAGTGAGATACTACAACTCCTTTAAAAAAATTGTTTACAAGCTACTTTTGAATTTCTCTTACAAAATTACACTTCATTTAAATCAAAATCAATAGAATTATAAAGCTTTCTTTTTCACCTATAGTTGACTAAAAAACCACTCCAACAAGACTAGTCCGTGTCAAGTGGTTTAGGAGTCCTTACAATGATCCTAAAATAAACATTTAGATTACACCAGATATATTGACAGCTTACTTTAATAAGCCGGCAATTTAAAATACGTGAAATATTGTACATGTCACACTTTTGTTATGAAAAAATTCCATTTAAGGATAGAGTTATTTAAACCAGGTTTCTACAAAAACTTTACGATCATGTTGAAAGTCAGTTAACTTGTAATAAATAGTAGAATCATTTTCAATCTGGTACACCCAATATCCGGAAACCACTCCCGGTGAGAAAAATGTTCGTTTTATATATAATTTATCTCCAACAGAAAATTTACATTTTTTACCATATGCCGATATTTTACCGAAAATTTCGTCCATTGATGTCTTAATCCAAATTATATTAGGACCATTATAAGTGTCCTGATCCGCCTGGCGATAATCCACGAATTTGCCTACATATTTTCTGCTAATAAATAATGTATCTTCAATAATGATCGGGAAAAGTTTTTTTGAACTTTTTGCGGGAGAAGTAGAGGGTACGTTCAGAATTTGGATTGTTCCCATATCTGTATAATTAGTTCCACCAGCAGCATCTATTTCAACCTTTAAATAATATTTCTTCGCGCTCCAGTCAATAGATATAAAATTGCCGGTTTTGTCAGTTCCATTTCCAATATCCAGGGAAACCAATCCAAGATGATCGGTTGTAACATGATGCTTCTCACTGTAAATAACTGCATTATTTGCATTTCCGGCAATAATGCTTATTTTCAAGGATACAGCCCGCGTCATCACTGCTTCGCCTGCAGTATTATGTATTATTGCCTGATAGTTAAATGACTCCGGCTCCTGACCCGATCCTTTGAGACAAAAGGCAAATGCTGTAATTAACAACAGAAGTCTTTTCATGTCAATTTATTTTATTAAAGTTATGAAAAACTTCTATGTAAGTCAATATTAATCCTTACATCCCGGAATTAACTCTAAAGAATGGAATTTAGTAAATTGATTTTTGCATTACAGTCTCGGCCGCTGATTAAAACATAAAAGCCTCTGATATTCAGTGGCTTATCTATATTAAACTATTAGGCTGTTACACCAGCTTAAACTACTTAAACAGTTCCGGTGTATAAATTATTTTAAATATAAAATCACCATTTTTGTCATTATAGGAATAAATCCACGTCAGATTTTTATTCAGATACTTACTTAAGGCAGGTGATGTTTTAATCTTTTTCAGAATGACCGGTTCCATAAATGTTTTCAGATTACCGATCGCAAGTGAATCCTTAACCCGGTTAATAAGGGTATAATTAAACTGGAGACTATTATCCGCCAGAGCATTTACCCGATCCAATCTTGTCTCCAAGTCAATCATTGTCGGGCAATGTTTGTTCATATCTTTTGTAAACTTCAAAATGGCTCTATCTGGTGAGGAGGGTCTAAAAAATAATATATGCACGCCAACGAAGATTACGGCACAGAGCAGAATCGCTCCCAGTATCATTAATTTCTTGTTCATTATTCCAGGTATTGAGTCATCAAAGTCAGCCTTTAAAAGACATGAACCTGATCCCGGATATTCTCCGATCATGTTCAATTCTTGTTAATTGAATGGATGAACCTTATATTCAATCCTGAAGACGATTAATGCAAAATCAATTCACAAGAGTCATCAAAGCAAGAATGAGAATAGGTCTGATCAAGCTAAAATATCACCAGCTTTTAATCTGCTATGTGCAATCGGGACACTTCATTAAATCTATTGCGCCCGTTTCAACAGTAAATTCTTTACCGCATTTTTCACATTTAACCTGACTTTTGTCTTTTGCAAGAAGTCTGCTGGCAATTGCGGTGTTAAATTCCAAAGCCTGTAAATCCCTGATCCGGGAATAATTGTCTCTGCGAATATTTGCAGCTACAAAATCTTCCTCTTTTTGCAATGGTATACTTATTTCCTCTTTCATTTGGCAAAGATACTAATAAATATACCCGTAATTCGTTAAACTGCCTGTAATCACTTAAGTTTAATTAGTTCCACCCTGCGGTTTTTCGCTTTCCCTTCCGATGTAGCATTATCTGCTATAGGCTCTGTTTCACCTTTGCCGTCAGTTTCAATACGTGCTGTTTCAATGCCATATTCAGTACATAAAGCATTTTTAACTGAAATGGCCCTGCGTTTTGAAAGGTCCAGGTTCCTGGCATCATCACCATCGCTGTCAGTATGACCGATTATTTTTATTTTCACAGTCGGATTCTCTTTCAGGACAGTGGCAATCTCCTTCATCGTTCCTGCCGATTCAGGTTTAATCTTATCACTTCCTGAATCAAAATAAATTCCGTAAGTCACTAGTTTTCCTTCAGTTATAAGTTTATTACGCATATCCGGTGCGCCAACTGCGACTCTGAAATTCGCAATTAATGAAAGAGCTTCAGAGCTGGTTTCAAATCGAATAACATTGAATCCCAAACCTGGAGGGAAAGCTTTTGCCAGATCAAAAATCTTTTCGTTGTTGATATAAACCCTTAACCGTGTTTTCTGGATCCAGAAAGATAGTCTGCCTTTCTGGTTTATTACGAGCGGACTTTTTTCTGAATTCCCGTTAAGAATATAGCCTTCCTCCGCAGTATAGGTGGAATAATAATGTTCATAATTACCAAAAGTCATTTTTATGCCTCCAATACCGGGAATAGCCCCACCTTCCTTGAAATCATTGGGATTTTGTGCAGCATAAATAAAAAAACCCAAATTTATGGTCTTCTCTTCATTTTCACCGGGAATTGACAAAAGGTCAAATTCAATTGTATAATTATCAGGAAAAACTTTTTTTGTTTCGGGAATAAATTCACCACTTGCCCCCAGCTTTAGCCAGCGTCCGGGAAAAAGGTTCGTTGTAACGATCTCGCCGTAAGCATTGGTATTCCATGTTGCGGGAAAATCACCAATATTATCCTGTGTGAAGTCATCAAAAAACATTAACGATTCTCCCGGAATAAAATCATATTTAGAAGTGGCACTAAGTTTTTGTGAAGGCTGAGCTGATTGTTGCTCTTCCTGGGCAGAAGTTGTTGCATAACTAAGCAGGAAGATTAAAACAAGAAAAAAATAATTTGCTTTCATATCATCTGTTTATGTAAATAATCCTCAATTAATGGTGTAATAAATTTACGAAAAAATTAAAGCTGATAGATGAAACCCATAAATATAAATGAAGTTAAGAAAGATTTTTCCTGAAAACCGAAATAATAGCATAAATTTATAATTACAAAACCTTAAATGACATGAGTAAAAATAAAATTGACCGCCGTCTGTTCATCAAAAACACGACCTTAGCTGCCACTGCCCTGACCCTGGGAGCCAGGAGAGCTTTTGCCGGAAGTCCGTCGTTATTAAGAAATTTATTACCGAGGTGGAAAGGCTTTAACCTGCTCGATTATTTTTCACCATCCCGGCCCGGAAACATGAATAGTGACAGAACAACTGAGGATGATTTTAAATGGATGGCCGATTGGGGTTTCGATTTTATAAGGCTACCAATGGCTTATCCAAGATATCTTTCCTTTGACCGCTCAAAAGATATCACGATTGACGAAGTATATAAAACCGATTCAAAAGTTCTTGATGATATTGATCAGCTGATATTTATGGCTCATAAGCACGGACTGCATGTGAGCCTGAACCTGCACAGGGGACCAGGATATTGTATTAATGCCGGGTTCCATGAACCCTTTAATCTGTGGAAAGATAAAACGGCACAGGATGCCTTTAATTTTCATTGGGGGATGTGGGCCGAACGCTATAAAAATATTTCATCTGAGAAATTAAGTTTTGATTTGCTTAATGAACCGGCATATATTGAGGACATGAATGACCAGTTCGCTAAAAAGGGTCTTGTACCCGGTGAAATATATCGCCAGGTTGCTGAAGGTGCTTCCAAAGTAATCAGGGCTGCCAGCCCCGATCGTCTTATAATTGCTGATGGAAATGGCGGCGGGAATAATGTAATTCCGGAATTAATCGATCTGAAGATCGGTCAAAGTTGTCGCGGTTACTGGCCGGGACTAGTCTCGCACTATCAGGCTCCATGGGTTTGGAAAGACCCGTCGAAGGCACCACCACCGGTATGGCCTGGAACTATTGATGGTAAAATTTACGGCAGGCAACAACTGGAAGACTTCTATAAACCATGGATCGATCTGCTGGAAAAAGGAGTAGGTATCCATTGCGGGGAATGCGGTTGCTGGAAAAAGACACCTCATAATGTATTTCTCGCATGGTTTGGTGATGTAGTGGATATTCTTACAAAAAATGACATCGGTTATGCTCTGTGGAATTTCAGAGGTGATTTTGGAATTCTTGATTCAGGGCGTGCCGACGTTAATTATACCGACTGGTATGGCCATAAACTGGATAGTAAGTTACTTGATCTTCTAAAGAAATATTAAAAGGCACAGGGCACGGAGATCAGGGCTCAGAGCTATGAGTACTTAGTCTGTTAAACGGTTGGTTCCCAACCGTTCTCATATTCCCGGCTCCATAGTTTCATTGCTTCATTATCATCGATGATATGACCGTCTGAGGGATCGATATTCAGAGTATGCCCAACCCGCTGAGAGATATTCCCCAGCTGCATCCACAGGGTGCTTTTGTGACCGTTCAAAGCATCGGCAAATGGTTTCCGGTTATTGCGGATATTTTCAAGAAAATTCTGTACATGAAGAGCATCAAGTTCTTCGCCAGGGCTTGTCGTATTAAGTCCTTCGCTAATGACAATATCAGATTTAACCTCCTTCACCAGTTTATTTTTATTGTCATAAATCATATAACTATTATCTCCTGTATGAAGCGATCCGTTTTCGCCATGAAATATGACGCCACGTGACCGGTTATCATTATAGCTTCCATTGCAGCTCCTTCCCTCCCAAATAATTATCGCATCATGAGTCTCGAAAGTTATAACCTGCGTATCTGGCGTTTCCCAGTCATCTTTAAACTGATAACGACCACCCACGGAATTCACTTTATGAGGATAATCCAAGCCCAGTCCCCACCTTGCAACGTCAATATCGTGAGTGCCATTATTTAAAGCTTCTCCAGTGCCCCAATTCCAGAACCAGTGCCAGTTATAATGAATCAGGTTATCCTTATAAGGGCGACGTGGTGCAGGTCCCTGCCATAATTCATAATTAAGGTTAGAAGGAACCGGTACCATTTTCCCGATCCCAATCGATCCCCTTGTGTTGGCATACCATGTCTTTGCCATATAAACCTTTCCGATAACCCCGTTCTTAAGCTCTTCAATTCCCTGGGTAAGAGTGGGCCATGAACGTCGCTGAGTTCCTATCTGAACAATCCGTTTGTACTTTTCAGCAGCTGAAACCAGCATCTCTCCTTCGTGAGGATTATGACTCAAGGGTTTTTCAACATAGACATGTTTACCGGCTTTAAGACTTAAGATGGAAGCGGGTGCATGCCAATGGTCAGGTGTAGCAATATAAACAGCATCCAGATTTTTATTTTCCAGTATCTTGCGAAAATCCCTGACACTTTCAGGTTCCTTTCCAGTAACGTCTTCAACAGATTTAATCCCTTTCTGCATGGCCACATTCTCAACATCGCAGATATAAATAACTTCGGTATTTGGTTGTCTGGCAAATGTTCCGGCCATTGAGGCACCGCGACTGTTGCACCCGATAACTGCGATGCGGATGACTTCATTTGCGCCTGAAATGCTACGATAACTACGAGCAGTTGAAGCTAAAATTTTGTTTCCAACTGTCAATCCTACCGTTCCTGCTACGGCTTTTTTAAGAAAATCTCTTCTTGTATCTGACATAATATTAATAAGTTGTTGTAAAATATTTTATATTCTTTTTGAGTTATAACTCACTCCTCAACACCTACTTACAAGCCATCACACCTTTAAAATATCCGATAGATTCAGCGATACCAGGAAGAGGATCCGTCATATCTTTTTCAAACTCAAGGCTGCACGATCCGGAATATTTGATTTTGCGAAGAGTTGCAACGACTTCAGGAATGTTAATAATACCACGCCCCATCTCAATGGTAGTTCCCTCTTTGGTAGCTTTATCAACATCCTTTACGTGCATGTCATAAATCCTTGATCCATATTTTAATATATCTGCAGCCGGATCCTGTCCATCGCGGACAGTATGCCCGATATCGAGGCAAATCCCTATCCGGATATCAAGATCCCTGATATGATTCCAAATATCTGCAGCATTAGGATACAGAGGATTATCAGGACCATGATTATGAATAGCAATTTTAAAGTTGTAAGTTTTTACCTTTTTCTCGACATAAGGCAAAAGTTCATAATCAGGGGCTCCTACAATCATTTTTACTCCAGCCATTCTTGCATATTCAAAAGCCTGATCAACCGACGCCTGTGTCTTCATATAAACAACGCCAACTGTATAAACATTGATTCCTGCAGATTTAAATTTTGCAATAACTGCATTAATCTGTTCCTGAGTGCTGTTCATAGGCATATGAAAATCTTTAAGAGAGAGATTGGCAACTCCTATCCTTTTCATCATCTCTATGGTTTTCTCAACAGGAAACTCCTTGAATGTATACCCTGCCATACCAATACTGAAAGTGTTGACAGTTTTATCTTTAGAAACTAATTTGGCTGGTGAGGCATATAAAGAAGTGGCACCTGCAGCTAGAACTCCTGTCCCTGCTAACTTTAAAAACTGACGACGTGAATTCATAATCTAATTTTAATATTATCAGTAATATGTCAATAAACAAATTCCATTCTGCAACTTATCGGGGTTTTCTTACGACCATATTATTATTAATTAACCGGCTGTTATAAGTTTGTATAATGGCTTTCATCTTCTCTTCCATCTGTTTCTCAAGTTCCGGTTCTTTCCCGACAAGATTATTTTCCAGAAACAAATCGTTTTTATAATTATATAAACCAACAGGTTTATTATCAATCATTTCAAGTATATGATCTTTCATATAAAGGTTATAGGTACTACCGTTTGTATTGAATGCAAAAGATTCATACGAGTCATCTAACAGGTTATTACCGAAGGCAATGTACTCCTCATCATAATTTAGATAATTCAGAACAGTTGGCATTATATCAATTTGTTGTGCGATACGATGTTTCATTCCCTTCAGGTCACTGCCCGGTTTAAAAAATATTATCGGCACACAGTAGGCTCCAAAATTATTCTGAAATTCTTTATGTACCGATTCATTCGTGTGATCTGCGGTGAGAACGAAAAGAGTATTCTTATACCAAGGGCTTTTAGAAATCTGATTAAACAACTCCCGTAAAGCAAAATCACTGTAACCTATAACTTCAAGGATTGGTGCAGGACCTTTTTTAAACCTGCCTGTGTATTTTTCAGGAACTTTAAACGGATGATGAGATGATACTGAGAATATTGAAGCTAAAAATGGTTGTTTGAAAGTATCTAGTTTTTTCCCGAAAAATTTAAAGAAAGGCTCGTCCCAAACTCCCCATATGCCATCAAAATCTGCTTTATCAGGATACTGATTAAGCCCTATATAGTCATCAAATCCTGCCATTTTTGTAAATGAGTCAAATCCCATGGATCCGTTTGGTGCCCCATGGAAATAAGCAGAATAATATCCTTTTCGTTTGAGCAATTCAGCAAGCCCATTGATCTTATTATTGGCATAATGAGAAATAGTATACGGCGTTTCCAGGGAAGGCACCGAAGCCAGAACTGAAGGCATTGCATCAATTGATTTCTTCCCGTTTGCTATTGAGACATCAAATGTAAGACTGACGTTGATCAGGGAATCAATAAAAGGAGTATAACCTGTGTATGTTCCTCCCTCAAGACCACGATTCAGAGATCCTATGTATTCTCTTGCAAAACTTTCAAGAATAATTATGACAACATTCTCATTAGTAAAAGGTTTTATTTTTGAAGGAATTTGCAGAGGATTAAAAAGTTTGGTTAGTTTTTCATCATCAAAGAATTTATATTTCACAAGAGGCTTTTTACCAAAAGTCCTTAAGATGCTGAAAGGAGTGTTCAGTACAATAGCCACATCGCGAGGATTATCTACGTAACGGGCGGCATTACTGATTGTAATCGGTCGCGTTGAGTGCTTATAACCACCCCTCGCTGCCCCTATAACCAGTGCAATTACAAGTGGTATCATCAGAATGTTTACAGAATAATATCCGATTCTGTTTACACTTCCCGGTTTTTCAACTTTAACTTTCTTATATAGGTAAACCATCAGAATCCATGTAATCAAAGTAAAAAGTGTTGCAGGCCAGTAATCGGTCAAAAATCTGAAAAACACTTGTGTGTTATTTGAATCATGGGCGAATGTTTTAAATACATCTGCTGTAGCTCTTTTATCCACAAACCTGTAATAAACAAAATCCATTCCGTTCATCGCAATTGCAAATCCATTGGTAATGAAAAAGATATACTTTAGTACCGCCTGATAAGCATCCTTATAACGAAATTCGAACGGAACAATATGAAGCAGGATGAAAAGCATATTGATATATACAACGGCGGAAATATCAAACGACAAACCACCTTTCATCATCGTAAGCATCTGACTTACTGTAACATCAGGGAACATTTTGAGATTGAACAGAAAGAACCCTATTCTGCACAATGAGAAAAGGATCATCACAAGTAAAATCCTGTATGTAAGAACCACGAATATATTTCTGGAGAGAACCCAGTTTTTCATATTATTATTTGTCATGCGTTAAATTTCTTGTGACCTGGACAGATCGTATTTTAAATTGAAGTGATAAAACTATAAAAACTACTTAGAAGTTGCAAGTTTGATATCAGTAATCCAGTGCAATTCGGATGCTCCCGTACCGGATGAGCGCGAGTGAAACACTGAAGATGGTGCAGGTCCCCTGTTTTCTCCGGATTGATTTGTCATAGCCAGAGAACCATACTCTATACCAAGAATAAAAGGCATTGCGCCATGACCATCTCTTGAGTTTCTGACAGGAAGTTTTGCAATTGGCATTATCATTTTATAATATAATGTTCCTTTTTCATCATATTTAACAGACCCTCTGAAATTATCATAATTTTCCGATGGAAAGTGTCTTGCCTGTTCATTTGTAAATCCGATAAGTTCAATGGTATTTGCCAGTGAAAGCGGAGTAACCAGGTTTCCTTCCTGACTTTTATTGTTTTCAGAAAGATCGGCTTTTTTATGAACTCCCTGATTTTGAGATCCGATTGGAAACCTCACTCCCATTTTTTTTACTTCCTTTCCATCCATACTGATCCAGATTGTGAGCCCCTCTTTTAAAATCCTGTTCTGAATTTCCTGATCCGCAACCTTCATGTCGATATAAATATTGTTATTGTCGTTTGAAAGAAAACAATAGAGTTTAGTCTTTCTGATCATCTGATAATCAGATGCTTCAATTTTATCACTTACATGCCATTGACATAGATTCAGAGTTACTTTCTGGGCATAGAGACCGCTACATACTAAGAACGACAAAAACAGTACTGATGACCTCATAATAACATCTTTATATTCTGACTAATTAATCTTTCAATATTAATTAATTATTCCCGATTATTTGATTCAATCCTATCCAACGTTGGACATAAATTTAAACCAATAACAATAAAAAAAATTACATTTGGTAAAGTATTTAAATATCCTATTATTTTTATGGCCCATCATAACACCATTAAATATAGTTCTTCTTATAAAAGACTTACCGAAAGGATAAACCTGTTCCCTCAGGGAGCAGTTGCCACTGACCTTCTGTTTGAAATACTGAAAATTCTTTTTTCAGAAAGAGAAGCCGGTCTTGTTTCATTGTTGCCAATTAAACCTTTCAATGCAAAGAAAGCAGCAGGAATATGGAAAGTCAAAGATTCTGAGGCCCGGAGTATCCTTGATGACCTCGCTGACAGGGGGATTCTGCTTGATGGTGAGCACAACGGAGATATTCTGTATTCTATGCCACCTCCGATGGCCGGCTTCTTTGAGTTTTCCCTTATGAGATACAGAAATGATATCGATCAGAAGACTCTTTCTGAACTTTTCTATCAATATATGAATGTTGAGGAGGACTTTATTAAAAATCTCTTTACCACAGGAAAAACTCAATTAGGAAGAGTATATGTAAACGAAGAGGTACTCTCACACGAAAATGCTCTACATGTACTTGGTTATGAAAGAGCTTCAGAAGTTATAAAAACAGCAGGCACCATCGGTATAGGTGTGTGCTACTGCAGACATAAGATGGAACATATGGGTAAAAGCTGCAGCGCCCCTATGGATATTTGCATGACATTTAACGGCAGTGCAGATTCACTTACAAGGCATGGCATCGCAAGAAAAGTGGATGTTTCGGAAGGGATCGATCTCTTGCAAAAGGCAAGGGATTATAACCTGGTCCAGTTTGGTGAAAACGTTCAGGAAAATGTGAACTTTATCTGTAATTGCTGTGGTTGCTGCTGTGAGGCACTGATAGCTGCAAGGAAATTCGGGTTTCTTAATCCGGTTCATACCACAAATTTTTTCCCGTCGATTATTGCAGAGAATTGCAACGGCTGTGGCAAATGTGTTTCATTATGCCCTGTTGAAGCAATGATACTCGTATCTTCCAACGATCCGGATAAACCTCTAAGGAAGAAAGCAAAACTTAACATGGAGATTTGTCTGGGCTGTGGTGTTTGTCTTAAAGGCTGCGAGAGGATGGCGATTGAACTTCATTCAAGAGAGGAACGAGTCATCACGCCTGTCAATTCAGTCCACCGCGTTGTTATGATGGCTATCGAAAGAGGTAAGCTTCAAAATCTCATATTCGATAACCGGGTTATGTTCAGTCATAGGGCAATGGCAGCAGTACTGGGTGTTATTCTTAAACTACCGCCTTTAAAGCAGGCACTTGCCGGTCAGCAATTCAAGTCAAGATATCTTGCAGGATTGATAAGGAGACAGAATATTAAATAATAAAAACGCCAGGTCCGACAAAAACATTATTTGTCGAAACCTGGCGCTTAAAGAAATACAGGTTATTAGTTTTTGGGTAAATCTTTCATCATCTCCTTGACATCTTTATTGTTAAACTCATTCATAAACCGAGTAGCCCTCCTCTTTGCACCAATTCCAATCAATATAAACACAACAAATATTGCGACCAGAACATATGAAACAATTTTTGTTGTTTCAGGATTTGATTTTAGGGCTCCAACAAGACCGTTATAAAGCAGCCACAAGGCATATAGACTAACTGCAAGACTAACAATTACCCCAAAATAAAGATTAAAGTGACCAGCAAAGCCCAGCAATGCATTTATGGGCATCATTACCATTAAAGCTGCTGTCACTCTCACATTAGCCTCGAAATCTGTGTTTCCTTTGCATATTGAAGATATAACGAGTAATATAACAGCGCCGATAAACAATCCTATAATAGCGCCAATAATTGACCAGATAAAGACCATTATACCAAGTGCGCTTCCAAACAGACCGCCGGTCATTGCACCGATTCTCAAAAGACTCCAGATGAATGCCAATGCTCCTGCTATCGCACCATATATAACTGCTTTAATCAATGGTTCGGTCATACCTCCCGTGGTTTTCATGGTAGAGAAGTAAGATTTCGGATTTACCAGGACATCCTTGGATTCCTTAATAAACAGATTAAAATCAAAAGAACTGTCGCTCATAATTTAAAGGATTAATAGTTTAATAATTAACAATCATAAACTGAAAATTAAAAATCCAAATTAAAAAAAAAATCTTAAAACCAACAGAGATTACCGGAAAATTACTCCAAATTATTCAAGATAAGTGTATCCGTACAGACCTGAACGGTAATTTGACAGAAATTCCTTACCCTCTTCAAGAGTTATTATACCGGCTTTTACTGATGTTGTTACCCACGATTCGACAGTTCGCACCATTTTCTTTGAGTTATACTGAACATAATCAAGTACTTCTGCAACAGTTTCTCCGTCAATCACCTGATCGATTTTATAGCCATTACTGTCGACGGAGACATGCACGGCATTTGTGTCGCCGAACAGGTTATGCAGGTCACCCAGTATTTCCTGGTATGCACCAACCAGGAAAACTCCCAGGTAATATGGCTCTTTCCCTCTGAGAGAGTGAACCGGCAGGTGGTGAGATGAATTGCGAGTTGAAATAAAATTATCGATCTTCCCGTCAGAATCGCAGGTCATATCCTGGATAGTAGCAGTGCGTAAAGGTTCCTCGTTAAGTCTGTGAATAGGCATAATCGGGAATATCTGATCTATTGCCCACGCATCAGGAAGTGACTGGAACAATGAAAAATTACAGAAATATTTGTCAGACAATATCCTTGATATCTGTCGCAGCTCTTCCGGCACATGCTTGGTTACATTGGCCATCTGGTAAACTTTTCGCGCGATTGACCAGAAAAGTCTTTCAATCTGGGCCCGGGTTTTCAGGTCAATTAGCCCAAAACTGAATCTGTCGAGGGCTTCTTCCCTGATTTGCTGGGCATCGTGCCATGTCTCAAGCATTCTCGACTGGTTAAAGTTATCCCAGAGGAGGAAAAGTTCTTTCACCAGTTCATGGTCAAGATCAGTAAGTATGTCTTCAGTGTCCCAGGAAGGAAGAGTTGTCGTCTCAAGAACCTCAAATATCAGAACTGAATGATGCGCCGTAAGTGACCTGCCTGATTCAGTTATGATATTCGGATGAGGAATATTGTTTTTATTACTGACATCAACAAATGTGCTAATTGAATCATTTACGTACTCCTGTATAGTATAGTTAACGCTGCTTTCACTATTTGAAGAGCCTGTACCGTCATAGTCAACACCCAGCCCACCTCCTATATCCACAAATTCCACGTTAAAGCCCAGCTGCCTGAGCTGAACATAAAACTGAGACGCTTCCCGCAGTGCAATTTTTATCCTTCGAATTTTTGTGACCTGGCTGCCAATGTGAAAATGGATCAGCTTGACACAATTTCTCATCTTATTTTTCTCTATATAATCTATTGCTTCAAGCAATTCGCTTGAAGTCAGCCCGAATTTGCTGATATCTCCACCGGAATCTTCCCATTTTCCACTTCCAACACTGGCAAGCTTTATCCTGATCCCAAGATTTGGTTTCACTTTCAGTCGTTTTGCAATTGATGTGATCAATTTAAGCTCATTCAGCTTTTCAACAACCAGGAATATTCTTTTGCCCATTTTCTGAGCCAGAAGTGCAAGCTCAATATAATCTTCATCCTTATAACCATTGCAGATTATAAGGGACTCAGGGTCAGTATTAATAGCAATCACGGCATGGAGCTCGGGTTTGGAACCTGCCTCCAGACCGATGTTGAATTTTTTACCGTGACTCACAATCTCCTCGACTACCGGTCTCATCTGATTGACCTTAATCGGATAGATTATAAAGTTCTGCGCTTTGTAACCATATTCCTCGGAAGCCGATTTGAAACATTTCGAGATACTGATGATACGATCATCCAGAATATCAGGAAACCTCACAAGTACCGGAGTCGAAACATCTGACAATATAAGTTCATCAAGGAGATCCTTCAGATCAACGGAAAACCCGTTACGCTGTGGAGTAACGATCACATTCCCTTTTTCATTAATGGAAAAGTAATCAACGCCCCATCCATTTATGTTGTATAATTCAGCTGAATCTTCTACCCGCCATTTTCTCATGATCAGATATATTGCCTTGTTTTATCAGTGCCAAAGGTGAGAAATAAATTAAAGATTACAAAACAGGCTTTGTTTTTAAATCTGTGCTATTCAGAATCTTATACACGGGATACGGATTATAACCAATACCCCATTGAGGAACAAGGTAGCGGTCAAAAATATTCCAGAATAATAATCCGTCATTCGACTGTGGTTCAAGTAAATATGCAACCAGGCTTCCAAGAGGCTGAGCAGTTCTGACAACTATTGTGCCGGCAGGAAAATTAACCGTATTACTAATGTATTTCCCATTAATGGTATTCGTATAATGACCCTGATTTAACCTTGAGGCTCCCTTAAGATCGCTTATTTCAAATTGCTGAACCTCAATTTTAGAATCGGATGTTAGTTTTTCAAGCTTAATGCCGTGTGTCTTCATAAGATCAGTTATAGCCGGATCGCTTGCAGTAATAAGGT
>JBEKDR010000098.1:0-15902 GCA_050014255.1 Bacteroidales bacterium | reverse complement strand
CAAACGGCTGATCTTTATAGGTATGTCTACAGGAGGAACAATGATTATGCGCCATGCAGAATATTGCTTAAAAGGAAAATCGGAATTTGGCATAAAACCAAGTGGTCTGGTATTGGTTGATGCACCATTGGATTTTGTAAAATGGTGGTATTCCCGTGAAAAAGAAAAAAGGGATAAGTACAATGGTGATGCATATTTTGAAGCAAACTGGACGAATTATTATTTAGAGAAAAATTTAAACGGTACCCCTGTAAATGCATTGCAAAACTATATTAATTATTCTCCTTATGTTTACTCAGATACTATTAAAACCAAGCTATCACTTTATAAAAATATGCCTATTCTGGCAATAACCGAACCTGATATACTTTGGTGGATGGAAGAAAGAGGAGTGGATTATTACGGTTTGAATAGCATTGACTTAGCTTCTTTCATAAATGATTTAAGAATAAGAGGGAATAAAAAAGCTAAACTCATAACTACCACAGGGAAAGGATATAGAGCAAATGGAATGAGACATCCTCACTCCTGGAGTATTGTAGATACTGATGAATTAGTTAAGTGGTGTACAGAAATAATAGAAACGAAATAATACTCGCAATTTTGTGAGATAATGTACTTATAGATTTACAAATACGTAATTTCGATTGGCAAAATGCTACCCGGGAAAGCAAATTTTCAATTGACATCCGGACTACTATAATTATTAAAAATTCCTAAATGAAAATGAAACTTACTTTTATGATATTGATGTTCTCAATCGGAATGTCAATATCAAGAGCCCAACAACAAGAGAAAAGTATGACCTTATACATTCATTATCTGTTGTATGTTCCTAAAGAATTACCGGTTAATGGGTTATATCCATTAATGCTCTATCTTCATGGCAGTGGTCAGCGAGGTAACTATTTAAGTCTTTTGAAAGAAGTTGGTCTACCATCTTTTTTGGATGAAAAGAGTGATTTCCCTTTTGTTGTGGTATCACCACAGTGTCCGGAAAACAGATATTGGGACACTGATGATTTATTGGATCTCCTTGATCATATAGAAGCAACATTGCCTATTGATAAAGATAAAATATATGTTACAGGATTAAGCATGGGCGGCTTTGGAACTTGGAGTTTAGCACAAGCGGCACCTGAAAGATTCGCTGCTATTGCGCCAATTTGCGGCGGAGGAAACCTCGACAATATCTGTGTGATGAGGGATGTACCTGTCTGGGCATTTCATGGGAAGTTGGACCCGGATGTTCCCTATAAAGAATCTGAACGTTTAATAAAAAGGCTTATAGAATTTGGATCTGATGCAAAGTTAACTTTATATCCTGATGCTGGGCACGATGCCTGGACCACGACCTATGAAAACAAGGAATTGTATGACTGGCTTCTGTCTAAATCCAAAAATGGAAACCTGCCGAATGAAAAAACTTTAGAAAGTTATTGCGGGAGTTATAAATATTCAGATGAAGATACTATGCAGGTAATTTATGAATATAAATATCTATATATAAAATCATCAGGCGGGAATCCCAAGTTATTATTATCGCCAATAACAAACACCAAATTTAAGATTCGAGGATCCATTAACGGAGAATCAGAAATGTATTTTAAGAGAACACAAGAAGGAAAAGTAGAAGGATTTACTCTCGGTCGATGTGACCTTACGTGCTACCCGAAAATAAAATAATCAAATTCGAGACTTGCACTTGATAGTATTTTTAAAAATGGCACAAGCGCTAAAACGATCGGTTTAGTTAATTGCTTTTGTCAACCCAGACTACTTTATCATCGCATTCAAAAGTCAGTGAGAGAAAAATTTGGCCCACTTATAGAATCTTGTTGCACCCGGACTGTTCCTGCTGTCGAGACAGAGTCAATAGGGTTGCAAGCCGACGCTCAGTTGTCATGGTTTTTGCAGTGCTACCTTGACAACTTTATCGTGACATGACAAATCCTGCCCACTTATCGGGACTTGGTACCGCTAAGACAACTTATCCTGACCCATAACTTTTCTTCCAACCGCCAGGACCGACAAAAACCACGCCAACGGCTCTGACTACACCCTTGAAGAATGAATCAAAGTGTCATAGACATCAAAAAATGACTATTGTTATAGGTAATTTTATTATAAAATAGTTGCATGACTACAAACATAGTCGTATATTTGTATCAACTCAAAGATCAAAATCAAGTTGTATGTTCAAAAATTATTTTAACTCAGCTTTTTGATTTCTAATGCAAAACATGCTATTTACAACTATCGATGCGTTTGGCCTTTCATTACATATACTCCTGAAATAAAAGGAGAGTTAAGAAAAATTGAACTTGTTATTTATAGAAAAATAATTCTTAAAATAAGGATCACTTAATATAAACCAATATTGAAACTATGAAAAAAATAATTTGGCTTGTCAGCATTGTCATCAGCTTTGGGCTGATTAGTTGTAATTCAGGTTCACAACACCATAGTGAATCAAATAACGACAAATCCATCATTAAGTATAGAAGGATTACCGGGAAAGTTGTTAATGCGGCAGATATGAAGCCCATTGGTGGATCGATTATAACTTTTAATAATCCAATAAAAAATAAACCTGTTGGAACGTTAACTGACACTGAAGGAAAATTTGTCCTCGATTCGATTCCCAGTAGTGTTAAAAAGATCACCGTTGTTAATGTTTCAGGTAATAAAAGCAAAGAAGTAGAATTAAATGAAGAAGAAAATATTGTTATAAAAATGGATTAACTGGAATGTCGCTATTCTGTGCATCCATAATTTGTATTTAGTTACTCATAAAATGTTCCAGATATTTAAAACTTAATGCAATGTTGAAAAATGTTTTCTTCCTAACCCTATCGCTTTTTGTGTTTGATGCTTCGGTTTTTTCGCAAACGTTAGATAAGATAATTGATAATTATCTGTCAACCAGAGGACAATCAAATTTTAATGAGCTTCAAACTCTTATTGTAAAAGGGAAAAAGGTTTACATGAGTGACAATTATGAAGCTGAATTTAAGGAATATATAAAATATCCGACAAAGTTCAGGGTGGATACCTACATGTTCAATAAGATACATACTGTTTTATATAATAATGGGAAGGGCGGAATAATCAGTCCTTTTTCCGGCAGTAATGTAAAGGGAAACTTCCCTGATATAAGTATCGACAGGATACAATCAATGGAAAAGTCTGATATCCAGGGTCTTTTGTATAACTGGCAAAAAAAATGCAAGCAGGTTAAATATGAAGGAAAAACCACGTTAAATAAGAATGAGTTATTCAAGATCAGAATTATCACCAATTCATCTGATACGCTTGATTATTATATCGATACGAAAAATTACCTTCTACAACGGGTTGTATATTTTCCTGGTTTTACTGACCCTACCATTGCGACATATTCGAATTACAAAAACGTAAAAGGAATGCAACTACCTTTTGAGATTTCACAATCTAATCATGCTGGTTGCTTTAGTAAAGAAACTATCAGCGAATATTCAACTAATCCTGTAATAGCTGATTCCCTCTTTGAGTTTAAATAATTGATTTACATGCTTAAACACTTTATTAAAATTACCTTCAGAAATATATTTAGCAATAAACTATATGCGGGAATAAATATTCTGGGTTTGATATTAAGCCTATCCTCAGCTTTTATCATCTTGCTTTTTCTGACAACAGAACTTTCCTATGACAATTTCCATAAAAACAGGAAACAAATCTATAGAATAATAGAAAGAAGCAGGGACTTTGGTACATATAATCCCAATACACCATTTTATGGAGCAGAGTTTTTTGCCAGTCAGATACCGGGTATTAAAAATACCTGCAGGATTCAAAATATTGCTGCAGATATTAAGAAAAACAATGAACTGATACCAGAAAGAAATATTATCTGTACAGATAACTCTGTTTTCGATATTTTTTCATTCAAAATTCTCTCCGGTAATCCTGCTTCATTGTTAAAAGAAGCAAATTCAGTTGTACTTACTAAATCAAAAGCATTTAAATACTTCAACAGTCTCGATATTGTTGGTAAAGAACTGCTGATTGAAAATAATGGAAAGGATGTTTCATTGACTGTTACAGGGGTCATTGCGGATTTACCCGTTAATTCATCTATACAAATTGATTTTATTACAAATATCTTTTTATTAGAAAAACTATTAGGTGCTGATATTAAATCAACTAACCTAAGGGATAATGCTATTCTCAATACTTTTGTATTACTTTCAAAGCAAACTTCCCGAGAAGAAGTTGAGCAGAAAATCAACAACAATCTGTCAACCGTAAAAGATATTGATTATACATGCCAGCTTCAGCCTTTACCAGAAATGTACTTGCATTCTTCACACTTAATAAACAATTTGCTTAACCAGAACGGTAATCAGGTAGTAATTTGGATATACATAATTGTTTTATTTGTTTTATTAATTGCAGGTAGCGCAAACTATATTATTCTATCTACAGCCCGTGCTTCAAAACGGATTAAAGAAGCAGGCATCCGAAAAGCATTTGGAAGTAATAGCACTTATCTCTTCATCCAACTTATCAGTGAATCATTGATTGAAGCGTTAATAGCTTTCCCTTTTGCTTTTGCTATTTATTTCTATCTGGCTCCTCATTGTGAATCCATTTTTGGGAAAAGGATGATTGATACTCTTCAATGGCAAGTGGTATCTATGATACTATTAGTTACACTAATTGTCGGTGTTCTTTCCGGGTTTATTATTTCCAGAAAAATTTCCAAATATAAAACTGTCGAATTAGTAATGTCGATCCCAGATACGGTTTTAAAAAGGAGTCTGCTTGCTAAGATATTAATTGGGGTGCAGTTGGTTCTTTTTATTAGTCTGATGCAGTTTTCAACAGTAATTAGAAAGCAGTCTGACTATTTTAGAAATAAAGACTTAGGGTTTGACAAGGAAAATTTGCTAATTGTTCAACGTCATGATTTTATTTCGGTTGAAAGGTTTAACGCTATCAAGGAAGAATTAATAAAAAATCCTGGAATAGTGGATGTCAGTGCTGCACTACTATTACCTCCAGCTACCAGTAGTACGTTACAGAAAGTCAAATGCAATGATGATCCAGAAAAAAAAATCGACCTCGAGTTACTTTGGGTAGAAAAAGATTTTATTAAAACTTTTGGTATAAAAATAGTTGAAGGCAATGATTTCTCTAAAACCACTTCGTCAGGCGCAAGCAGGTCAATCATTATGACAAAATCAGCTTTAAAAAGTATTGGTTTGTTTAGTGATGAATTAGGTAAACAAGTAGATTTTATGTATGACAAATTCACTATAATAGGAATTATAGAAGATATTCATATTCACTCATTACATAAGAAAATAATTCCAACTGCGATTGTTATTGAGAATAAGTATCTGAGGGATATTGCAGTAAGGGTTGATAATCACAATATCAAGGCGATATTCGAAAATATTAGAAAGTCTATATTGAATATTCAGGCAGATGATAAATTTGAAATCAGGTTTTTCAATCAATTAAATGATGAGAATTATACTTCAGAGCTCAGGTTGGGCGTGGTAGTAATGTCGTTTACAATTGTTTCTGCACTTATTGCTTGTATGGGGCTCATTGGTTTATCTTTATTTATATCAAAACAAAGAACTAAAGAAATTGGTATCCGAAAGGTTTTAGGTGCTTCTTCCTTAATAATTTCCAACCTGTTTTTCAAAGAATTTTTGCTATTGCTTTTAATAGCTAATATTTTGGCGATTCCATTGGGTATTTTCATTTCTAAACTCTGGCTTCAAAATTTTGCATACAAAGTACCAATACAAATATCCATGTTCTTTTTAATTGGTTTATTATCATGTTTTATCGTATTGATTTCAATTGGTCTCCAAATCCTAAAAACATCACGTGCTAATCCTGTTGATAGTTTGAAATATGAATAAAATACAATTTAACTTTTGTTTTTAATTTGGTTGCTATATTAGCGTAATCTGAGGACACTTCCAGTATAGGATTTTGCATTAGATCACACAAAAAGCAAAGCACATAATCCTTTTTTTAATTTTCGCATACAAACAGTTAACTTTGCTAAATCTTTAAGAAAGTAGACAGTAAAACAAACAATATTGAACTTTAAATATGAATAGATCTATCTATAGTGTTATTACAGGAACGGGAAATTACATTCCGTCAAAACATATCAAAAATGAGGATTTTCTTATAAATGCATTTTACAATGAGGACGGGAAAAAACTCGAAAAAGAAAATCATGAAATAATTAATAAGTTTTTTGAAATTACGACTATTAAAGAAAGAAGATATGCCGCAGACAATTTGGTAACTTCTGATATTGCCAGTTATGCTGCTATTGATGCTATTAAGTCTGCAGACATTGATAAAGAAGAATTAGATTACATAATTGTTGCGCATAATTTTGGCGATGTAAAGAATAACAACAAGCGAATGGATGCTGTACCTTGTTTAGCTGCCAGGGTAAAACATAAATTAGAAATAAAAAACCCAAATACCGTAGCTTATGATTTACTTTTTGGCTGTCCGGGTTGGCTGCAAGCTGCTATTCAGGCTGATTATTTAATAAAATCAGGAGATGCTGGAAAAGTACTGGTTATCGGGGCTGACATACTTTCCAGGGTTTCCGATCCCCATGATAGAGATAGTATGCTGTATGCCGATGGTGCTGGGGCTACTATTTTCGAAGCCAAAAAGAGTGAATATCCTATTGGGATCCTTGCACATAAAACACGATCGGATACCTTATTAAATTCCAAAATGTTATATATGGGTAAATCCTACAAGCCTGACAATGAAAACAAAGATGATATTTTTTTAAAAATGAATGGCCGGAAGCTTTATCAATATGCAATTGAAAAAGTACCTCAAACTATAAAAGAATGTCTTGAGGAAAGCAATATTCATCTTAGTGAAATAAAAA
The DNA here is from genome assembly GCA_050014255.1 of Bacteroidales bacterium. Taxonomy (GTDB): domain Bacteria; phylum Bacteroidota; class Bacteroidia; order Bacteroidales; family VadinHA17; genus LD21. The sequence continues at coordinate 8,968 of JBEKDR010000098.1, read as the reverse complement.
AAGCGCTAATCCATCAAGCCAATGGGAAAATGGATGCTGCAATATTAAAAAGACTTTTTAGTCTTTATAATATGGATGATGTGCCAAAAAACATAATACCGATGACAATTGCATGGTTAGGCAACTCATCTGTAGCGACCATACCGACTTTATTGGATCTTATATTAAAAGATCAGTTAAAACCGCACAAAATAAACGAAGGTGACACCCTTATTTTCGCATCCGTTGGAGCAGGAATGAATATTAATGCATTAATATACAAGATGTAATTGAAAAGTATTGGGAATAAATGTTCAACTGCCTGGAATGGCTCAAACACAGTGCTGATGGCTTATTGTAAATAGTATCAAATTTGGCTGCCCTCTAAATTTTCATTACATGCATTAATATTATATTAAAAAGGATTATCTGTTTTCGTAAAATGAATTTTAAGAACGCAACACCATGTTCATAGCTCGTTTTTTTGCAAGTTTGGAAGAGGACTTTTTAAAAGCTTTGGACAAAATTTCAAATGAAAATATATTTTCTAATCAATCACGGGCAGTCTTAAAAGCTGTTCGTCTTGACCATATTTGGCCGGTCAGATTCCAATTAACATACATTATTAAACAACAAGTATTTAACTCCGGATTTTGGTGGCAATTTGATATGGATAATTTGGTTAGGATCGATGGTTTTTGTATTTATCATCTTATATTTACCAGACCTTTATACTACAGTCAGTCAAAGATCAAACTAGAAAACTTGACGGTACATCCCTGAGCCGGACGATATCACATATCTTCTCTGATACCTTCCATCCACTCTGGCATACAACCTGACACGAAGAACAATTATCACAAACCTTATGAGGAAGCTCCAGAGATGTCAACAGGCTTTGAGCGAGAGCTGGTTGTCGATAACCGTATACATACATATATGCCCTCATCAAATCAGGAATCGGCAGTTCGGCATTGCACTGCTTAAGACACTGGCCGCAGCCATGGCAGAATAAGCCAGAGTAAGAACCCTCTCTTTTCAAGTCGTTCATTTCAGCATCGGTAAGGCTTAGATCTTCCATAACCGAAAGGTCGATATTCATCTCCTCAAAGTTGCTGAAGCCGGGTACTGTTGCATGTACATTCGTATCTTGGAGGACCCATTTCAATGACGCACCTGGATTTATTGGTTCCTGTCCTTTTTCAATATCTCCCCTTATCACCTTAATAGCAACGACTCCCAGTCCTGCTTTGGCTGCATTGGCAATAGCTTCTTTGACCTGAAGCCCATTTAATTGTCTGGGATTGTATGAAGCCATAATAACCTCATAAAACTTCGAATCAGTAGCGGCATGAACCACTTCTGGTACATTGCTATGGCTGGTCATACCCAAGAATCGGGCTTTCCCAACTTTTTTTGCCTTTTCCATGGCTTTCATGACAGGTTCATAGAAGGCCGATTCTCTCCGAGAGACACTATGGTGGTACAGGATATCCACATAGTCCATTTGTAAACTCTTCAGGGCGGCATCAAGTATCCTGGTAAATTCTTTCTCAGTCGCCGTTTTTTCATAGAGACCCGTCCTATAATCTTGGGGAAGGTGGATCTTAGTACCATAGATAACTGATTCCCGAGGTCGTCCCTTGAGAACCTCTCCGAGCATTTCCTCATTCCGCATCTGCTGAGGCTGAGAGGCCGTGGAATCGAAGTGAGTTATTCCGGCATCAAGCGCTGCATTTATCAGAGCAGGGTTACCAGAAGTCAAAATTCCCATTCCGATCACAGGTACTCTAATGCCGGTCTTTCCAAGTGTGCGGTAGACTAATTTTCTTGGGAGTTCATTTTTCTGATCCTTAATAATAGTCGCAAGGCCCTTGTTTCCAAATAATCCGGCTCCCAAAACTCCAATTGAAGCATTTATAAGAAACCGCCTGCGGTTTAGTTTCTTATTCATTATGGTGGGTTTATGTTGTTAATAAAAGCAAGATACGAGATGGTAAAGTAAAAGTCAAATAAAAGGAGCTTTTTCACGAAAATCAATTGTTGTCGCTATGCCATTTTTGTCCACAGAAACCATAAATCCATCTCCGCCAATTTTACCAGCCATAGGCCAGGTTACAGACAATGCAAAATCCGTCACAACAGCAGCATTAATTTCATTACCGCCCGATTTAAGTATATCCTTCCCAATTTCAGAGGCTACCCCTTTTCAAGTAAAATTGCACCAGTCTGAGCAAATTTGACATTGGAGACACGATCATCATCTAATTTTTCATATATAGTCCATAAATGATCGTCGTTCTGGGCCTGACAGAAGATGATATGCTAAAAGTCTGTCATAATCCCTTTTATGTAAAATCCGGCCTTCTTTGACCACTTCAAAATCCGGTCTGACAACACTTAACATACATTATTATACAACAAGTATTTAACTCCGGCTTTTAGTGGTCAATTTATTCCGGCTAAAGGTGGACAAGGTTATTGACATTACAATCAGGTAAATAAAATTGCGATGATCCTTTTTATAGATTAAATTTGATATTGAATTAAATAAACCTCAGATGGCAAGCATCATCCCAGGCTATGAATACGACACCTGCCTGCCGGCAGGCAGGTCTTCATCAGCTATCGCCAAAAAGATAATAAAGGAGACAGGTGGATCAGTGAATTTAGATATGATCTATTAAAGCTGTAGAATATGAAACTGGAAATCTTTCGGATAAAGCTTGGCCTGAACAGTTGTTATCTCATCCGTGGTAACGATGTCGTGATGGTTGATGGCGGCATGCCTAATAAGTTGAAATTATTTAAAAGTGAGCTTTTAAAACTTGAAATTCAACCATCTAAGATTAAATTAATTGTACTTACACATTCGCACTTTGATCATTGCGGATCAGCCCGTGAAATCCGTGATTTGACAGGTGCAAAGATTGCAATTCATGAAAGTGAGAGAACCTTTCTGGAAAATGGTGGTATGTTAATTCCAAAAGGGGTAAATATTTATGGTAAAATTACCCAGCCATTGCTTTTCCCATTTTTTAAAAAGATTTCCTATCCAAAGTTTATACCTGATATTCTGATCACAGACAAGCCCTATCCCCTTTCAATGTACGGAATTGATGGAAACATTATTCATACACCTGGACATACAATAGGATCAATAAGTGTCATTCTTGATTCAGGAGAAGGATTTGTCGGCTGTATGGCTCATAATGGGTTACCATTCAGAATCCATCCGGGTCTGCCAATATATGCACAGGATATCGCATCAGTTAAGAAATGCTGGAAAATATTGATTGACAAAGGTGTAAAAATGATTTATCCTGGTCATGGAAAGCCCTTTCCTGCAGAAGTCATGAAAAAATCGCTTGGATACTAATAATAGAAGTATTAATAATCAGTTTCAAAAGCCGTACAATCTGACCACATTTGGCTTGCCAGATTGCATTTAACATAAGTTCTGAAATTTGATATCCGGAGGATTTAGTACATTGCATTTAATAAAGGGGGAAATCAATATTTTTATTTGAAGAAATGAAAACAGGTGAAATTCATATTTTACCTACTTGCAACATTCCAGAGTTTCTTTTTAGTCCTGAAGGAAATATTAAGATAAAAGGAAGGGGATTGTTTGGGAATAATACTGAAGTTACCGGACAAATATTGAATTGGATTGATGAATACCTTAGAAATCCTGCAGAAATCACATATGTCATTCTTGCATTTGAATATCTAAACAGCAGTAGTACAATAATTATAGTTTCTATCCTCAGAAAACTTTCACAAGTTATTCTGCAATCGGAAAAGCTCGTCATTCAATGGTATTATGAAGAAGACGATGAGGATATATTAGAGCGAGGTGAATATATTTCATCGACTTTAGATATTCCCATTGAATTTATCATGACTAATAGTATTGCCACTTGTTAAGCAAAAGATTTTAATTGTTTTAGAAATTCTGTAAATGGCTTATAGCAAGACTATGATAAATTCATTGAAATCTCACTGTGTGCGGAAATGGGGAATTAAAATTATCAGCTTATCCTAATAAGGCTAATATATACATGCAAGACCGAAGAAAAAAATGTCCCTTTTTCGAGCATATCTTCATCATCCTCTTTATAGTACCAATTAATTATGATCTTTTTCATATTATTCTTGAGATGAATTTGTATAATTTTTTTAATTGTTTCAAGTAAGTGCTTAGTACCTTCGCTGTTAATATATTCAAGACAAATTTCAAGGCAGGTAATATCAGCAGAACTAAAAAAATATTCATTTATCCCTTCATCTAAAAGATTAAAGAAATCAATGGGATTTTCATTAATTAGCCGACCTGTTAATTTAATAGTCCCTTTCTCGTCAAAAATGACCTCAGGAGTGTTTTTTGTGGGAGATATTATTTGCTGATTTTTACTCAAAGTATTATCTTATATAGAAAACTGTTTTTTGAAATGGCGATTGGATTAAGAATCTCAAGAATATTCTTACAAATATCTGCTAAATTCAATTCTTGTGGTCTGAAAGTGATTTTGCCTTGTTGCGCCCTTGCCCATGCTAATAAATCTTCCAATAAATAAAAAGTGTTTCGTGCCGATTTATTAATATTATGTGCAATATTTTCAATTTCGTCTGTATTAAGTTTGCGAATGTCTTCTGTCAGTACTTCTGAAAAACCAAGAATCGAATTGAACGGACTTCTTAAATCGTGAGAAAGAATGGATATAAAACGGTCTTTATCTGCATTCGATTTTTGTAGAAGATTTTCGTTTTCTTTCAATTTCTCTTCAGCACGCTTGCAAATGGTGATGTCTTGTCCAATTCCCATTGAAATACCATTTGATAACTTTATATTTGTCCATGCTGTATATATGATAGTGCCATATTTTGTATAGGCCTTGAAATCTTTCCAACCAATTTCTCCACTATTAATAAAATTAAGAACTTCTTTTAAAACTTCTGGTTCGGGGTAACATTTAGCAAAGATATTTCCGGTTTTCCATTCCTCAAAAGTCCATCCTAAGACTCTAACAAGTTCGTGATTAGTTATTTTTATTTCCCCGTTTTCGTCAAAGTAGGTAATCATCACTGGGATATGGTCAAAGATTGTTTGAAGCATTTCAGTATTTCTCTTTAATTCCTCTTCAATCTGCTTACGCTGGGTGATGTCATGGTAATTTAACAATATCCCACCTATAATTGGGTCATTTGTGAGATTGGTAGCATTAAGTTCAACGAGTTTATAACTTCCATCTTTACATTTATATCTGTACTCTACCGTTTTTGTCGAGTTTTCTTTTTCAAAGAGTGTAAATAATTCCTTTTGAATACGCTGTAAGTCGTCAGGATGAATATTTAACCGACTATCAGTGCCAACAAGGTCTTGAGGCTGCCATCCAAACCATATCTCACAATTGGGACTCTTATAGTTTATAATACCATCTAAATCGATTATGCCAATTACATCTGAAATATTAGATATCATTGTGCTATGTTTGATTCCGCTCTTCTTCAGTGTTTGTGTTAATTTAATTCTGTCTAAGAACATACCTGTCAGATTCGCATACAATTCAACTAATGAATTGTTTATAAGGGTTTCGCCTTTATTAAACATTAAAGTGAAATCACCTAATACCTTATTCTCTTTAACAACTTTTATAATGAAAGTTTCCTGAATATTGAAAAATTTTTCAATCAGATAGATAACATTTTTTGGAATTACATCGTCTGTAAGTTCATTTAAATGCATATAGCGTGTAATGATTTGTGGTTTTGTCCTTTCGGCTCGCTGAGGGTCATGATTCCAATGTCTATTAAGAACATCAAAACCAAGGATTGACATACCTTTTATAATGTTTTTATTTATCCCTGCTAAGGCAATGGTTGAAAAGTCAAGTCCGTTATCGTCAAAAATATTAAGAGCAGCATATTTAGCACCTGAAATATCAAAAACAATTTGTAATAGTTTATTAAAGTCTGGGGAATCATCTGTAAATTGAATAAATTCTTCAGCAGTATGAATAAGTTTCTTTAAAATAGAATCTTCCTCTTCTTTATCAGCAAGTTCTTTTTGAAGCCTTGCCTTCAAAGATTTATGAGTTTGCTCCAATTCCTGTAACTCTTTTACAAGTTCTTCTTTGGTTTTGTCTATCATATCTTAATTAGATTCTATACTTATTTTATTTCCTCTATATTTGTGGCTTACTTTATTTTTTTGTTTGTTAATGTCCCCGATTAAAGTAAGATAGTCAATTATGAATTGAGTAAAATTAAAGATAAGAAATCTTATTCAATTAGAATGAATACCCTATAAATTATAATATGTAGTATCACCTTTACAAATAATCGGACGTCTATTCATATCCTTATAACAGTATAGGAAAAAATCAACAGGCCAGCAAAACCATGTTTTAAAAGGATTGATTTCACCTAACTGATTTTTGTCGAATTTTGTACTCTGTTGTTTCGAGATGGTTCGCCTCGTCTTTAAGTAGCCAAGAACCAATGAAAATCAACAGTAGTTTATGCATTTATCGGATTCCCAGGAAGGGATTTATGTGAGTCATTCTTCATCTGAATTCTTTTGACAGACAAGAATAATTTATAATTAATCTTCTTTTTTTGAAGGTGATTTTATCCACCTGTTGAAGGATCAAAGACAAAACTTAGAATTTACTGGCACTTTTGGTTAAAAATGATTTTTTCAACGTTTTTTAATTAGTTTATTTGTTATAAAGATTCAGAATAATGCCTTCGCGATTAAATCATGTCTTTTTAAATCAGCTGTTTGTCAAAATAGCAATTCTCATAATATCAAATATAAAGTTTCTCTATTATCCATATAATTAACACTATAGAATGAAAAATAACTTGAAAATCTCTTTTTCTCCGTTAATTCTTGTAAATATTAATCAGTTTTTGACGAATAACTTCAATCCGGTTATCAGTTGTTTTTAATTGTAAATGATCTTCAATTTTTTATTGAGTAAGAACCTTTAAAACTTTCGCATATTCTCACTAATTGGGCTTTAGCTGTTTGCAGGTAATTTACTTTCATAATACTTTTAACATGTAATTTGAAACGTAAGATGATGGAAAACAATTTACTTTTAAACAACATCTGGTCCATTGATAACAACTATGATGGGAAATACTTAAACAAGGGAAGGACTTCTTATGGGAATACCAGTCTTAACCCAGCTATAGTCAATATGGTTGCCGAAGCAGGTGAAAACTTTTTTAGTTACCTTAAACATATTGGTCTGTCTAAGGAATCTGATTTATTGGTACTCTCTTCAAAGCACCATTATTATTATGATGAAAATGAATTAAAGAGTGTCAGAACTTTAATAAACCTTAAGAAGTTGAATTTTATAAAATATCTGGATGAGTTTCTGTTTACTCTCATCCGCATTCTACCTGAGAATGTCAATTTTATAGGCTGCTTTTCAGACAGCAAAGCTCTGAATGGGAAAGCATTTCACTTTTATCAGCATTCGAGGTTATCTTACAAATTAATTAATTTCCTCGATTCCAGAACCGATCATAATTTGAGTAAAAATAAAGTTACAGAAATTTTGAAAAGAAACGGTTTTAAGGTTATTGATATGACTGAAATGAACGGACTTACATATTTCTATACACAAAAGATATCTGAACAGGTCGAACTGATTGTTTAGGGAAATGAATTGACTATAAACAAATGAAATTTCGTGCAATTTAAATAATTAGAATATAAAATTAGACCATCTATAAATATATAATAAAAAGATGAAAACATTTTATAGGATTGCTTCAAGTGAAACCGGAACGGTCATACTCAAAAGAAGAAAGATCGCCAAGGCATTACGCCGATGGTTACGTGAAAATGGGTATCCTTTCAAGTATTTTTTTTTGTAAAACCATAATATAGTTAACAATTGAAATTGCAATAATTAAGCAAATTAACTGTCACAAAATTTTTTATTATCGTAGTTTTATACAAGTCAACTAAGTGAATAAATAACCTTGAATATCACCAATTTAGAACTTACAGGGAAAAATATAGTTATTGTTGAGGATGACTTGTCGTCGATCAGGTACTATGAAGCATTATTGATAAATACGGGAGCTGATGTTAATATCTTTCATACAGGGAAAGAATTTGTTGATTATTTAATCCAAGAAAATAAAAATATTGATCTGGTTATTATGGATTTTCTTGTTCCGTTGATAAATGGAATTGAATGTGTAAGAATATTTCGGAAAAAGAGAAAAAGCACTCCGGTTATAATGATCACTGCATATTTTTCTGAGCAGACAAAAACAGAGGCTTTCAAAGTAGGATGCGATGAATATCTGCTAAAACCAATTTATCCTGAAAAGGTATTTTCCCTTCTTGAAAAATACCTTAAGCCAAATATTTCTGTTCACTTTTCTAACTGATCTTTTTTTAATTACTTAGCATAAGTTTTGTTATAAAAACATGTGCTAAAAAAATTGACTTGCATTACCTGTTTCTTAATTATGGTATCATATCAGACACGTATGGGATTTATAGGTTTACTCACATACGTGAAGCGATACCAACATAGAAATTCGGGGGTTTTTAAGTTTAATAGACAAAGTGCTGTTTTTGTAATGGCTGCCAATAATTTTTTTTCAATTGATAGTTAATATTATTGAATGATTTTGTAAATTACATTTTTGAATAGGGGAATTCAATCTTTTTCGTTGAAAAAATAATGTTAGATGAGCTCCATATTTTTCTATCTGAAAAAACTCCAGAGTTTCTTTTTAGCCCTGACGGAATGCTTAAGATAAGAGGACGGGGCTTGTTTCAAAACAAGAATAAATGGGTCAGTTATTCCTCAATTGAACCCCTTAACAATTCTTTTGCTTTAAGCCAGTCATCTTCTGAAGTTCCATGTTCCCCACGGGCAATACGCTCGTGATAGATTTCCTTTGCTTTTTTACGAATCTCTTCTTCACTCGGTCCGGATTTACTGGT
>JBEKDR010000097.1:0-16170 GCA_050014255.1 Bacteroidales bacterium | reverse complement strand
TTTCCTGATCTTGGCTCTTCCGGCAGCAGCCTTGATACATCTTCAAAATTCCCTTTTTCGTCGTTATGATACAGAAACACACCGCGGCCACCCTTTACTTCTGATTCACCCACAACAATCAGATCCTGGTAACCATCATTGTCAAAATCAAAAAATTTGACATCGTAAACTTTAACATGCTGCATTGCAGAGAACATCTCCTTCGAATTTTTTACAAGTTCAAAACTGCCATTGCCCTTATTCCGGAAAAGTTCATGATTGCCTCCGTTAAGTGAGGCTATGAAAAGGTCAGGAAATCCGTCATTATTATAATCTCCCACAGCTACTGCCCCTGTACCGCCGTTGCTTTTCAGTCCGCTTTCTTCGGTGACATCTTTATAAACACCCTGACGCTGATTTGAAAATAAAGTATTGCTGGCATCTTCATTAGCAACAAACAAATCAATGGTCCCGTTGTCATCAAAATCCCCGAAAGCTGCTTCACGGCTATTTGCATCCTTACACGACATTCCCATCTTTTCTGCCTGTTCCTGAAAAGTGCCATCACCATTGTTCCGGAACATCAGATTCGAATTTGATCTTGTTTCATACAGATCAAGATCTCCGTCATGGTCCATATCGTAGAACAAAGCTCTGTTTCCGCCGGTTTTGCTGCCGACCTGTGCTTTAGCCGTCACATCTTCAAAAACTCCTTTGCCCGCGTTTCTGTATAATATATCACCACCTTCTCTTACTATATAAAGGTCGAGAAAACCATCGTTGTCATAATCGGCAAATGCAGCCGATGATTCCTTACCAGAATGCTTTATTCCGGCTTCTTCTGAAACATCTTTAAACCTGCCCATATCATTGTTAAGGAGATAGTGCTTATAGGTTGAGGTTGCCTGATCATAGCTACCCACATAGAGATCCACATCTCCGTCACTATCATAGTCAGCTGCTTCCACATGAGTGGAATACCGGAATTCCGTATTCTTATCATCAATATTTGCAGGGATAATATTCAATCCGGCAGATACCGTCGCGTCGGTAAATTTAATTGCATCGAGGATTGATTTATTTTCACCTGAAGAAGATGCCGGCTGCTGATCATAAGTAATCAGAGGAAAACCTACTAATGATCCTCCAGGACCTTTTAAGTCCATGATGCCTGCCTGATACGGCGATGTAACCTTCATATAATTATGGAAAATTGTGAATTGAATAATTGCATTTTCCTTATCAGGTTTTTTCAGTAATGAGACGGTTCTATTGTAATAATCAATGGCTTCCTTCGGAAATTCAGGAAATTGTTTATGAATAATTTCTAATTGTTCTGTCGCTTTATCGGTATCTCCGTTATGGATGTATATCTCTGTAAGACTAAGTCGTGGCACAAGATTGTCCGGGGCTTTTTCAACTAATTGAAGCAGGAAATTTTTTCGTTGTTGTTGTGATTCCGCATCAGTTGCTGCAGAATATAATTCGGTGAGATCATAAAGTGTTTTAATGTGGTCAGGAGCAGATTTAAGAGCCTCTTTAAGTTCTGAAATAGCTTTTTCGCGTTCATCATTCATCTGGTAAACCGTAGCCAGCAATAATCTAATATCAGGATCTTTAGGATCAATTTTTATTGCTTCAAAGAGCTGTTTTTTTGCTTCCGGATATTTACCCATTCTTAAATACGCCAATCCCAGATTTGCATATCCAAGTTTTTCGTGTGGTGCTAGTTTAATGAACTTTAAAAACGCTTTTTCAGCATCGTCAAGTTTAAACTCTTCAAGATATGCAAGACCCATGGTTTGGGTCGTCATCAATTCAACTGATTTTTGTTTGCTGTCCTGCGGTGTTTCCTTACAGCTGAATAAAAAAGCTGTACAAAAACCTACCGTCAGAATGATGTAAAATTTCTTTGTCATAATTGACTGTTTGATAGGGTGTATTGTAGTGAACAGTCGCGACTGTTCACTACACCGGGGTTAATATTTATCATTTGGCATCAAAATTAAGAAATAAAAGGAACTTAAACCTGGGTTTACCTCTCAACCGTAACCGGAACGCCATTTTTTATTTCCATCAGACCTGGAGTGCCCATGCGTTTCCCTTTACCATCAAATTGAATTGGTCCGGTAACCCCTTCAAATTTTATTTTTGCAAGTGCTTTTTGAATATTTTCACGATCTATGCCGGCATTCCTTATTGCTTCGATAAGTAAATTCATGCCATCAAATGAATATGCTGCGACCGCACCCGGTAACTTACCATAGGTTTTCTGAAACTCCTCCCGGAAGGCCAGACCCTTTGATCCCGACAAGTTTCCCGGGGAAATCAGTGCAACATTCTCATAATATTTCATGACCTGACCTGGAATTTCATTTTCATCAAGAAGAGAAAGAGATCCAAATAATGATTGATCCATTTTCCTTTCTCTCAATTGATTAATTATTCTCATCGAAGCAGAAGGTTTTCCAAACAGGATTATACCTCTGACACCAGCTTTATTAATCTGATTAATTAAATCATTATAATCCTGAGCTTTATTATCATAGAATAGCTGTAACGGAGTTGTTTTACCTGAGAGTTTAGCTCTTTTCACAAAGCTTTCCATCGCCATTTTTGAATCATAATCGTTATCTGATACGGCTGCTATTTTAGTAAATTGTCTTTTATTGTAAATTTCTTCAATAAGTGCATCAGCCTGCTGAAGGTCGGTCGGCACACAGCTGAAATACCACGGTACAAAAGCCTGGGCAAGAGTAGGATCACTTGCCCATGCAGATAAAAAAACTATCCTTGCTTTGGTAGTAACCTGTTCAACAAGGTGAGCATTTCTCCCGTCGGGGGAACCCATCAATGCGCATACATTTTCTTCAAATATAAGGTTAACGGCTTGCTTGGAGCCAGTGCCCCAGGGGCCTTCCATAGAGCGCACAACCAGCTGAAAAGGCTTGCCATTAAAGCCTCCTTTTTCGTTAGCATTCCGTATTGCCAATTCAGCTCCGTATTTTGCTGCCTGCGAGTTATTATCAGGGATTAGGAGCCCGATTTTTACTGTCTTACCTGACCTGTCAGTATTTTGAAAGGCTTTTACATCTCCGGCAATAAATCCCAGAAAGACTAAAAAAAAGAACGTATGGAAGAATAATTTCTGTAATCTCATACAATGAGTTCATTTTTACCCCCTTTCATTTTCCCCCAAGGGGGAAAGGTTATAATGCTCCTTCCCCCCTGGGGGAAGGCCGGGAAGGGGGTAATTGATTAAAGTGAAAAGAAATAATCAATAAAAAACACATATTGTTAAAAAGGTGATTAGCTATACTGTAGAAGGTTTTGGTACAGAAATTTCTCTCCCGACTGCTCTGGCTATTTTATTCAGATCGGACATCAGCCGTGCAAATTCATCTACGCTAAGCGACTGATAGCCGTCACATAATGCTTCTTCAGGTTTATAGTGCACTTCCATAATCAGTCCGTCTGCACCTACAGCCACTGCCGCTTTTGCCAATGCAGGCACCATCCACCGGAGACCTGTTCCGTGACTTGGATCAACTATTACAGGAAGATGACTGAGTCGTTTTAGCATCGGAACAGCGCTGAGGTCGAGTGTATTTCTTGTGGAAGGTTCAAAAGTCCGTATTCCACGTTCACATAGAATAACCTGATCGTTACCCTGATTAAGGATGTATTCGGCTGCCAATAAATACTCTTCAATTGTCGCCATCATGCCCCGCTTCAGCAAAACCGGTTTCCGGCACATTCCCGCCTCCTTCAGAAGAGGATAGTTTTGCATATTGCGTGAACCAATCTGAATCATATCGGCATACGAAGCCACCAGTTCAATCTGCCTTGTATCCATCACTTCTGTGACAATGGGTAACCCGGTCTCCTCCCTTATCATTGCCAGCAGTTTCAACCCTTCTTCTCCCAGTCCCTGAAAGTTATACGGCGAAGAGCGGGGTTTGAAAGCTCCACCTCTTAATATCCTGGCTCCGCCTGCTTTTACCAACCTTGCAGTTTCGAACAGCTGTAACCGGCTCTCTACGGCACATGGTCCTGCTATAACTATTATTTCAGAACCGCCGACCTGAACGTCATTAATACTGACAATGGTATTATCAGGTTTTGTCTTGCGGCTCACTCTTGACGGGATGGCAGATCCACCGTTTACTCGATTATTATATGGATTCGTTTCCATCTTCTGTATCTTTAATATTAATAATTATCAGTTTTGCTATTTACTTTATCCTTAGGATTCATAGGTGGAGCAGGAGTGAATTCGAACTTGCCATGACGAACTTTAGCTATCCATATATCTGCAATGTCGTTCCAAGTCTGATCAAATACTTTTTTACCGGTTATGCCCTGGTAACCCTGGAAAGTCTTTAGATCTGTGAGCACATCGCGGATTAAAACCCTGTTAAGCCCCACTTTATTGATAGCTTCGATGATAATGTTCATCCCGTCATAAGCATGGGCAGCAAATACATCCGGTTCAAGACCGAATCTCTTAAAATAATTGGTCTGAAATGCTTTTAATTTTGGGTTATTGGCGTCAGGATTATACTGGCATGTAGTCACAACACCATCAGCCAGGTTACCGGCAATCTTAAGAAATTCCGGAGAAACCATCCTGTCTGAGCCATAGATTGGTTGTTCTAATCCCATTGCACGCATCTGCTGTAAAATAAGACCCGATTCTCTGGCATTTCCCCATATAAGAATAGCATCAGGGGTAGTGGCTAATATTCTCTCCAGCTGTGTTTTGAAATCTGTCTCTCCGTCGTTGAACCGCTCTTCGATGACCATTGGATGACCGACTCTTGTAGCCGTTTCTGAAAAAATCTTTATTGCTACTCTTCCATACCGGTTGTTATCCCTGATCACTGCGACCCTGGAATGACCATCCTTCTTATAGATCTGGTTTACCAGTGCATAGCTGCTCTGCCTGTCATCACTTATAACCCGAATTGTCCAGGGTATGTTTGTCTCTGTATAAGTTGGATCCGGATCACCGGTATTCACCATGGGTATCTCAACTTTTAACGTTGCCCTCAGAGCAACATGGGAAACGATATCGTCAATTGAGCCTAAAAAAACCCATACCTTCTCATCGTCCATTTTTATCACTTCGTTTGCAGCAGCACCCCATAATCCGACATCATTGTGGATCATTAATTTAAAGGGAATGCCATGATATCCTCCCCTTTTGTTAGCCTCTTCTATTGAGAGCGTTGCTCCCTGTAACATTTGTTTCCCAAGGGATACAATGACTGATCCTTCGAGTGGCCCTAAAAACCCAATTCTGACCTCTTTAAGATCTCTGGGCGGCTGAAGCTCTCTTCCTGCTCCATTGAACTGTAGAGGCACAAGAAAATGATATACATAAGCTTTCTGAAACCTTTGATATGGGAAAATTTCATCAGAAGCCTTACCATAGTTCTGTTTTTCATTCTGCCCCTTTAAAATTGAAATGGAACTCAGAATAAGTGCAACAACAGCTAATAACCTATAGTTAAGTTTCATGATATTATTTTTAATTTGATTTACAAATTGCATATACTTCAATTTCAACCAGTAGCGTTTCCCAGCACAGCCGTGCCTGGATTCCCGTACTGGCAGGCAGTGGATCAAGATTCAGCCATCGATAGAAGGAGGTACGGATTTTGTTGAATTCGGCATAGTCCCTTTCAATATCCCTCAGATAGTTTGTTGTTCTGACTACATCATGCCAGGTCATCCCTTCAGCTGCCAGAAGATTGGTTATATTGACGTAGGTCCTCCAAAGCTGAGCTTTAAAGTCACCAATATGTTCTGCTTTGCCTTCTTCATTAACACTTGCTGTTCCTGAGATGAGCAGAACCTTGTGACCACCGAAATCTAAACACAATGCCCGTGAAAAGGATGAGGGCTTCTGATAGTCGTATGCTTCGTTAATTACCCGGGGAGCATGCACCACATGTTTTTCAATTGGAGGCCTCTTAATATGCAGAGGAGGATATACATATCCGTTAATTTTATTTTCAGCGGATAAAATCCCGAGTTTTCTCATTTCCACCCTCTCTCCGTCAGTAAGTTTTGACAGATCAATCAATAATTGCTTTTCCTCCATTATTTCAGCTATTTCCATTATTTCAACCCTTTCAACATTTCAACATTTCAACTTTTGTCCGCCGAATCCGCCATCTGGCGGAGAAGGCGGACTTTCAACTATTTCAGCAGCTCTCCACGACTTACCCCTTTTTCAGTGGCAACCCAGAGGAAATCTTTATCAGCATCAACGCCAATAATAAAATTATGCGCAATGGATGGTGATAATGGCATTTCCCTGGTAGTTTTATTAATGGTGCTGTCACTTTCGCGGCCGTAATTTTTTATGATTGCCATTCCATCGCTGTTATTATCATTTTTCTTATATGTCACCCAACTCTTGCCATTTGTACTGCTTAAGCCCTTATCGGTACATACGAAAACAACCGGTCCTTCAGCTCTGACAAAATTTATAAAATTGCTGGCCAACCCGCTGTCATGGTCAAAGTAACCTTTCCAGTGAGTGCCGTCATAACTGCTCATACCAAAGTATGTTGATACCCATAAGATACCATCTGCATAAGAAGTTGCCGTAGTAATATCATGAACTACGCCATCATCAGGGAGAAGATCAATTTCCATTTCACCGTCCGGATCAGTGTAATCCTTGAACTGTTTTGTTTTGGTAGCGTATTCAATTACTCCTCCTCCCCAGGCTGCAATGAAGATCTTTCCATCCCCGGCAGAAACGCCATAAGTCCATGGTTCATGCATCGGAGCATTCTTTTCTGTAAATATCTCCCATTCCCTTGAATACGTATCAAAATGGCCTGCACCGCCTGCAGTAGCTGTCCAGACATCTTTCCCGTCACAGATAACGCAGTAAACCAGATCATTAGGGAGACCACTATTTAATTGTGAAAAAGTCTCAAATTTTCCGGCTGACCAGCGGTTTAAACCTCCCATTGTTCCAATCCATACGTCGCCGGTAAGTTCGCTGACATCTATTGAAACAACTCCATTATGCGCTAAGCCGTCTTTCGTTGTATAAGTGCTCCACTTTCCATCTTCGTAAACGGCCATACCATCGTGTGTTCCCACAAGCACACGGTTCCCGTCAATACGAACACAATAAGCATGATCGGAGGGTAACCCGTCTTTTGTTGTGAAATTCTTCCAGTGACCGTACACTGGCATCGATCTGGCATCATCTTTAATATTGGTCTTGCCAGCACTTTTTTCGGCTATTGACTGAGAATAAATAACTCCAAAAGAACAAATACAACAAAGGATCAGTGCAGCAGAAGTCCGAAGGCCATATTTTTGTAATATTTTTCTCATGATTTTATTCCTTAATTAGATTTATTGTTAGAATGATGTTTCTTCGAATCATAATATTCGTATTGTGGAGCCCTGAGTGATTTCAGATAATCGACGAGGTCATTCAGCTGATTTTTCGTCATATCATTAACCCGTCCGTGCTTATCATCCTTCCCGTATTTGGTCCAAATCTCCTCAAGTGTGGCAGCACGTCCGTCATGCAAATAAGGAGGAGAAGCATAAATATTATTAAGGTGAGGAGTGTCAAATAGCATAGAATCATCACTTAAAGCAAGCGTTTTAACATAAGCCATTTTCAGATTAGTATAGTATGGGGGCCGATGGCAGGTGATACATCGATTATTTTCCGGTATAGTATCACCAAAATTATCAATTTTCCGTTCAAAAATCTTCTTACCCCGAAGTTGCGATTCCGTTAGTTCGCCGTTTGGATTATACTGAAGGTTCGGAGGATATGGTATACCTGTGATGATATAGGCAACCAGCGCATCAAGATCCTGGTAATTGAACTGTTCAGTTCTGGTAAGAACGGTTGAAAACCGCATCCCGTCCTGTTTATAAATAGTCTGGTTTTTGCCATTCCATTTATATGGAGGAGTATCTCCAATATCGCGCAGCGATTGGGTATTTGTAAGATTACGTCCCATATCCTTTGATGCCATGTTATATACCAGGCCATCCTCGTGCATATCAGGATGACATGTATAGCAGTCAAACTGTTTCTGAAAGGTGTGTCCTGAATTATTGAAAAGTCTGCGACCCTGCCGGGCTACGGTAATCTTTCCCGGGCCGCCGAGATCAATAGAACTTATAGTTTCCAGGCTTTCAGTATTTATTACCGCGATCCTGTCCTCAAGTTGTTCGGCAACATATAGGAACTTTCCGTCAGGTGAGATAGCAAGCCCTTTTGGATTCGCACCTGTTTTGATTCGTTTAAGTATATAGTGACTACTGATTCCAAGATGATTGGAATAGGTATTTAGCATTTCAGGTGTGGATTTTGCAATTAAGGAACGCACTGAGTCAATATCAACCACGGAAATGCAATTTACTCCCGAACTTGATACAAAAGCTTTTTTCCCGTCGGGTGAAATTTTTATATCAAACGGATCAGAATAATATGCATTCGGTTCATCCAGTAATAACTGGATTACCCTTCCATTTTCTCTCTGCTCAACTATCCCGATTCCGTAATTCATCATCCATCCCTGTTCAACCTGGATTGAAGGAACAAGGTTTTTGGGTCTGATCATTGTGAACATTGCCATATCTCCGGCAGGAGTAAAGGCAACATTTTCCATCATATAGGCAGATTCTATGCTTCTGTGTTCCCTGATTCTTTGAGTACTCTCATCGAGAATAGTGAGTTCGCTTTTAAGAGTTTCTCCATAAGGAGCAATAACCGAGCGCCTGCTGGGAACATATAAAGTTCTTCCATCGGGAGACAATTGTGCTCCTGTTGGATTATTTCCAGCATCAAACCTTTTGCGTTCTTCCCCGTTACTAAGATCAATAACAGAAATATTTGAAGAATATGAATCAACGACGTACAGAAATTTACCGTCGGCGCTCAGAGAAAGTCCTGCAGGACCATTACCTGTCTTAAGTGTGTCAATTACTTTTGAAGCCGCCAGATCTATAACCGACACATTATCCGACCATTGATTGCTTACATAGGCTTTTTGTCCGTTGCTGCTGAGAACTACACTATGGGGAAGATTCCCCACACCTATCTTGTTCATAACCTTATGCGATTCAGCATTAACAACCAGTAAAGCATTAGCCTCCTGCGCAACGACATACAATCTTTTGCCATCTTTTGAGACAGCCAGATTAATAGGTGACAGGTACTTTCTGTTGACCAGTTTTGAAATGAAACCGCTTTTTTGAGTGTAAATATGACATGAGAAACAATTGAGCGGATGGTCTTCAACAGCCGTTATATAATTAACGTGAGTCCTGGCCCATTTTCGTCCCGGAATATAGATTACCAATCCCAGGATGAAAAAGAATACAAAAACGGAGAATATTCTATAATTTATCTTCATATCTATTCCAGTGAAACCTTTTTCTCAACAACCTTTTTCACATGCATTGGTATTATAACCGGTGGTTTTTTAACTGACAGTGGAACTCTGTTCTCCGGTGTCATTTCGGGATCTTCGTGACAACCGACACATCCGCGACGCTCATTAGGGCGTAGCCAGATCCAGCCACACGGGCTGCGCAAAACATTACCGTCTTTATCAATTGTCTTAATCTGAAAAGGTTTGTCAGCCAAAACCTTTAAATAGAAAGAGCCGTCTTCAGCAACCTGAACCACACCGAGCGTAGAGTCGATACCCACGATCTTAATTCCTGATGATTTGGTAACCAAGCCTGTAGTCATTATATTCATGACATTAATATCCTGACACATTAATAATCCTGTTTTTACTCCCATATCCAGTTCACTTGGCAGTTTTTTCGGTCTGTCATGTTTAGCGGCTACAACAGCTTCCAGTACATCATAGTCATTATTGTTATATATAGCTTTTCCAAGAGCCTTTGATTCAGGATCAAATTCGTAAAGTGCATACCTCTCAGATCCGGACTTTCGATATGAGACCAGGAGTCTGCCTGAATGTTGCGGAAAGACTGCGCGAAAATCACCTTTAATTTCCGATGTAAGATTCATTCTTGAATGTAACGGTCTGTTATAACTTATTGAAATCAGATTACCTGATCCGGGGTTACTTTTATCAGATTCAATAAATACTATTCTGCCGTTTATTGTTTCCAGTCCCTGGCCTGTCAGGTCAGAGCCTCCGATTCCCTTATAAAACATTTCAGCTTTGGTGCCATCTGGTCTCAAAACCATGTACATTGGACTTCCTTTATCAGGGAACAGCTGTCTTCCGATAGTTAACACGCGACCATCACTAAGTACATTTGACGCAAAATAGGTATGCGGATTAAAAGTAATTCGTTTCAAATTACTGCCATCCGGATTACAAGTATAAAGTGAATGCCCCGCTTTCAGGGTATCGTTGGCAGCAAATTTGCTGAATAACAGCCGTCCGCCGGGCAGATAAACAGGATCTGTACAGTTTTCACCGGAAGATGTCACCTGTCTGGATTTCAGGTTATTAAGGTCCATTTCCCATATCTGCCACGGATCATTCTGTTTTAGCTGAGCAGCAAAAATTAAATAATTTCCGTCATATGAAATTTGTGGAGCCCTTGCAGAATAGAAATCAGAAGTAAGTACCTTTAATGATGCTTCAGGTTTTTCAGGGTCCAATGCCACGATTTGTGCCTGGGGTATATACCTCCATGAATCTCCTGAGACATAATTTATATTCTGCACCTTTTGGGGAGACCTGGTAAAAATTATCATGCCATCTCTGGATTTTTTTCTGCAGGATGAAAAAAAGATGGAGGAAAAGCCAATGGCCATTATGAAGGATAAGCCTATGGTAGCTCTGAGTTTATTCATTAAAAGGTTATTTTTGGGGTTCTTTGACAGTAAGAATCTGATTGACCTTTATATTCTCAAGTACCTGTAACTTGCCTGATGGCCACTTTATCTCGATTCTATCAACAATCTCATTCTTAGCGAGCCCAAAATGCATCCTCGGATCATTCTGCGACAGATAACCTGTTGTGCTCTTTTTCTGAGCTGTCTGCACTTTGTTACCTGAAGTTACTTTCACCCTTGCACCTATTCCATCCCTGTTACTTGTTGTTCCGACAAGATTTAATGTGATCCAGTTATTCTGATTACCCTTATTGTTTCTGAGGAAAGCCCCGCGGTCATTCAGATTCACAATATAAGCATCAATATCACCGTTGTTGTCATAATCACCAAAACATGCTCCGCGTCCAACCAGTTTTTTCTTAAAGTAACTGCCCAGGTCCCACGAAACATCCTTGAATTTTCCATTACCAAGATTTTCGAATACCTGGTCTTCCTGCCCATACAGGTGTTTTAGCGCTCCGTTTGTTTTATAAATATCAACTAAACCGTCATTGTTATAATCAAAGAAAGAAGAGGACCATCCGACAAACTGGCCGGCAGGCATGGCAATACCTGATGGATATGACTGATCAGAGAATATCCCGTTCCCCATGTTCTCAAACAATCTGCAATACTTATCATCAGAAATAAACATATCCATCATCCCGTTATCAAGATAATCGGCAAAATCCACTGACATACTTACAGTTGATTCTCCAGACTGACCGAATGCTGTTCCTGAAGGAGTGCCCATATCGGTGAAACTCTTGCCTCCGTTATTATGCCATAGATAGTTCATCGAATGGTCATTGGCAACATAAATATCGACAAAGCCATCATCGTCGTAATCAGCAGCTCCGACACCCATCGCCCTTCCATCCACGTCAATGATTCCCATTTTTTTTGTGACGTCCTCAAAAGTGCCGTCACCGTTGTTATGATAAAGAACATCCGGCTGGGCGTCATAGGCCAGCGGGCCCGGAAAGCCATCCGGAGCATAATAATATTTATAATTGGGATCGAAATTAAGGTATTTGCCTACATAAAGATCGAGGAAACCATCGTTATCATAATCGAGCCAGGCTGCTCCCGTGTTGAAATCAGTTTCTTTTCCCCCGACTCCGGCCCGTTTGGTAACATCTGTGAATGTACCGTTACCATTATTTTTATATAGTACGTTGATTCCGTAATTACTGACATACATATCCGGATAACCATCATTATTGTAATCACCTACGGTTACTCCCATGCTGTACCAGGGTCCGCCAACACCTGCCTTTTTGGTTACATCCTCAAAAGTCCCATCTCCACGGTTATGATAGAGATGATTCTCAGGCATAACAGCTGGTTTTTCACCACTGCTTACACCTTTAAGCCAGGTCCCGCTGCATACATATAAATCGATATATCCATCCTGATCATAATCGAGAAAAGCAGCTCCTGCGCCGCTTGATTCAACAATATTAGTCAGTTCGTTGTCGCCAATGGAGTGAACAAAATCGATGCCGATCTCTTTTCCTATCTCCTGGAAATAATCACCATTTGAAGCAGGAACAGAATGCTTCTGTGAGCCGGATGAAGATTTATTATTTGATTGGCAGGCGGATATTGTTAGCAAAAAAATGAAAAGGAGGGCGAAGAATCTGGATTCATTTGAATTGCTGTAAAACTTCTTTATTACAAACATCGTCAGGGTTATCTTTTATGTATATATAATATTGTTCTTCTTTTATGCTTACATTTAAACTATGAAACAGGTTCAACAAATTAAAAGGCCGTAAATATAATAATTTTCAAATATTCTTAAAATCTGCGACCTGATTTGTAGAACCTGTTACCTCATTTACCACCAAAAACTAACCTAAACAATATTAACCTGTTACCCTAAAAACGAATCCTGACTATGCAAATAATTCAGGAGAAATATAAACCCTAACTTAAAATAACTAACTCATGCAATGTTAAGCCCCTACTATTAAACAGGGATTAAAATAAAATTAAAAAAGAATTAAAGTTTTGCCCCCTGGCCGCTAAGCAGCCATCCCCCTAAAGGGGGACTAATTCTGACATGTAATTGAACTACATCAAAGATAGAGAATTACCCCCCCTTCAGGGGGGCAGGGGGGCAAATAAGCAGGGTAAATAGAGGGGCTTCAAACTATCGGCAGCAAAACTGCAACAACAGTACCTTTGTCTATCTGAGATGAGAGTTCGACCGTTCCATTATGATTTTTAATTATCTGGCTGACAAGTGGAAGCCCTATACCACTGCCTGAGATGGTCATTGTGTTGGAGCCACGATAAAAAGGCTCAAAAACCTTTTCGAGATCCTTTTCCGAAATACCGACACCTCTGTCTTCAAATATTAGCTCGATAAACTTTTCAACATGCTTTAGCTTTATATCAACGGTGTGGTCGGGTGAGTATTTACATGCATTATCTATAATATTTGAAACTGCGACCTTCAGCAAGTACTCATCTCCAACTATAATCATCTGATCAGAATCGGTTAATGAATTATCTATAGATATATTGATTTGATAATCGCTGTTGAATCTCTTTATCTCCTCCTGAGCCTGCCAGAGAATTTCATCAATCCTGATCTTTTTGTTAAAATTCACCGGACCCTCAGCGCTGGTACGTGCTATCAACAGTAATCTGTTCGACAGATCTATCAGAGATTTAATGTCATCAAGTACTGATCCAAGTGCGGACTTATATTCCGTTGTTGAACGGTCTTTCATCATTAAGACCTCCAGTTGGCCATTTATTGAGGTAAGTGGCGTTCTTAGTTCATGTGATGCGTTTGCAATGAAATTCTTCTGCATAGCAAAGGATGTCTCAAGTCGGTCAAGCATCTTATTAAAAGTTTTTGCAAGTGTGCCGATCTCATCGGTCCCGTTACCCTCATAAACTCTTAAATTAAGACTGGTTATGGAAATTTCTTCAACCTTTTTTACCACATCTGATATAGGTTTAAGTGCCCTTCCTGAATAGAACCATCCGGCAATAAAAAACAAAAAGAGACTGACCAGACAAACAATTATTAATATGATCTTTAGTTTTTTCAGACGCAACGCTCCCTCAACGTCTGTTGCGGCTGCAAGTACCACAAATCTGTCGTAATGAGTATAAAAAACTGTCGCGACGACTTCATACGGAGGCTGCTTATATGTTACTATGAATCCCGTCCTTGCTTTTTCGACTACATAGTTCTTTACTTCTATTTCTTTTTTTTCATCTGAACTGTAAACAATATCATTATTAATATTGATAACTATTATTTTTTCATTTGGCAGGTTGACAGGGCTTATTTTTTCGATGCCAAGTACGCGATCTGCATCATCTTTTGATGTATTAAATAGTAAATTAGCTGTGCTCCTGGCTTTATTCCAGAGCCTTTTATAGAAGTCATCCTTTCTCAGACTGGCTGAAGAAAAATATATTGCAACTGACGCAATAATCATAATTACTCCTCCTAACAGGAGAAACTGCAAAGCTAATCTGGTCCTGATCTGCATTCTAAAAATCTCCAAAAACATATCCAAACCCTACCCTGGTATGGATCATCTTTTTATCATGTCCTTTATCAATTTTCTTTCGTAAGAAGTTTACATAAACATCTACAACATTAGTCCCGAAATCAAACTTTATATCCCACACCTTTTCAGCAATATCGATCCGCGATAATACCCTGCCGCTATTCCTCATGAAATATTCCAGCAAAGAAAATTCTTTTGCGGTCAGCTCAATATATGAATTTCCCCTGTGCGCGACTTTCTTTTCAAGGTCGAGCTCCAGGTCGCCGACTGCAAGTACATTGACTGTTTCAGGCAATTGCTCAGGCTTTCTAACCAACACTTTGACCCTGGCCAGGAGTTCCCTGAACTCAAACGGTTTCACCAGGTAATCGTTTGCACCGGCGTCAAATCCGGTAATTTTATCGTCAGTCGTACCGAGTGCAGTAAGCATGAGCACAGGTATATTTGAATTCATTTTTTTCAGCCTTTTGCACAGTTCCAGACCGCTTATCCCGGGAATAATAATATCAAGTATGAAGAGGTCGTATTTATACTGCTGGGCAAGTTTTTCCGCTGATAATCCATCATATGCTATTTCAGCATCATAGTTGTTTTCTTCGAGTCCCTTTTTTATAAATGACGCTACCTTTCGTTCATCTTCAACAATCAAAATTTTCATTGATTTCAGTTATAAAAATTCATACCTTATATGTATACGCACTTTTATTGCTTAGGCTTGTCTTTACTTTGCCGGACCTATAATAATGAAGCAAATATACGTTATTTGGTTTCAAAATTGGCTATGGAAAACCTAAAAGTCTGCTCCACCTGATTTTGCCCCCGAAACAGAATCATTTAGTGGATATTCTGCGATTCGTGCACCCCCTTTTCATTCCCCCTGAAGGGGAAAAACGCACGTTATTTAAGTGTAATTCAGATAAATGCCGCGGATTTTTCTCCCCCTTGTGGGAGAAGCCGTCCGCCAGCTGGCGGACGGCAGAGGGGTTTTCTTCACGAAACAGAATCCCCTGGGAGAGATGCCGTCTGCCAGCTGGCGGAAGACAGAGGGGTTGTACCTTGTTGTATATACCATTATATTATATATACCAGCATATTCCTCCACTCCTGTATTTGCATATTTTATGATGAAATGATAGTTTTCTTATTTGGTTTGAGTCTAAATAGCACTCAATTTCACTCGATTGCGAACCAATTTTACTTTACGTATAATATTTATAGACAATATTTTGCATTCAATTCTTAAAATCTTTTTACAGTGTCAGAATAAAAAATGAGATTTGGATATTGTTATTATTGTTTTTATTTCTACCTTCGTTAGTCGTGAACCTATGACGCATTGTTGAATAAAGAAAATGCTTGTTTTATATTATAAACCCTTTTAACTAACATGTTTAAAAAACGACTGACTATGCAAATTTCTAAAAATGTACGGCGCATTGCGCTGTTTTTACTAAGCATGGTTCTTTCTTCGAGCATTATTTTCGCTCAGGAAAAAACCATAACAGGGAAGGTCACTGGCCAAGGCGAGGGACCTCTGCCTGGTGTGAACGTTACAGTTCAGGGCACGACGGTCGGTGCAATCACCGACGTGAATGGTGCCTATTCGATTAAAGTGCCGAATCAGGCAGCTGTTCTTACCTTTGACTCGTCCTAAAAAAAGTTTACAGATTAATAATTAAATACTGATATCAATTTACAATCTCCGCTGGAGAATCGCCGCTTCTTCCCCTCCTTTGTCCCAAACAGAAAGTGTCATTCCGAATTAATCCACCAAACTCACTT
>JBEKDR010000096.1:0-16195 GCA_050014255.1 Bacteroidales bacterium | reverse complement strand
GCGGTTATTAGTGACCATTTAACGCATTCCGGCAGGCATCTTTATAATCCATCGCTTAAGTTAGCTTAAATGAGCTCTTTTTCAATAAAACCAACTAGGTAATTAGACAGACTCCCGTTAGCGGTCAGCCGAACGATCACCCCGACACCATCTTGACTAAAAATCAGCCAACCGCTAACTTTGCAGAATATCAAGCCTTATGACAATTCATATCAGTTTAAAATGAGAAGACTCATCGGTTTATTGTTTTTTCTATTTGTTTATGGTTCTCTTCAGGCTTCTACTCAATCAGAAGATTCCACCCAAATATTTTTATTAACCTGCCTCCCTGGTAGAGATGCCTTGACTATTTATGGACACAGTGCCATCAGGATATTAAAGACTTCAGACGGATTAGATTCTGTATATAGTTGGGGAGTTTATGATTTCAATGCACCAAATTTTGTGTGGAAATTTGCAAAAGGACGATTAAAATATAGAATTGACAGTGAATCATACAGTGGGTTTCTAAAAGGTTACTTTTTAGAACAAAGATCTGTTATCTCACAAAAAATTAATCTAACAAATAATGAAAAGGAGCTCATTATTGCTCTGATTAATAAAAATATGAAACCAGAAAATAAATTCTATCTCTACAATTTTTTCTATGACAATTGCTCTTCAAGAGTTAGAGATATTATCGAAAAAACTATTGGAGAAAGACTTTTATATCCAAATGAGGTTATTAAAGACCAACCTTCCTTCAGAGGAATGATTAACAAAGCTCAAAAACCAATGCCATGGCTCACATTAGGAACTGATCTATTAATTGGATCATCAGGAGACAATAAAGCGGGATTTAGAGATCAAATGTTTCTACCGGAAGACCTCATGAAGAATCTTTCGCTTACGAAGATAAAAGATACTGATAAAATTATACCCTTACTTCAGAAACCAGAAACAGTTCTTGATTTCAAACCCATTACTTTAGACAATAGAATATTACTTTCGCCACTTTTCATATTTTGTATTTTATTAATAATCATACTGATACTATCCATATTTATTAAACAGGGGAAAAGCATTGCCTATATTGATATATTTCTATTTTTCATATTTTCAATTCTTTCGATCTTTATGGTTTTCTTTAACTTTTTTACTGATCACCAAGCCATGAAAGTGAATCTCAATATTTTCTGGCTTAATCCATTTTTGATAATAGCATTTATAACTCTCTTTACCAAAAACAAGAATCCTATATGGTTCAGAATATTATTTGTAACCTCATCAGGCTTCCTTTTTTCAATTGCAATAATACCTCAGTCAATAAATTTAGCAGTTATCCCAATTATTTTAATTCTTATTCTTCGTTCTATAGCGAGATCCAATTTTCGATTTGCCACTTTATTAAGAACGGATTCTATGATATTCTAGATTACATTATGACTGAAAAATAAGAGCCGAACCACCAACTCGGACGGTTTAATTAATTACCTTCGGTGAGCTCGGTCCGCTAAAGCGGCCCTCGGTTGGCTTCGCCAGCCCGGACTAATTCGTAATTGACCCTCAAAGTCTATGAGATTTAAATTTAACCCGCTTATAAAATTCTGTTGTACCCGGACTGTTCCTGCTGCCGAGACAAAGTCAATAGGGCTGGCGGCCGACTCCGCCAGCTGGCGGATGGTGCCTTGTTTTTTGCTTGCCATCTGGACTATTTTATCGTGACCCAAAGCTCGCAGCCATCACCCGGACTTGGTACCGTTTAGACAATTTATCGTGACCCAAAACTCATCGTCTACCTACCGGGACTGGCAAAAAACGCGGCACCCCGATACGGACGCCAACTCAATTAAACCGCCGAACCGTTAGCGTTCATCTACAGGCCATTACGAGGCAGATATATATACCTGGACTCAGTCTTTCTGGACAATTATCTTGACACGAGATTCTTGTTTTTATCAGGATTAAACAAACGCTAATTTCCTTTATAAAATAAATCTCTATTATAATCACAATTTTGTAACCTTTATTGGCCTCTTAATATCCAATAGGAGTAACCAATATATACAGATCATGGAAAGAATGGATTTTAATCAATTTGCGGTATTAATTTTCTTAGGAATTATATTCTTAATTCTTTTATTCTTAGCATGGTTTTTTGTAAAAAAAGCAAAGTTTAAGGAAAGAATTACTCTTATTGAAAAAGGCATTGATATTAAAAATCTCGATTTACTTTATGATTCAAAATCATATTCCCCCTGGCTGAGGATCGGGATTATAATATCTGGTACTGCTTTAGGCACACTATTTACGGCACTTATACAACCTCATTTCCAGCAAACAAGACAAGCTATTATTTTGCTATTTTTGGGTATCTCTGTGGTCTTAGCATATTTCATTGATACCTTAAAAGACAAAAAATAAACAATGGATGAAATTTACATCCAAAGAATTCTTGAGGGAGATCATCAAGCATTCCGACAACTTATTGCCAAATACAAAGATATGGCCTATTCAATCGCCATGTCTGTCGTTAAAGATGAATTCTATGCCGAAGAAGTAATTCAACTATCATTTTTAATCGCTTTCAATAAATTAAGCTCATTTAAAGGAATTGCTAAATTCAGCACTTGGTTTTATAGAATTGTTATAAATGAATCCTTTAAAATCCTGAAAAAAAACAAAACAGAGTTCATTGATTTTGTTGATACTATTCCGGACATTTCGAATGATAAAAGCCAAGAAATCTTTAACTTAGAACTAGACGATCAAAAATACTATATAAATGAAGCGCTTAAGAGAATGTCTCCTAAAGAGAGTTTAGCATTAAGGTTATTCTACCTGGACCAGAATAGTTTAGAAGAAATCTGTAGCATAACAGGCTGGACTCTTTCAAGTATTAAAGTCATTCTCTTCAGGGCAAGGACAGACTTGAAATATATACTTACCAACATTTTTAAACTTGACAAAAAAGTGCTTTACTAATGAAAAAACAAGAATTAGAAGAAGAATTTTTCCAAGAGATAATGTCTAAAAGCAAATTAAATGTCCCATTTCTAGATTTTGATAATCATGTTATGGGCATAATAGAACATCAGGTATTAAAAAAAACATCAATATCTAAAGAAATTAAACTATCGTGGGCATTCTTTATCCTTGGATCTATAGTCGGGGTTATTCTTGCAGTACTCCTCCTAAGGTCTGAAGGAATGATTATGGGTGTCTCTTTCGATAAACTTGTTATTCCATTTTTGATTGTTTGTTCATTTCTAATTTTATCTCAATTCGATATTCTACTTGACTTCTACAGAAGACAAAAAGTAAAAACGAAACGCTAACTCGGTCGGTTAATTAATTGGCTTCGCCGAGCTCGGACCGAATGACATTTTCAATTTGCTTCGCAAAGTAAATTCAGGTCGGTCCTCGGTTGCCTTTTGCAACCCGGACTATTTTATCTTCGCATTCAAAAGTCTATGAGAGAAGAATTTAACCCACTTATAAAATCTTATGCCACCCGGACTGATCCTGCTGCCAAGACAAAGTCAATAGGGCTACAAGCCGACGCTTCCGCCAGCTGGCGGATCATGGTTTTTGCACGCCACCTTGACAATTTTATCGTGACATGACAAATCCTGCCCATTTATCGGGACCACGCCATCTGGACAAATTCATCGTGACACCAAACACTCGTCCATTTATCGGGACTTTGCAAAAACACATGCCAACCCTGACACGGACGGCAACTCATTAAACCGCCGGGCCGTTAGCTGCAAGGCAAATTTGCACCAAGCCCTCATTTTGCCAGGACTTCCGACGCACAAGCAAGAGTTTTGCAGCCCTTCCCTACAACCGTCCCTGCGCTGCAAAACACATGTTTTTTTGCCTACCCGGACTATGCCGTTTAGACAACTTCATCATGGCATGACAACTTCTGCCCGTTTACCTGGACTTTGCCACCCTTGACAACTTTATAAAAACATGACAGTTTCTGCCATCTACCTGGAAAAACCAGTGGCCTTAACCACAGATGGCTGGACAATATTGACCACCTAAAACCGGAGTTATGTATTTGTTGTTTAGCTATGTATATAAATTGTAACCTTCCCGGCTTTCGGGCTAGGTGCCATCGACAAATTTATTTAAAACAGTGAAAAAACCATACATGTAGTCTCTTTTGTTGAAATCAACAACTCTTCAATCCTCACAAGGCATCATCAATAATCTAGACCCTGAATGAACAAGCTGAAATTGTTTTACAAAAAATTCTTATCTAGAAATTCCTGAAATTTGTCCTTGTACTGATCTCCTATGGGTATGTATTTCTTACCGAAAACAATCCTGCTGCGATCAATTGTTTCAATCTTCTCAAGATTCACGATAAAAGAGCGATGAACTCTCATAAATTTGTCAGCTGGCAGCTTTATTTCCAGAATTTTTAGTGAGGAAAGCGAAAGTATAGGCTTATCTGAATGCATGGTATATACTTTTACATATTCTTTCAATCCCTCAATATAAAGGATATTCTGGAAATTAATTCGTTTAATTTTATAGTCAGCCTTCAGAAACAAGAATTCATTGTTTGAGAAAACTTCATCTGCTGGTTTCGTAATCGATCTTATCATCCTTTCAGCTTTGTGAACTGAAGTAAGGAATTCCTCATATGTGAAAGGTTTAAGCAGATAATCAGCAATATCAAGTTTAAAGCCATCTATTGCGTATCTATCAAAAGCTGTGGTAAAAATCACAACAGGACCATTAATCATCGACCTCGTGAATTCAATTCCATTCAAACCAGGCATCTGGATGTCAGTAAAAACAATATCTATATGGTTTTTGCTTATATATTGTGCTGCTTCCAAAGGATTTTCAAATTGTCCAGCTAACATCAGATCTGGTGTCATCTGAATATAATCTACAATCAACTGAAGGGCCAATGGTTCATCATCTATTGCAATAACAGTTATCATTTTATAACTGAATAATTAAGTTTACCTCAAATTTATTTTTAGTTCTATCGATTTTCAGTTCATGCCTGTCAGGATAAAGTAAATTCAGGCGCTTTTTTAAATTCTCAAGGCCGATTCCGGTAGATGCAGAGATGGGCCCATTATTACTTTCCGGCAAACCGTTTTCACATTTAAATAAAATGTTATTTTCTCCACACTCGAGACTAATATTTACATAAGACTCTTCCTGTACACTAATCCCATATTTGAAAGCATTTTCAATTAATGAAACAAAAAGCAAATATGGGATCATCAGATCTTTGTATTCAGTTGGGAAGTTAACGTTAAGTGTGGTTTTAGAGCCTATCCTCAGCTTCATTAAGTCTATATAATTGTTCATAAATTCAATCTCATCACTTAACAGCTTGTTGTCCTCTCCGGATTCATTGAGGAGATATCTCATCAGTTTCGATAGCTTTATTACGGCATCCTTTGAGTCTTCATTATTTCTGCCTATCAAAGAATAGATATTATTCAGTGTGTTGAAAAAGAAATGCGGGCTGATCTGGTTTTTCAGGAGTGCAAGCTCTGCATTAAGCTTTGCCTTTTCCATCTCTTCCTGCATTTTTTCAACTTTTGACTGACGTTCAAGCACCCTGAAACCCAGTGAAAGAAATACCATAAAAAGCGAAGATGACGTGTACCCAATGAAATGTGCATTAGGCACAGCTATAAAGAACCTGGGCGTTCTCATTTGAAGTGGTGGCGGTCTCAGCCTACTCAGCCTCTGTTCTTCACCGGGTTGCCTGATAATCTGATCTGAATTGCCATTTTTAGATATTATATTAGAAATATGTTCGTTGGCAAAATTAGATATGAAATAAAAGAAGAAAACAAGAGCCAGTACGGAAAAATAATACCTGTACCTTTTTTTCTGAAAGAAAAGCACCGGTATAAGGAACAGGTAATTTGTGTAAAAAATTAAGGCACTTATTGCCGTGATGGTGTAATAGGTTAACAGGAAACTACTTCCCATCTGGAACCTTCTCGCAGCGTAAATCGGCAAGCCAAGAACAACAACCCAAATCAGGATGTGGAGTATAATCCTGGTGGTTTTTTCATTTGTCACTTTCCTCATAATTTCTTTAACAAACAAATTTCATTATAAATTTAACTATTCAGAACTATTTACTGTTGAACATGATCTTTTATTATAGCTCATTGAGAGCTAAGGCTGTTCACCGGGTTTGCAGACGCAGCTTTAATTGCCTGGAAACTTATCGTTGCAAGTGCAATAATTATTGCAACAAACCCGCCTGCAGCAAATAACCACCAACTGATGATGATACGATAAGCATAATTCTGCAGCCAGTTGTGCATGAAATACCAGGCTATGGGTGTAGCAATCGCAAAGGCAATTGCAATGAGCATGATAAATTCTTTTGAAAACAAATAAACAATTTTGTATGTACTGGCTCCGAGTACTTTACGAATACCAACTTCTTTTGTTCTTTGCACCGCCATGAATAAGGCTAAACCGTATAGCCCAAGACAGCTAAGAAATATGGCGATTGCTGCAAAAATTTCATACAACTGCGCTAACTGACTTTCCTGTTTGTAAAAACTTGCAATTTTATCGTCAAGAAACTCGTACTCATAAACATAGTTTGGTAATGATTGCTCCCATATTGTTTTAACAGATTGCAGTGTAGAGAAAATGTTTTTCGTTTCAAGTTTTATTGCTGCCTGGCTATACATGGTTCTATTTGTGGTAATAAGCAATGGTGCAGGATAATGGCGAAAAGACCTGTTATTAAAATCTTTCAGTACACCTACAACAGGACATTTTATTCGATCACCCCACATGCTTATTTCTTTATTCAATATTTCATCAGGGTTTTTAATTCCCAAACTTTTCATAAACGACTCATTCACTAAAAATTCTCTTGTCATACCAGAAGGTTGCAAATTTCTTCCGCCTATCAGTTGTAATTTATAAGCCGCCACATATTCATTATCGGCGAATTTAGTAATAGCTTTAAAATCTGCATCTTTTATAGCATGGTCAAACTTGAATGTGCTCCATATATCATTAGCATCTTCAACAGGAGTATTGGAACTGAAGCTTACTGCCTGCACGCCCTTGATTGACAATAATTGTTGCTTAAGATAATCCTCCTTTCTGAAAAAAGCAGTATCTACACGAAAAGGAACATTAATAATTGCGTCTTTATCGAAGCCCAGCGGTTGATCCATAAAATAATTCATTTGCTTTACAATTATGATAGTTCCGATGATAAGTACCTGCGCAATAATGAATTGAAATACTACCAAGCCTCTTCTTAATGAAATTCCTCTTGCAGTATAGGCTGTTAGTTTACTCTTTAAAGCATTAACAGGACTGAAACTTGATAAAACTACAGAAGGATAAAAACTGGCGAGAGCAGTTACAACAATTGTTACAGTTAAAAGAAATAAAATTATTGCAGAATTGTTGAGTTTGTTGAATGAAAGCGGAAGTTCTAAAAGTTTATTTATATAAGGCAATGCAAGAATTGTAATAAGACTTGCAAGTATTACAGCACTGATAACTATCAAAAATGTTTCGATGATAAACTGAATTTGCAATTGATATTTATTACTTCCAAAAACTTTTCTTACACTAACTTCTTTTGCACGATTAACAGCTTGTGTAGTGGAAAGGTTGATAAAGTTGACGCAGGCAATTAACAGGATGAATGCTGCAATCAGCCACAAAACATTAAGCAGTTGGCGGCTGATTGTTTTATTGCTGTAATCACCCGTTTGTGTATCGTAATGAACCTCACTTAATGGTTGTATAATATGACTATCCTTATTATCAGGAGATTCCATCTTTAGTGAGTAGGCTCTTAATGTCTGATTAAA
The DNA here is from genome assembly GCA_050014255.1 of Bacteroidales bacterium. GTDB lineage: Bacteria > Bacteroidota > Bacteroidia > Bacteroidales > VadinHA17 > LD21. The sequence goes on along the minus strand of JBEKDR010000096.1, from coordinate 8,363 downwards.
ATTGTCAACATAAATATTCGGCGGTAACAAAACATAGCAACCGAAATCAGAATTCGTTCTATCCTGCCAATCAGTATTTTTTGACATATCTTCGGTAATGCCTGTTCCAAAAGATACAATAAGTTTTAGTTGAAAGTCTGTATTGGCAGGTAAGGTCGCAAGAATGCCTGAAACTTTCAATACGTCAGTGGCATGGCTGAAGAGAGAGCCGCCTGCTTTCAGGTTAATGGTTTTTCCCAGCGCTGTTTCCCAGTCACCAAAGTATTTTTCAGCAATCTCTTTTGTAAGAAATACGTTGTTCGGATCTTTCAATGATTCATAGGAACCTGCAATCAGCGGGTAATCAAATATTTTAAAGAATGAAGGCCCTATAAAAAACACACCTTTGTCTTCTTTAAATGTTTTTATCCTTGTTCCGTTATAGTCTGGGATCAGCAAATTATCATTGTGGCTTGCCCAAACCGGAGCTACTTGTTCTATTTGGGCAAAAGTTGTTTTCAATCCTTCGGGCATAGGAAAAGGAACATCTTTTCCAGTATTTGCTGCATCGGCATGATGATATTCGGTCAACACACGATAGATGCGATCTTTCTTTGAGTGAAAATTGTCGAAGCTTGTTTGAAATTGTATTATGATAAAGATCATAATGCAAACGGCAATACCAATAGTCAGACCGGCGATGTTGATAATAGTGTAATTACTGTTTCGAGTCAAACTTCTTAATGCGGTTTTGAAATAATTTTTAAACATTAACAGGTTGTATTGAGTTTTAAAAGTACAATTTAAATGCTAGGCTATTCTGTGTAAGCGGAGTATGTGTGACCTGAGTTACCTTTTTTGTTTCATGCCAAAACTAACATGGCAAAAAACAGGAAAAAAATAATATATAAGTAAAGGGATATTTTAATAACAGAGAGCCGATTTTTATATATGATAATTTTACGATTGATAATACTTAAGTTAAAAAGTATCTTGAAGGTAGAATTCCTATTCCTGTTGAAGGTTAATTAGCACAGTCGGGTCTTGCTGTAGTGGTAGGCAAATAATTTCTCGTACTGCAAATGAGCCTTTCCGCCCTAATATTATTCACAGACATTTCATTATAATGCCAGTTAGACAAATATTTTAAAAGAATTACGTAAATTTCATACAGTAAGAAATGTCTGTGTCAGCCTTTTGATAAAACAACTTATTCACTTTGATCAACTGTGACTGACGTGGCGAAAGCATGAATTAATTGAACCAAACCGTCCCTTCGCTGTCAGCCACATTACGCAAACATAAATATTCGTTTATAAGTTCATACGGTCTTTTGCGTAAAGAGCCTTCCAGCCCGTCCCTGCTACTCTGGGAGACTGGCGTCTAAAGCAGAAAATGTTGTTTCATCAACACAAACACAAAATTTGCCCAGCAGCTAACTCACTGGTACATGCAATAAGCTTTCCAAGCCTTGACTAATTCAAAAAACATCCTATATAAAGCTTATTGCACATACCAGTCCACATAAATCCTCAGACTCAATGTTTTCTGAGAAACTAAATGAGTTTTGTAACAAGATGACCAAGAGATTTTTCGCCGTTTGAACAATTTGTGCATCATGACAAATCAGTACCCTTTACCGGGACTTATAAAATTCTGCTTTACCGAGACAATTTCTGCAACCATGACAGTTTTAAAATGGCCCAGCAGCTAACACGGACGGTTGGGGTAATAAACTTGTCACAATTTTTGCGCGCTACCTTGACGGCTTTATCTTGACAATTTACTTTTCAATCATCTACCAAATCCGTGACTACGGCTCTGGACAGATCCTGCAACCAAGACAACTTTATCTTTCGCCGGTCCCGATAGTTATCGGGATTGCAAAAATTGCGCCATGGTGGCTTGCCGCCGGGACAACTTTTCGGCTAAAGTTCCTAGACTCGAATCGGCGGACTACGCCACCAACGTTTACTCCCTCAACCGCCGGGCCGTTATGCTTAAGTTAGTAATATCGAGACGATTGCGTAAACAATAATAAAACCTAAGCATAACTCTGCAAAAGATAATTATCTTCGCTTCGCCTTGACTATTTCATCATAATTTCGACAGGTACAGTACCACAATAAATATAGATCGTTTAAAAAATGGTTTTTGCATTGTAACCTAGACAAATATGCCACGGTAGAAAACTTCTAGTCATCTATCAGGACTTGCAAAAACCTATAAGAATATATAACCAAAGCAAATAATGAAAAGAATTTTCATATTTACATTAATCATAATAAGTTGTTTAGATTTAAGTGGTCAACGGAAAAGGGTTAAAACATATTATAAAAATGGGCAATTGGAATCTGCGGGTTTTCTTTACAAATACCCAATCTTTTATGATGTTAAAATGCCACCGAAAATGCAGAAGTTTGATGATATTGAAAAAAAAGGAAAAGTATGGAAATACTGGTATCAGAATGGACAACTAAGAAGAATAGAGAACTATAAATTTATTAAGGATAAAAACCCATACGATTTGCCTGATGGCAAATGGACATATTTCAATGAACAAGGAGTAAAATATCGTGAGGACACCTATATTAATGGAATACTAATTAATTCTATCAAAGAGATCTATAAAGACTCCCAACTTGTGGGAAAAATTTCTCTTAACAATGGAATTCTTGATACTACGTTACAGGCACCTCTCACTTCAGGCAAGAACCTAGTAATTAATCCTGAATTTGATTATTTCTATTATAAACCAGTACCAGTCATTTATGATGGAAAATCCAAGATTGATGATTGGATTCCTTTTTGGACTACTCCTGGGAATTATACTCCTGATTATATAAGTAACTTAAGGACCATTGATGTACTGAGCAATTACTATCTCTTTGATTTTCCACTTCCAGTTAAGTTCAATTACGCAGGTCTAGGACTTTATAGAGAAAAAACGTCTTATTCAGAATACATTCAGGGAAAACTTATTAAACCATTATTAAAAGGGCAAAGATACTGTATCAAAGTTTCTATAGCACTACCTTCATATTCAGGATTTTCGATAAATCGTCTTGCTTTCCATATATCTCCTAATGCGATTCTAATTAACGAAAGTAATGAAAGCTCTTTTTTACCTCAAGTAATACTATCAACATTAACAGTTGATAATAAGCAATTTGTAACTTTATGTGATTATTTCGTCGCAGATGGAGGAGAACAATTCATTTCTATTGGAAGATTTACCTCTCCAGACAAATTAAAAATTATCAAAAAAGAGAATATTCCACAAAGCCAATTTGGAATAGAAGAGTCAGCTTATTATCTTCTAGACAATGTTGACTTACATGAGATACAAGATACCATGGAATGCTATTGTAAAAACAATATTATTCAAAATGACACAATTTATAATATTCCAAGCAAGGACATGCCGATGATTGAAACGGACTTGAATAAATTAAAACTGGATAATTCAGTGATTTTGAAGAATGTGAATTTTGAATTTAATAGTTATGTGCTTCAATCAGATGCAGATACGATACTTAAAACGCTTTTAACTTATCTCAATGACAATCCAAAGATTAGAATATTAATTTCCGGGCATACTGATGATCAAGGTAGTGAAGATTATAATCTTGAATTATCAATTAACCGAGCAAAGTCTGTTTATAATTGGCTTATTAATAATGGGATTGAATCTGACCGATTAAAATTTACTGGATTTGGAAAAAGTCGTCCATTATTTAAAGACACTGATGAAAAATCTAGGACATTAAACCGGAGAGTTGAGGTAAAATTACTTGACAACTTCTGACTCAGGGACTAAAAAAAACCTAAGCATAACTCGGACGGTGCTTTAATTAATTGGCTTCGGCAGCCCGGACAACTTCTCAATCAGCCCCAAAAGTCTATGAGAGTAAACATTATCCCCCTTATTAAATTTTGTTACACCCTGACAGATCCTGCTGCCAAGACAAGGTCAATAGGGCTGCCGGCCGACGCACTGGTGCCGTGTTTTTTGCTCGCCATCTGAACTGTTTCATTGTTACCCAAAACTCACAATCCTTACCCGGACTTGGTACCTTCTGGACAGTTTCATCGTGACCAGCAAGAGCTCGTCCATCTACCAGGACTTGCAAAAACCACGCCACCGCGACGCGGACGGCAACTCACCAAACCGCCGGGCCATTATATGTAAGGTTTGAAGCACAATACCGAGATACCTAACGCGCAAGCAAGAGTTTGGCAGTCCGTCCCTGCAACCATACCCGCGCTACCAAACACATGCTTTTTTGCCAGCGCTGGAATTCAACGAGACAACTCCTGCCCATGTACCGGGACTTTGTCATCTACCGTATCTAAATAATACCAGATGAACATTTGAAGTGATACTCCTCACCTTTTTTAAAACTTTCTGTAAATTGTTATTCTTTGGCGTATATTTCTTTTTTTTATAAGATAAACGCCACAAGTCAGAAATAAACACCACTATTGCGTTTATACAAACTTTATAGCCAATTTGCTTTACAATGATTAGGTGAAGAAATTGGACACAGGGACAAAAATTATATAGAAAGACCAGCCGCATTTGACTAACGAAATAATTATGGCGCTAAGGGTGATTTTTTTCGGTTTGACAAAAGAAATTTCGAAATTCGCTTTCAGGATTTCTTTCTGATTATGCAGACAAAATTGTTGACTTTGTACATGGCATGTATAATAGTTAGCAATTACTATATTTATAAACGCCTATGAAAAAATCTGACTTCTCTTTTAAAGCAGAATTATCCGTAACCGTTATCCTCCTTATATTTGCCGCCTGCAGCAAAAACGACAACCCTGGACCCTCACCGGTTATTAGGAGTTTTTATCCCACCTACGGAATAATGGGATCTACTGTGACTATCATTGGTGATCATTTTATCCCTACAGTTCCTCCCGAGAAAGGTAAGGGTCCCTTCCCCAATACGAGCATTGTCACTTTCAATGGGACGGTAGCCGAAGCGGAATACGTATACCAGGATAGCATAGGTATACAGCACATCAATACCAAAGTACCTGCAGGAGCGACCAGTGGTAAGATTGCCATAACGGTAAATGGTATAACGGTATCATCATTGGATGATTTTAATGTTACCGTTCCCATCTATCTACCCAATGTAGAAGTTACTACTGTGCCAGGCTATGGGAAAGACGTTGCGGTTGATGGTGAAGGTAGCTTATATGTTACACATACCGAACCATTCGAGATCGTTAAAATAACCCCGGATGGGAACCTGCACACCTTATGGTCTTCCGCGACAGATGAGATTCCCTGGGGAATTGCGGTGGATGCAAAAGGAAATGTTTTTGCTACAGTATTGAGCTCATATATTTTAAAAATTGATGCAGGTGGGAAGGTCAGCACTCTGGCAGGAAGTGCTGAGAGTGGAGATGTGGATGGTCAAGGGGCCATTGCCCGGTTTAATTGGCCCTTTGGTATTGCTTTGGATAAGGATGGGAATCTTTATATCGCTGATTCATTTAACCACAAAATCCGCAAAATCACTCCTGATGGGATAGTCAGCACACTGGCAGGAAGTACCAGTGGTTATAAAGATGGCGCTGGAACCAATGCTCAATTTGGGAGTCCCATGGACGTAGCCACGGACGGGGAAGGAAATGTGTATGTAACCGATGGTTATCGTATCCGAAAAGTTACCAGTGACGGACAGGTAAGTACAGTAGCTGGTAGTAGTACTACCCCAGCCTATCTTGACGGAATAACTGCCAATGCCCGGTTCAGTGGCCTCAGTGGTATTGTTATAGATGCCGTAGGCAATTTATACGTTTGTGATGCGGGGAATTATGTAGTTCGCAGAATAACACCGGATGGCACGGTAGCTACGGTGGCAGGAAGTACCCCTGGGAACGTGGATGGGCCTGGATCAAGTGCCCAATTTGATTATCTGTTAGGTATTACAATGGATGCAGGCGGAGCCTTTTATTTAGCACAAAGCGACGGACCTATTCGCAAAATTGTAATTCATTAATCCACCTTCTTTACGATATGGTTGTAGAATTACACTTTCAAGTCAATGACAAAAAAGCCAATACAAACATTACTGTGTTTAAAATTATGGTGCCAGTGGACACGGAAAAAGTCGACCCTGAAGTGACGGACAAAGCAAACTGGCCATAACAAAATGTTTATGCAACGCGGTGGTTCAGTGAAGGCATTAAAAGTATTTTCTTAATTTAGTTCGGTAAAGTTGGACAGTTCGGAGATGGTCGGGCTTAACATTCCTCCGCCAGCTGTCGGATTCATTTTTAAGCCATCCTATTCATCTTCATGAAACACAAACGTTAGCAAGAATTTAAGAAACACGAAAAATATACGAACAAGCATACGAAAAAATTGATGACCATATAAAGTGGGATGGTGTAAAAGCCTGACAACCTAACCGCATATGGTCGGTAAGATCACGATTAACATACATGACTTATCAATAAGCGCTTTAATCCGAGCATAAATAATTAATATGGCACGTTCAAATGCAAAGCGACTGACTTTTTCAGAGGGGCCGATCCTTAACTGTAAACCACATCCGGCAAACCACATAAACAAACGCAATTAAAACACCAAAGTTTGCGGGAAGAGGTTTACAGCCCATCCTTGACTGTATGACTTGATTATGGACTGGACGAAAGAGTTCTCGTACATCTTGACAGTTTTAAAATTAACCCTACATATAACACGGATGGTATGGGTAATTGCCTTCAGCAGCCCGGACAGCTAAGTAATCAGCACCTTAAGTCTAAGCGATCAGGTTTAATCCAACTTATTAAACTTTTCGTACCATGACTAATCCTGCTGCCGTGACAATGTCAATAGGGCTGCTAGCCGTCGCGCTGTTGTCATGGTTTTTGCATCGCCATCTGGACAATTTTATCTTGACGTGACAACTCCGTATCGTTTATCGAGACTCAGTCATCTGGACAACTTTATCGTGACACAAAAATCCTGCCCACTTATCGGGACTTAGCAAAAACCACGCCACCGCGACACGGACGCCAACTCACCAAACCGCCGGGCCGTTAGTAGCCATACGACACGCTCATAACATACTTTAAATTGCTTGACCAATTTCTCACGTAGATTAATCTGTTTGCTCAAGTTTAAAAATATCATTGACTGACTTCTCAAAATATCTTGATAGTTTAAGTGCCAAGATCGTCGATGGTACATATTTTCCAAGTTCAATAGAATTAATAGCTTGCCTTGACACTCCTATGATTTTAGCTAGTTCCTCTTGAGTTATATCTTTGATAGCTCTCTCAACTTTAAGACTATTTTTCATATTGTAATTGTTTTGTTGACCTATATAAGATATAATTGAACCGTACGATAAATAAAATTATGATTGTGAACATATTAAATATCATCACATACATAAACCCTATTCCGTAGAAAAACAGAAAAGAGAATAAAAGGATTGCGTAGTTAATATAAGTTGCCCACAAGAATGATTCTAATCTAATTTTAGCAATGAATTCATCTTCATGTTTTTCTTTTGCAAATGCTACCATGACAGCACCCAAAATAAAGAGGATGCCGATAATTGTACCTGTAAGATTGACCTTATCAAAGCCAAAAATAATAGATGAACTACCCCATGGAGCAAAATTACCGGAATAGATTGTAAACGTCTTTGCATCGAGAAATTTCAATCCAGATCCAGCAAGATAGAATATTTGGATAATCCCAAGAATCGCTGATGGAACTAATAAAATCCATCCAATCAATTTAAATTTGTTTGGTAAAAGAAATCTTGTTTCCATATTTTATAGATTTAAATTATTCAACAAATGTAATGTATGCATTACATATAAGCAAATATAAATTACATATTGTCTTGACTAGATTACATTATTTATAAGATTGTTCTGATTGACAAAAAAAACAGCTACTAACTCGGTCGGTTTAATTAATTGCCTTCCGCAGCCCGGACTACTTCGTAATCAGCCCACAAAGACTATGTGATTAAACTCACTTCAACTTATAAAATACTGTGGCACCTTGACTGTTTCGTCTCCCGGGACAAAGTCAATAGGGCTGCGGGCCGACGCTCTGGTGCCTTGTTTTTTGCTCGCCATCTGGACTATTTCATCGTGACCCAAAACTCACAATCTTTACCCGGACTTGGTACCATCAAGACAGCTTCATCGTGACCAGCAAATTCTCGTCCGTCTACCGAGACTGGCAAAAAAACGCGGCACCGCGACACGGACGGCACCTAATTAAACCGCCGGGCCGTCAGACTGTCTAAAAACCTACTGTATTTGTTGATAAGTATGAGGCCGGGAATTCTTCAAAAAACGCCGGTTTTTGTACCTTAACTACATGAAAT
>JBEKDR010000095.1:0-33678 GCA_050014255.1 Bacteroidales bacterium | reverse complement strand
TATTAGTGACCATTTAACGCATTCCGGCAGGCATCTTTATAATCCATCGCTTAAGTTAGCTTAAATGAGCTCTTTTTCAATAAAACCAACTAGGTAATTAGACAGACTCCCGTTAGCCGTAAGCTGTAATCAATCCGAGGTAGTAAATAAGATCGCATATTCATTAATCAAACAACCAATTTGGAATAGTATTTGCTGCTTTTTGTTTAACTGTAGATTTGCAAATTAATTATAGCTAATTATGAAAAGGCATATTCTCAGGTTCCTTTTACTTTTAGTTTTGATCTCAGGGTGCGATAAAGAGAAAAAATCAGGTTGTACAAATGTTTTTTGTACTGATGAATTTAGAACCATCGGAGTTTCACTTAAACATGTTTCTGATAGTAGTGCAGTTATTTTGACTACCTATAAAGTTATTAGAGTCTCAGATAACAAGGATATTTCACCTGGCAATAGTATAGTTCCAGTGAATTATGGTTATTACCTACTTGTAGATGATACTGAAGTAGCTATGTTGAGAAATAGTGATGTAGAAATTGAATTTCAGGGTTATATAAATAATACTTTATTGATTAAAAAACGTTTTATTGTAACGGCGGATTGTTGCCATATTTCTCTTGTCTCTGGTGAAACAGTGATTTATATTTAATCGATTAATTCCAGTTATTTAAAGATTAACTTAATCTGGACAGTTTCGCCATAATTGATAAAAAAAGCCTTCGGCTAACTCGAACGGTTTAATTAATTGGCTTCGCCGAACTCGGACCGAATGACATTTTCAATTTGCTTCGCAAAGTAAATTCAGGTCGGTCCTCGGTTGCCTTTTGCAACCCGGACTACTTCTCGATCAGCCCCTAAAGTCTATGCGAGCAAATTCATTTCAACTTAATAAATTTTGTGGCACCCGGACTGTTCCTGCTGCCAAGACAGAGTCAATAGGGTTGCAAGCCGACGCGCAGTTGTCATGGTTTTTGCATCGCCACCTTGACAACTTTATCGTGACATGACAAATCCTGCCCATTTATCGGGACCACACCATCTGGACAACTTCATCATGATACTAAAAGCTCGTCCATCCTATCGGTCCCGATAGCTATCGGGATTGCAAAAACGCATGCCAACACTGATCCGCCAGCTGGCGGAACGGCAACTAATTAAACCGCCGGGCCGTTGGTGGCAAGCCCGAACTCGCTGAAAAGTTCATAAATTGCACAAAATCCAATCAAACTAATAGATATGGCAACAGTATTAAAATCCGAAAAAAGAGAATTTCAAGAAGATCCTAACAAGATTGACAACTATCGGTTATTCTCAGATGTCTCAAGAAAAAAGAATGGAATTAATCCCAAGAATCTAAACTTTGATCTTCGATTATTAAATCCAGGACAACTATCAGCTCCCTACCACTTTCATAGATTTGCTGAAGAATTTTTTATGATTATCTCAGGTTCAATGACTTTACGAAAACCGGAGGGATTTGAGATAGTCTCAAGTGGTGACCTTATATTTTTTGAAATGGGGGACTCAGGTGCCCACCAATTTTATAATCATACTAAAGAACCATGTACTTACCTAGACATTAGAAGCTACATTGGATTTGATATTGCAGAATATCCTGATTCAGGGAAAATGCTTATCGCTCCTTCATTTGAGATTTTTAAAAAGGATAATCAGTCATCATATTTCGAAGGAGAAAAGGACGTCTTGGAGAAATGGGAAAGCATTATAAGCAAAAACAAATAAAAGCCAGCCACTAACTCGGACGGTTTAGTTAATTGGCATCCGCAGCCCGGACTACTTTGTAATGAGCCCCCAAAGTCTATGAGATTGAACTTTTACCCACTTATTAAATCCTGTGGCACCTTGACAGTTTATTCTCCCGGGACAGAGTCAGTAGGGCTGCGGGCCGACGCTCATGGTGTCATGGTTTTTGCATCGCCATCTTGACAATTTTATCGTGACGTGACAAATCCTGCCCATTTATCGGGACCACGCCATCTGGACAACTTCATCATGACACTAAAAGCTCGTCCATCCTATCGGTCCCGATAGCTATCGGGATTGCAAAAACGCATGCCAACCCTGACACGAACGGCAACTAATTAAACCACCGGGCCGTTAGCAGCAAGCCTATGCCCCGAATCGGATTGAAGAAGCATTGAATCTATGATAAACAAAATCTGAATTGTAGTTTTCTCAAATGGCATATTTTTTGAGTAGAAACTTAAAACCAAATAATCAATATGATTACTATGAAAAAATTAGTAGCTCTTTTATTTCTTAGCTGCTTAAATAGCACTAATGGTAATTGCCAACTATTAAGTAACCCTTCTTTGACAGTTGAAGACTTTGAAATAGCTTTAACAAATGCCGATCACTTAGGTAAAATATTAAGTGAGCACAATTTTGAATCTTATACTACTGGTGCATCAAAGCTTAACGCACCTGGGACAATGTCAAATCAGTTATATCCCGATCTAAGCTTTCTCAAATCGGAAAATTGGACACTAAAAAATTCACGGGATCAATCAATTTTTATTATTAACATGTTTGAATGGGAGCCAAACCATGCACCACAACCAGATGTAATTAAAACGATCAGAATTTTGGTTAATCGAGATTCAAAGTATGCTGATCAAATGAAGGCCTTCCTTGAAAAAATCAAAATTAAATATCCGAATAAGAGCAAAAGATATTTTCGGAATAATGAATTTTATCAGCAATTCGGAGAACCCTTAATTGTTTTTACTAATGGTTCTAATATTGAAGTGCGAACAGAGGCGCCAGATGCAAGGTATTTCAATTTCTACACTGTAAGCTTGGATTTAATGTATTCTAAGACAGCATACGAAATTATAGTCAATTAAAACAAACCGTCCCGGCGCTGTCAGGCACATTTGCAGCTTGCTCAATTCCAACGCTCGATCCAAAGCTGAAAAGAGCCTTCCAGCCCGTCCCCGTCACAGGTGCCGGGACATTACACAACGAATCAGTGAAACCAATTGGAAACCATAGGAATTCTTGATAAAATTATATAGATTTAGTAAGCAATATAATCGTTAATAATTATTTAATATACCTACCTGATTTCAAGCTTGGTATCTGTTAATACTCCGGTTAGTTACCATGTGACTGACGGGGCGCTAGCATAAGGAAAATCAAAACATTTTAGCAAGAAATTAGTAACGTGAAATAATTTAAAAATTAGCCCAACAGCTGACACGGACGGTTGGGGTAATAAGCTTGTCACGGTTTTTGCTTTTGTTCCTGCACTGTGACAGATTTGTAATGCTCGAAAACCCGGACGCGCTCATCTTCAAGTGATCAAAATTCTACACCGTGACTACTTTCTGGTTTCGATTGGGTTTACATCGCGACACTGCGCCAGTGCGCGCTTCCCAGTTTTGTAACACTGATAGATTTGTACTTCCGACCCAGCTTGTACCGCGACACTCAGTTAATGCACCAATTTGCAACATGACGGCAAAAACACTCGCCATACCCTCCTTGCACCGGGACTATTTGTCGGCTAAAGCAACAGGACAGGTGGCCGGATGCTGCGTCGGGTAACGCTTACTCCCTCAACCGCCGGGCCGTTAGGCGTCATAGTTCTGAAAACTCGACAGGCTCTAACTTAGAGAATTTCATCTTGACATGAAAATATTCAGTCACTTATCTGGACTTTGCCAAATTGACAACATTATCTTGACGTGACAACTTCTTTCCATCTACCAGGATTTAAAACTACGGCGCCTAACAGCTAAAAACAAAATTCATATCTTGACAATGAAACAAATTGAAGACAATGTTTGAAACCAAAAAGAAGATAAAGCAGAGACTAATTCAATCCTTTGGGGAGATTAAAGATGACCCATTCTATTTTGACTCCATTGAAAAGTATTTCAGAAACAAGGACCATACTGGGGCTTTCCATATTTTGTCCGATAAAACCTGTAATGATTTAGATTTTAATGAACTATTTAAGTTCGTAGACAGGACTACTTCAAAAATAGGACAACAATTTCTATACAACACATTAAGAACTATTCCTTCAAACAGCGACAAATTAACTGAACAGGAGAAACTCATTCAAAAGATTACAAATGATTCAAATCTGAGATTATATATTCAACTTCAGTTAGACAAATTAACAAGAGAAAGTTCTTATTTTATAACAACATTATTTCAGGATGAACATATTAAGAAGCCTAAATGGTTTTTAATAATTCCACTTTTATCCTTTTCCAGTCTGATGTCGATCCTGCTGATACCATTTACTCCACAATTCTTCTTTGTCTTATTGGGAGTGATGATTATAAATTTGGGTATTCATTACTGGAATAAACAAAACCTTCATGAATATTTAGGGACAATTCCTCATCTTCTAATATTAATACAGGTAACTAAAAAACTATTAAAGTGTAAACTACTAAAAGAAATAAATGAAGATGTCCCTAAATCAATAAGTAGTATTGAAAAGATTAGGAGTCATATGTCATTTTTTAAGCTCGAAGTACAAGTTCAAACTGATATAGGAACTGCCTTTTTGACTTTTCTCGAGTTATTTAAGGCATTATTTCTATTAGAACCTCTTCTTTTGTTTGGAGTTTTGAAGCAATTGGATACCAAAAGAAGAGAAATTGAAAATGTATATTCTTTTGTCGGGTATGTAGACTCTCTCGTTTCTATATCATCCTTAAGGAATGGGCTTAAATCTTTTTGCTTACCTCAAATTGAGAATAATCATAAAATTATTGATGCTACAGAAATATATCATCCGCTGATTAAAAACTGTGTATCAAACTCAATTCAGGTTGATGGCAATTCAATTCTTTTAACCGGATCGAATATGTCTGGGAAAACATCCTTTATTCGAACAATTGGGCTTAATATAATAACTGGCCTAACGATAAACACTTGCTTTGCCAAACAATTTTGTTTTCCCAGGTTGAAAATATTTTCAGCTATCAGATTAAGTGATAATTTAATGAATGATAAAAGCTACTATTTTGAGGAAGTACTTACGATTAAAGAAATGATTCAAAAAAGTCAAACCAAAGAATCTAATTTGTTTTTACTTGATGAGATTTTCAAAGGGACGAATACCATTGAGCGAATATCGGCTGGAAGGGCAGTTTTATCATATCTGAATAATAAAAGCAATATTGTTTTTGTATCCACGCATGACATCGAATTAGCTGAACTTCTTAAGGATACCTATAACCTGTACCATTTTAGTGACCAGGTGGAGGATAAAACTGTTGATTTTAACTTTAAACTTAAGGAAGGAAAATTAAAAAACAGAAATGCAATCAAGATTCTTGAGATTAATGATTATCCTGAGCAGATAATAACTGAAGCATTAGAATTATCAAAAGAACTGGATAAAATCTATGTTGTAAGTAAACATGGCTAAAAAACATATATCAATCCAACAGGGACAGTTTTACACCATGACTCAAAAAAATTGCTACGAACGCCTAACACGGACGGTTTAATGAGCTCGGTCCGCTAAAGCGGCCCTCGGTTGGCTTCGCCGAGCTCGGACCGAATGACATTTTCAATTTGCTTCGCAAAGTAAATTCAGGTCGGTCCTCGGTTGCCTTTTGCAACCCGGACTATTTTATCTTCACATTCAAAAGTCTATGAGAGAAGAATTTAACCAACTTATTAAATCTTGTGGCACCCGTCCCGATAGCTATCGGGATGTTCCTGCTACCGAGACAACGTCAATAGGGTTGCAAGCCGACGCTCGAGTTGTCATGGTTTTTGCACTCCACCTAGACAACTTTATCTTGACATGACAACTTTTGTCCATCTATCAGCACTTGGTACCATCAAGACAAATTATCATGACCCGATACTTATCGCCACCAACCGGGACTTTGCAAAAACACATGCCAACCCTGATCCGCCAGCTGGCGGAACGGCAACTAATTAAACCGCCGGGCCGTTATATTTAAGCATTCAGCCTCGTGACAATTAGACAATGTCGATTTGCCTAAATATAACTCAAAAGGCCTATGATTTTGTACTAAATAAGTAAGGTTCCACTTATCAAACAAATAACGAGACAGGTTCTAAGATATGAACAGCAACTTATTAATATGAACAAAACTTTTGAAGCTATTAGTAATGCTATAAGGACAGTTATTGACTTTTTTTACCCTCCTTTTCAAAAGTACATGACTTTACAGTTTTTTAGGTATGGATTAATTGGGACTGCTAATTTACTTTTTGACTGGGTTTTGTATTTTCTGATATACAATTTTGTGTTACAACATGAGATGTTAAACCTCGGGATAGTAACGCTAAGTTCACATATTGCAGCCATGACTATTAAAATGCCAGTTGTCCTATTATCGGGATTTCTTTTGCAGAAATATGTTACTTACTCATCTTCCAATCTAAGAGTGAGAATTCAACTATTCCGATATACGACAGTGTTTTTTATTAATCTAGTTATTAACTACATAGGATTAAAAATCCTTGTTGATAGCTTGGATTTTTGGCCAACACCATCAAACATGATTGTTTCAATCTTGACCATTTCTATAAGCTATTTCTCACAGAAACATTATACTTTCAAGACGCCAACTGATGATAATGATTTAATTAAATAAGAGCACAATTCCGAGACAATCTCGTTTATCGAGACAAATGGTGCACAAGAGAGGATTTTAAAATTTTGCCTAAATATAACTCGGTCGGTTTAATTAATTTGGCTTCGGCAGCCCGGACTACTTCTTAATCAGCCCCAAAAATCTATACGAGTAAATATCAACCCACTTATTAAAACTTATTGCACCCTGACTGATCCTGCTGCCGAGACAACGTCAATAGGGTTGCAAGCCGACGCTCGAGTTGTCATGGTTTTTGCACGCCACCTTGACAACTTTATCGTGACATGACATATCCTGCCCACATATCGGGACCACGCCATCTGGACAGTTTCATCGTGTCACCAAATGCTCGTCCACCTATCGGGATGGCAAAAAACGTGGCACCTCGACACGGACGCCAACTAATTAAACCGCCGGGCCGTTTTAGCAGCAATAATTTGGATACCAACATGATAGAAAAGATTACTTACTGCGTGCCCTGACGATGTTCGCATTAGGCAAATAGTCGATATAAATATTAAACATTGAAGAATTGCCTGCGAACTTCCCCAAGTTCATCAAACCTTAACCCTTGTTTGACCTGACTGATTTCAACGAATTATTATATATATTTGAATACTTTTATGTATTTGGTGTATATGTAACAATTGAGACGGTAAATTCATTAATACTTCTAAAAGTATAACAGTATTGAATAGGATTTTTGCATTTCTGTTTTTGGTTGTTGCAGTTTCATGCATCGATCCTTATATTCCAAACCTTAAAAACTATAATTCACTGCTGGTAGTTGAGGGTCTCATTACCAACGAAAATAGTTCTTATAAAATAAAATTGAGCAGGACACTCAACCAAGCAAATTCTTTCCCAGAAATGGTAACTGATGCCAATGTTTCTATTATTGACGGAAATGGAATAAAGACAGATCTTCAGAATTGCGCTGACGGATACTATAAAACAGACAGCACTTCATTTATAGGTGTTATTGGTCAGAAGTATACCTTACAGATCCTTACCAGCGACGGAAAAGAGTACAAATCCGAGGAATGTACAATGTTTCCAGTTGCAGGAATTGATACTATATATTATGAGAAGGGTGAAGAGATTTCAGGAACCCAGGGAGAACTGGTACCCGGATTAAAGATATTACTGAATACGTCTGATGCCACCGGAATGAATCAGTTCTTTAGATGGACATTTGAAGAAGTATGGAAATTTAGAATATCATATCCTCATACGTATACTTATTTATTTGTTAATGATACAACTTTCGATTTTGGACCTGTGTCTATTATAAATACATCCTGTTGGAAAAAGAACCAATCGGGGAATATCATTACCAATTCAATCCGTACCAGCGGAGAAAATTATATTAAAAATCAGGAGATTCAGTTTATTGCTCCGGTTAAATCGGACAGGCTAACACAGGAATATAGTATTCTGATAAAACAGTATTCGATTTCAAGAAATGAATATGATTTCTGGAATAATCTTAAAAAGGCAGGTGAATCTGGTGGAGATATTTTTGCTTCCCAGCCTTACACTGTTGTCGGTAACATTCATAGTGTAAATAATATTAATGAAATGGTTTTAGGGTATTTTGGAGTATCATCTGCAATTCAGAAAAGGATTTTTATAACTACTCACCAACTCGATCCGTTGGATCTCCCATATTACAAAACCGATTGCTTTGAACTCGCATTGTCGCCATCTGATTTTAACGGTCAACTAACATTTGATCAAATTTACAAACTGTATATAGGGCTTGGATATACTTTTGTTGAGCCTGAGGTAACAGTTGGCACTCTCCTTGCTGGTCATGTTTTAGAAAAGAACCTTTTGAAACTTGATTTTACAACAAAAGTCTGTTCCATATGTGAACAAACAGGCTTTATTGCAAAACCAGATTTCTGGATCGATTTAGAATGATTGAATAATTAAAGCTGCTAACTCGGTCGGTTTAATTAATTGGCTTCGGCAGCCCGGACAAATCCGTAATGCATTAAAAAGTCTAAGAGAGTAAACTGTCAGCAACTTATTAAATCTTATGGCACCCGAACTAATCCTGCTACCAAGACAAAGTCAATAGGCTGCAGGCCGACGCACGAGGTGTCATGGTTTTTGCAAACGCCACCCAGACAACTTTATCGTGACCTGACAACTTTCGTCCATCTATCGGGACTTGGTACCATCAAGACAAATTACCGTGACCCCAAACTTATCGCCACTTACCAGGACTGGCAAAAACTACGCCACCGCGACGCTGACGGAAACTAATTAAACCGCCGGGCCGTTATAAGCCATGGGCATCGCAACACATATTAGAAATTTTTCACTACAAAATGTTGACAAATTCAGGTACATCCCTCATTATAATTATTGTGTCATGTTAATGCCGTCAAAATGCCGGGTTAAATACTGTCAAAGACGTGTTTCGTTTTTAAGTTAATATATAAACTTGCTCTAATTTAAAACAATCATGATCCAACCGAATTTAGGCAAAAAAATGGCTGAGTTAAGAAAAGCTAAAGGATTAACTCAAGAAGGGCTAGCAGAAAAATGCAATGTAAATGTGAGAACCCTTCAAAGAATTGAATCTGGAGAAGTTACTCCTAGGAGTTATACAGCAAGGGTAATTTTTGCCGTATTGGAATTCGACCTTTATGATTCCAATAAAAATGGATCATTTATTTTCTATTGGCTGGAGCATTTTTACTGGTATTTTCTAGATTTATTTAACTTAAAAACTCACAAAATGGAAAAGATTACAATTTTATCGATTATGTTTTCTGCAATAATTCTTGGGTTATTTGCTGTACGTTCAGAAAGTAAAGCTCAAAAAGAAAACGAAGCTTATACTCAAAACATTAATCAAAATTCCTCAACTCAAACAACAAAAAGCGGAATGATATTTTCTTATTTCTCTTGTTCAAATTGTTTTAATGAAAAGGATGACATGATAGGACGTGATGTAAAGTTTAAAATAAATGGAGTAACTGTGAATATGGGTTTGATAAAACTAAACACAGTAACTCGTGAATTTAATACTGGTTCTGTCAAAGGAAAGCTTTTTCAAAACAAAGTTGAGCTTTCTTGTCCAGAGGATATGATTAAGGATGACCATGTTAAGTTTACTGCTGATAAAATTGAGAAAGCTGAGGGCAAAATCTTATTAAAGGGCAATGCCAGAATAACTTCTACCGAAAATGATTTCATCGAAACTGATGAAATTATTATTACCATTTTTTAAAATTTTTGTTGCGAGACAAATTCTGGCAATTTACCAGGACTTTGGCCCCATCTGGACAATTATATCATGATCCAAAACATCATGCCCATCTAGATTTAAAAAACGGCTTATAACACGGAGGGTCTGGTTAATTGGCTTCGCCAGCCCGGACAATATTGTAGTAGGCCCCAAAGTCTATGCTAGAGAACTCATCCCAACTTATAAAAATTTGTGGCACCCGTCCCGATAGCTATCGGGATGTTCCTGCTACAAAGACAAAGTCAATAGGGCTGGCGGCCGACGCGCTGGTGCCTTGCCTGCCTACCGGCAGGTAGGTTTTTTGCTCGCCATCTGGGCTATTTCATCGTGACCCAAAACTTCACGTCCATCTATCGGGACTTGGTACTATCTAGACAACTTTATCGTGACAAGAAACTTTCGTCCATCTACCGGTCCCGATAGCTATCGGGATGGCAAAAAACGCGGCACCCCAACACGGTCGCCAATTCATTAAACCGCCGGGCCGTCAGGCTTCATGATTTATTACCAATACTCTGTAATATGACACAAAAAAGAAAGACTTTTTTCTGGCTAAGGTTGATTGCATTTACCATTGACATATCAATTATCTATGGAATTGCTTTTTTTCTATTTAATGTATTTCAACTGCTTCCTATTTATGTGCCAATAGCAAGGCTCACATTGATAATCTCAATGATTTATTTTCCAAGCGTTACAGTTGCCCTTAGAACAACTTTAGGGAAAGTTTTATGTGGGCTTACAGTTGAAAGTAAAAGTAAAATTGATCTCAGAATTACATTAGTGTTGAGAGAGTTAGTATACAAACAATTGTTTTATATTATCCCAATATGCTTTCTGATTGGCTTTTTTAAACTTGCCTGGCTATCTCCGTATTTTGAGATTCTTTATTGCTTTGTTATAAGTATCATCTTGTTTATAATTTTTCTTTTCCGAAGTAAGCCTTGGTACGATGCATGGGCAAAAACAACGGTGATTAGGAATCCTGAATATGATACTGTGAAAGCAAGAAAAGGTACTGTTTCATTGATATTTCTATCACTAGTAATATTGGGTATAAGACTTGTTTATTATGCTTCAGCGAACTCTCCTAATGATCCTTTCATTCCCAAGCATTCTAAAAGTGCAATTTCCCCTTATGTATCATTTTTAGAAAAGCAGGAAGATGCAAAAGAATACATCTTTAAATTATTCCAAAATAATGACATTATAATCTTATGCGAAAGAGAACATCCTGAAATGACGCAGTACGAATTTATCTTCAATTTAATATCAGATAAGAGATTTATTGATAATGTAGGTAATATATTTTCGGAAATTGGAAGCAGGACGCAACAATCCAATTTAGATTCTTTAATGAATACATACGGGTTAACTGACGAAGGACTCGACCTAAGATTATGTCACATCCTCCAGAATTATTCCAATTTTCCTATATGGGGAAACACTAATTATTTTGACTACTTTAAAAAATTATATGCTTTAAACCAGTCCCTACCAAAGGAAAAGAGAATACACCATACTTTCACAGATATAGATTGTAACTGGGAAGAGATCAGGAATAAAACAGACTATTATCAAAAAGTAGGACGAAATTTATCAAAACGGGATGAATTGCTAGCCGATAAAATAATTCATGATTATGAGCGATTAATTACTTCAAATCAGGAACGCAAAAAATGTCTTGTTATAATGAATTATCGTCATGCTTTTGGTCCGGTAAATGTGCAAATGGGAGATACTTCTTGTGCCTCATATATCATGAGGAAATACCCAAATAGGTCTGCCAATGTATTGATTAATACAGTAAAGGTAAATTTTGGACTTTCAAATCCCGGACTTCTTAGGCTAGTGCCAGCCCAGAAGTCACCAATAAAAAATGGTATTTGGGACAATTCATTTAAAATGGTAGAAAACAAATCATTAGGCTTTGACTTCAAAGATAGCCCTTTTGGTAAAGATGAGTTTGATCTTTTCATTGTTCCTACTGGGAAATTATTAAAATATCAAGATGTTTTTACCGGATATGTTTTTTATAAACCACTTGAGGTGCACTATAATAGTCTTGGATTCAAAAATATTATTGCCAATGGATTTGACGAAGAGATACTCAATAGGGCAACCATTATAAATGATAATTCATTGGATCCTGATAACAATATTAAATATGTTAAGGAAAAGATTACAAAGTTCAAAAAACAGGAAATAACAATAAATACCAAGCCATATCAAATATACTCATCAGTTATCAATCTGCTATTTGGAACTTTGATTTTGAGTTTGGGACTTATTTTAGGACTAATATCATACTTGACCAGAAAAAATATCACGAAAGCCTAACTCGGACGGAGCTCGGTCCGCTAAAGCGGCCCTCGGTTGGCTTCGCCGAGCTCGGACCGAATGACATTTTCAATTTGCTTCGCAAAGTAAATTCAGGTCGGTCCTCGGTTGCCTTTTGCAACCCGGACTACTCCGTAAAGCATTCGAGAGTCTATGTGAGAAAAATCATCTCAACTTATTAAATCTTGTGGCACCCGTCCCGATAGCTATCGGGATGCTCCTGCTGCCGAGACAAAGTCAATAGGGTTGCAAGCTGACGCGCAGTTGTCATGGTTTTTGCACGCCACCTTGACAATTTTATCGTGACATGACAAATCCTGCCCACTTATCGGGACCACGTTATCTTGACAGTTTCATCGTGACACCAAACGCTCGTCCATCTATCGGTCCCGATAGCTATCGGGATTGCAAAAACAAATCCAACTCTGACACAGACGGCAACAAACTCAACCGCCGAACCGATAGCGGTAATATTTCCAAGCTTAAAGTTATAGATTTGGAACTTAATTGGTTCCTGAGACAGGTTTCGAAATGCCCTGATATTCAAACATAAGATCTGAAATTTAATGAATTAATTATTATTTTTAAATAATATTTTACCATGATAAATACTAAGGAAATTCTAGTTACATATTTTATCAATGATTAAATTTATCTTCATATTACTGTTTTTTAATTTAAATATAGTTGCTTATAGTCAAGTTATTAAAGGAATTGTACTAGAAAGAAAAACCAATAACCCAGTTTTAGCTACAATCTATTTTAGCGGAACATCTGTTGGGACTCTCTCAGATTTGAATGGAAATTTTGAGCTGGACATCTCAAAAAATAATTCAATGCCATTAACTATAAGCTCTGTAGGATATTACTCTATTACTCTTACAGATTATACAAAGGTTAAACCATTAATAATTTATCTGACACCCAAAGTATTCGAGTTGAAGGAAGTTATCATTTCTTCTAAATCACTAGCCGGAATAAGAAAAGCATGTTTAAATAAGTTTAAAGATGTTTTTCTTGGGACAACATCCAACGCACGGAATTGTGAAATTACAAATGAAAATGATATAACATTTAACTATGAATCTGATAAGGATACCCTGAAAGCATATGCTTCAAGACCGATCCTTATTACCAACAGGGCGCTGGGATACAAAATCACTTACTACCTGGATAGATTTGAGTATATTAAAAAAGACAGGTCTATTATTTTTGCCGGGAATCTGATCTTTAACGAAGATTTAGCTACTAAAGAACCACACGACGAGGTATATGAAAGAAGAAGAAAAGAAGCCTATTTCGGGTCGAGAATGCACTTTTTCAGGGCGCTTTGGGCAGATGACTTAGAATCAGCTGGATTTAGTGTCAAAAATTCCGCTAACAAATATCTCAGGTATAAAGATATTGTTGAAGATAGTCACACAGATTCGCTTAATGGTCACAGAAAATTTCTTAAATACATTGAAAGCCTGAGCATATTTTATAACACAAGATCAAGTAAAATTGTTTTTCTGAAAAAAGGAAAAGTTTACTTTGATAAAGATGGAAATTTCGATCAGGCAGGCATGTACATAAGCTGGGAAGGTGAAATGATGGACCAGCGTGTTGGGGATATGCTGCCATCTGAATATGACATCAACCCGCAATCTGAAAATCAAGTACCAGTACCAGATAGAAATAAGAAAAATATAGATATCCCTTTCGAAAAAGTTTATTTACATCTTGACAGGCCTTATTACTCATCAGGAGAAGATATCTGGATTAAAGCATATCTGGTGGATGCTTTAACAAATAAATTGTCCGATAACAGTAACAATCTTTATGTAGAGCTAGTTTCTCCTGATTCGAAGATAATTAAACAAATAATATTAAGGATGGATAAGGGTACGGGTGCCGGCGATATGCACCTGGAAGATTCTATAGCATCCGGGAATTACCAAATCAGGGCTTACACCAGTTGGATGCGAAATTTTGGCGAGACTTTCTTTTTTAAAAAGGTAATTGTTATTGAAAATCAAATTGGGGTAACTTTTTTAAATCAACCTAATCAGGATGAAAGTAATGAAAAGGTTGATTTACAATTTTTTCCTGAAGGGGGGTCGTTAGTTGAAAATGTCAATACTGTGCTGGGGTTTAAGGCATTAAATTCTTCCGGTTATGGATCTAATATAAATGGGTTTGTGGTTTCATCTCAAGGTGATACTGCGGCGAGCTTCACCAGCACACATTTTGGGATGGGGAGTTTTGTCTTTATTTCAAAGCCAGGATTAAAGTATTTTGCCGTAGGTTCTGACGGGAACAAAATTTCTTTCAAAATAGAACTGCCAGCTGCGCTAAAGACAGGATATTCTTTAAATGTATCTAATGTTAATAAGGATTTTTTCCAGGTAAATATTAGAACAAACCAGGCAACCATCGACCATTTCCCTATCCATAAAATGGTAATTATAGGAAAATCTCATAATTCGTTGTGCACAACAGCAAACGTAAAGATAATTGGAACCGATAATTCGGTTGTTTTATCTAAGAAGGAGTTTCCTGAAGGAATTGCCCTGTTGACTTTGATGGATACAACAGGCAAACTATATAGCGAACGAGCATTCTATATCTATTCTAAGGAAAAATATCAGATCAATGTCATTCCTGATAAGAAAGAATATACCCCAAGGCAAAAAGTAACCCTGCAAGTATCAGTAAAAGACACTTCAAACAATCCGGTTTCTGCCAACCTTTCAGTTTCTGTGGTTGATGTCAATCAGGTAAAAGGTTTTGAAAAGAAACAAGATATAAGATCTTATCTGTTACTTGAATCTGAAATCAGGGGCCATATTGAGCAGCCTTCTTATTATTTTGATACACTTAATAAGGATCGTCACAATGCACTTGACAACCTGTTGCTTACCCAGGGTTGGCGCAACTTTGTTAGGAACTATATTCCTGATACAGCAATTAAGTTTGATTATCCAATAGAGAAAGGGATAACTTTATCCGGAACACTCAGACGTAAATGGGGAAATAAACCAATTGCAGGTGCCAAAATAACTATGGCATTGCTGCGGAATGATAATCCATCTTATAAATTTACTCAAACGGACAGTAAAGGGAAATACTATTTAGAAGGGTTGAACTTTACAGGTCCCCAAGTCATTTCGGTGAGAGCAACTGATAAAAAAAACATGGGAATAGGATTGATATCATTAGATACTGTTTATAATAATACGGCGTTAGTCAATTATAGATCGGTATATAAACTTAAAACTGATGTTAATGAGGTTTCAAGTTATAATGAACCCTCTGAGAGTAGGGAGATCTCCGACTACACGAAGGAAGCTGCTATTAAATATAATATCCTAAAAAAATATCACTTAACTGACACGATTGCCATAGGTGAAGTTATTGTCAATGCAAGAAGACCTGTAAAAGAAAATGCTGATGGGCATTTTCGTTCATACGGAGTACCAGATTATTCGCTTACTGTTACGGATAAGATGTCCGGTTCTCACGACCCTATTCAAGTTCTTCAGGGTCGTACAGAAGGATTGTATATTACGGGTGATTCTCATCAAGGATATGAATTTATTTTTCATGGACAAAAAGTGGCAAAAGGGGAGTCGCCTCTGTTTTTACTCGATGATAAAGAAGTTGATTTATCAACTATATGCAATGTACCAATCGAAGCAGTAGATAAAATAGAATATATAAAAGAGAGCGGGGCATTAGCTTTTTACGGGTTCAGGGGAAGCTTTGGAGTAATTAGTGTACTAACGAAACGAGGAATTAATAGTTCAATACCACCTGTCTTGAATTTTATAACCCGACGGGTTTACGGATATTATCAGGCACGTACTTTTTATACACCCAAATATAATATTCCCCAGTCTGAATATAATAAACCTGATCTAAGGACCACTATTTATTGGGATCCTAATGTTGTAACGGATAAAGATGGTAATGCAACAATTTCATTTTTTAATGCTGATAGTAAAGCAATTATAAAAGTAGATATTGAAGGCATTGTTGAACCTGGAATCCCATTGGTGGGAAGGTCAAGTTTTGAGAGTAAATAAAGTTAACCTTTTTACCAAATTCCTGATCAATTAAGTTGCAAAAATTAGTGTTTTATTAATCTCTTAATTTAGAATACGGTCTAATAGCTAAAATTTAAATTTGACTTTATAGAAATTAAAAATTAAAAACCGCTAACTCGGACGGTGCTTTAATTAATTGGCTTCGACAGCCCGGCCTAATTCTCAATCGGCCCCCAATGACTATGTTAGAAAAATTTAACCCACTTATAAAATCTTGTGCCACCCGTCCCGATAGCTATCGGGATGGCAAAAAACGCGGCACCCCGACGCGGACGCCAACTCATTAAACCGTCGGGTCGTTATGGTTAATGATTGATATCCTGCACGTTAGACAGTTATAGAACACTAACCATAACAGAAAAATTCAAGGGTGCATTATCATGACAATACCTGCCCATCTACCGGGATTTGAAACCTAGACAGATTACACTTGACGAAAAACATCCTTAACATCAATCAAGACAAAATATAGCCACTGGAAAAATATTTATCAGTTTCCAAACAAAGACTATGAATGTCTGCGAGATCAGATTTCACATTCCCGATGAGATATACTTTTTTCAGAAAATAACTATCTTTACAAAAAATAAAATATTATGAGTACCATTGAGCTCAGACATTATATTATCGAAAAGCTCTCCCATATTAATGATGACACTTTTCTTAAAGCCATCAAGACTCTTGTAGAATCAAAAGCAAATGAGGGAGTCTTCAAACTTTCTGATTTCCAGAAGAAACGTATAGAATTAGGCAGAGAACAATTGAGGAAAGGACAATTAATTTCCGATGATGATTTGCAAAAAGAGATTGACCAATGGTTAAACACAAAATAAAATGGTCGATTGAAGCCAGATAGGACCTTTTAGATATTCTTGAATACTATATAGTTAGAAACAAATCTGCTCTATACAGCAAAAAGCTAAATTCAAAAATTAATAGCAGCATTAAATTTATTATTAAAAACCCTCTGATTGGATTACAGACTCAAATAGATTCAGTCAGAGCATTCATAACAGGGGACTACCAAATAATTTACGAAATCTTTGACGACTTGATCATAATCATCATGATTTGGGACTGTCGTAGAGATCCCGAGGACAGAATCCTTGACCAAAGGGTAAAAAATTATCACTAATTACCTTCGGTGAGCTCGGTCCGCTAAAGCGGCCCTCGGTTGGCTTCGCCGAGCTCGGACCGAATGACATTTTCAATTTGCTTCGCAAAGTAAATTCAGGTCGGTCCTCGGTTGCCTTCCGCAGCCCGGACAGCTTTTTAATCAGCCTAAAAGTCTATGCGAGTAAATTCATCTCAACTTATCAAATCATGTAGCACCCGTCCCGATAGATCTCGGAATTGCAAAAACGCCTGCCTACCCTGCCTACCGGCAGGCAGGCAGCAGGTAGGCATGCCAACCCTGACACCCCGCCTGCGGCGGGGCAGGCTCCCGGCAACTAATTAAACCGCCGGGCCATTATATATAAGGTTTCGCATATTACCTTGAAATCCAACGCGCAAACAAGAGTTTGTCAGCTTGCCACTGCAACAGCCTGTCCTGCTGCCAAACACATACTTTTTTACCAGTGCTGGAATACAGTGAGATAACTCCTGCCCATTTACCGGGATTTATTCAACTACCTTATCTAAATAATACCAGATGGAAATTAATAGTTATACTCCGCACCTTTTTTAACTTTCTGTAAATGGTTATTCTTTGGTGTATATTTCTTATTTTTAGAAGATAAACGCCACTATGGCATTTACACAATCATTGTGCGTCATACACAGATCTCGGCTCATATAAAATAATCTGGCAAATGTCAAGTTCTTATGATAAATTGTCCGGAAATGCCTAGATCAGCCATAAAATTTACTTTAGTCAGAACAATACAAAATGATAAATGTTGAACTCTAACATTTCAGAGTTGAATCAGTCTTTTACAAAACATAATAATTAAAACTAAAAACAAAATGAACACATACAGAAAGTCAGCAATTACAGTGGGATTGTTATTTCTGACTGCTCTTATTTTAAACCCTATCGCTACAGAGATTTTCGATCCAATTCTAAATACACCGGATTATCTTGATAAAGCATATACTTGTAGGAACCTTGTAATAACAGGAAACTTACTTAATCTCATCTGTGCTATAGCCATGATTTTTATACCAATAAGTTTGTTTCCGGTCGCTAGAAAAAACAATGAAAGTTTAGCCTCGAGCTATATAGTCTTCAGGGCACTTGAGGGTATCCTTTTTATTTATATAGCCATCAAATCATTATCCTTTATTAGTTTGAGTAAGGTATATATTACTGAAGCAACTCAGAATGCTTCATATCTTCAATCTTTAGGTAGTTCAATTCATTCTGAAATTTATTGGGCTACGATTATTTATATTTTCATTTATTCTTTGGGTGGAGTAACATTTTATTATTTATTATATAAATCAAAACTTGTTCCCCGATTTCTGTCAATCTGGGGTCTTTTGGCCGTAGTATTGTTGTTTGTGGGCGCCATATTGGGCTTGTTCAGTTTGGGTATATTCAATCGCTTACCAGTTATGAAAGCCATGGTTTATTTTGCTCCACCAATTGCGATTAATGAATTCGTTCTGGCGCTATGGCTAATTATAAAAGGATTCAATTCACCTGCAATTGATTTTGATGCTTCAAAAACAGATAATAAATTATAAATCCTTTTGATACCAATTTGAAGAAAAAATAACGAACGCACAACAACGGCTCATACCCAATACGGGTTTCAAAAGGTTTAAAAGTTTTGCGCCCGCAGGCAAGGTCTGTATCGTGTGATACAGACGCAGTCACACAATCCAGCACTGGGCATAGCCGCGGCCGTTAGCAAGGATTTAAGAAACACAAAATATACGAACAAGCATACGAAAGAATTGATGACCGTATAAAGTGGGCTGATGTAAAAGCCGGACAACCAGACCACATATGGTCGGTAAGATCACAATTAACATACATGACTTTTCAACAAGCGCTTTATTTCGACCATAAATATTTAATATGGTACGGTCAGATGCAAAGCGACTGACTTTTTCAGAGGGGCCGACCCTTCGCTGTAAACCACATCCCACAAAGCACACAAACAATTGCAATTAAAACTCCAAAGTTTGCGGGAAGAGGTTTACAGCCCATCCCTGCCTGCATGACTTGATTAAGGACTGGACGACATAATTTGCAACCATCTATCGCGACTTAATCTTTGATATAATTTACCTCACCGGGACAGATTAGTAACTTAATTGTAAGTTATGACGAGACAGATTTTGGACACCGAGACAGTTTTAAAAAGCAAAACCGAAGACACAGATATTCTGGAATTGATAACGAAATATAAGTTTATCTCCATCTTTCTTGAACATTTCATAATCATGGCTGTTATTACCTCAAATTCACAAATACTCATAAAATGAAATCTTTTATATTAATTCTGTTTATTCTTGCGGGACTGACATCGGGAGAGCGATCTCCAATAAGAAATATCGAAGCTGACCCGGTTAAAGCCCTTGAAGCCCCTGGAAGCTGCAGTCTTATAAATGACTGGATATCAGTGCATCTGAAAACAATCAGAAATGGCAAAGTCTTTAATCATCATCATCGTCAATCGGCCTATATTGGGGTAGCCCTGTATGAGTCTATCGTTGCAGGTGATAAAAACTACCGATCGCTTGCGGACCAGTTAAATGGTTACCAGCCTCCGAAACCAGTAACGGGCATCAATGAAATTTGCTGGCCTGCCAGCGCCAATACTGCCCTGGCAACTATGTTAAGGTTTTTTTATCCGCAGGATCCTGCTGATATAATCCGTTTCGACTCTCTTGAAAATACATGGAAGCAACATCTGCTGAAAGATGGATACAGTGAAGCTTCTGTTAATGCGGGTTCACAGTATGGATCGATGGTAAGCAAGGCGGTAATTGAATGGAGTAAAACAGATAATGACGATAAGGCTAGCGCGGCTTATGATATTCCCAAAGGAATCGGACTGTGGGAACCCACACCACCCAAATTTGTCCCTCCTATTACCCCCTTCATGGGAAATAACCGCACATTTGTAAAAGGTAGTATTGATAATACTATGCCTCCGCCTCCGGTTGCCTTTTCTATGGAAAGCCAGTCGGCATTCTTCAAAATGGTTGAGGAAGTTTATAAAACTTCACTGATGCTGGATGGAGATAAGAAGACTATCGGACTATTCTGGGATGATTTCCCTGATGGTAAAACAGTTACATCAGGTGGGCACTGGGCCTCCATACTTAAAACTGTGATGGAAGACAGGCATATTTCACTGATCGAGGGTGCGCATCTGTATGCAGCATTGTTCATAAGCACTAATGACGCAGCCATAGGATGTTTCAAGGCGAAGTACACATATAATCTGCTGCGTCCTGTTACATATATTCAAAAGTACATGAACCACACTGACTGGAATCCTATGATAGTCACACCTCCCCATCCTGAATACCCTGCCGGACATGCCGCAGTATCAATGGCAGCTGCTGCTGCACTTACCAGCATCCTGGGTGACAAGGTTTCATTTACGGATAATACCTATTCCTACCGTGGTTATAAATCACATCATTTTAATAATTTTGTGGAAGCCGCCAGGGAAGCAGGCATTTCGAGGCTTTACGGAGGAATTCATTACAAACCTTCTATTGAAGCAGGGTACACGCAGGGTAAAAAGATCGCTGACAATGTCACGAATACTCTTGTATTTAAAAATTAAGGTACTGCAGACGATGAGACTCATTGTCGATCTATCATTCTTCTTGCCGAGACAAAGTCAATATTGCTGCCATCCATCGCTTAGCTGTCATAGTTTTTGCAAACGCTACCTAGACTGTTAATATTGACCAGACAGCTATGGGGAGGCGAATACCACACCACAGCGACGCTGACGCTTACTCATTAAACCGCCGGACCGTTAGTACAAATATTTCAGTATGTGATGATTATGCCCACCCTCCGTTTTTTAAAAAGTATTGCCTTGACATGAAAATTGCAGCACTATATCGGGACCTGCCCCTCGCACAATAGACAATTAGCCCTCCCGCCGTCATCATTCAGTTACTGTTATTAAATTAACAATACTGCCTTTTACCGGGACCCTGCCATAGCTACAAACAAACACTTGTGCTAACATCAAAGAGGAAAAATTTGAGATGTCCAATTAAAAATGTAGTATCTTTGAGCCATGAAAACTTACAACAAGATAATCAAAATCAGCTCCGACAAGAGATTTGGAAGACCTTGTATCAGAAATACCAGGATTACTGTGTCTGATATTCTTGGATGGTTAGGTTCGGGAATGAGTTTTGAAGAAGTACTCAATGACTATCCCGAGCTTTCCAGAGAGGATATCAAAGCAAGTTTAATGTTCGCTGCTGATAGAGAACGTAAACTTCAGACAATCTGATGAAATTACTTCTGGGCCAAAATATTTCCTTCAGGATTACAAATAAAATCCAAGACTTATTTCCGGGTTCAAAACAAATTCGAGACGTGGGACTAGAGAACTCAAAAGATTCCTCTATCTGGACTTATGCTAAAGAAAATGATTATTGCATTGTAACATTCGACGGTGATTTTTACGAATTGGGCCTTGTTAAAGGATCTTCACCTAAAGTCATTTGGCTAAGACTGGGAAACACAAGTACTCAAAATATCGAGACAGTCTTGAGAAAAAATTACGACCTAATTAAAACTTTCTTGTTAGATCCAAACTATAAAGAGATAGGCTGTCTTGAGATAAACAACTAATTTAATCTCAACGCACACTCTTCAGCATCAGGACAGATTTCAAAACATCTTGACAGTTTTCTGCCCGAGAGTTAGTTTTAAAATTAATACTTGTGCTAACAACGGACGGTTTAATTAATTGGCTTCGGTGAGCTCTGTCCGCTAAAGCGGCCCTCGGTTGGCTTCGCCGAGCTCGGACCGAATGATATTTTAAATTTGCTTCGCAAAGTAAATTCAGGTCGGTTCTCGGTTGCCTTTTGCAACCCTGACATCCCGCCTGCGGCGGGGCAGGCTCCCGGCAACTCAATTAAACCGCCAGGCCGTTATAAGGCATTGAGATCCTGCCTATTCCCGAAATAAATGGTACGTTATTTGTGAATAAGACTTAAACCTGATACTCTAAAACAATGAAGAAGTTATTTTTTTTGATTTCATCAGCCTTACTCTTCTCGATTAATCATCCCGTGATTTACTGCCAGCAGCTTGATTATATCAGAGGGAAAGTGATTGATTCTAAAACATCCGAACCTGTATCATTTGCAGCAGTACACCTTAAAAACTCGCAGTTTGGGATCTATTCAAATGCTGAAGGCGATTTCAGAATATTAAACGATCCCGGATTTCAAACCGACAGCCTGATTGTGACTTGTATCGGATATTACAGGCTTACAGTAGCTTTTAGTGTTCTGAAAACATCTAAAATGAACAATCTAAAGCTTGTGCGCAATATCCTTGGTTTGAGTGAGGTAAGGGTAACTGCCAGAAAAAGAAGACTCGACCCGGAAATTATAATAGCCAGGGCGCTCAGAAATATTAAGAAAAATAATCCGGCTATACCGTTCAGTTATGTATCCTATTACCGCGATTATCAGAAAGACAGTATCAATTATTTTAACCTGAATGAGGCAATTATCCAGACTCTGGATACCGGGTTTGCCTATCAATCTGTGCTTAACAAATACAGATTACTCGATTTCAAAAAGAATATGGATTTCTTAAGAATGAATATAACCCCCTATTATGATCTTCCTGAAACGGATCATTCTGATGTGTCATTTAAAAGAATACCCCATGCAAAAGTTGGTGATCAGTACGGCAATGAGCTTTTTATATTGTTAGTTCATGATGCAATCAGAAATTTCGATAAAAGATCATTTTCATTTGTTGATACTCTGACTCAGGATTTTATCAGAAATCACAGGTTTTCAAATCCAATGGGAATTTATGACGGAAGTACATTATTATATAAGATCGATTTCACTGCAAAAAGGCAGATCACAGGTGATACCATCCAGATGAAAGGTGCAATATTCATCCAGCCCGACGATTATTCGATACACAAACTAGAGTATTCCGCTTCATTTTTAAATTCAGAAAAAAAGAAAAAGGAGATTTTCAATATTGAGATTGAATATGGGCATGAGCTGGCAGTTAATTCCAGGATGTGCCTTAAATACATATCTTTCAATAATTCATTCACTTTACCTGATGCGAGTGACAATAATTTCTTTAAAGTTGTGAAATCAGAATGGCAGCAAGCCGGTGGCCCTTATGCTGATTATCCCTTCGCTAATATGACATTTACAACTTTTTTCAATAGGAAGATCGATCCTGTTTTGGGACGCAGAATGGAAAATTACGACCTTACCATCGGCAAAAGAAAAGCAAAGATCACCAGGATTAAAGTTGATGGCCCCAACTTGTACATAACAGTGAGAGATGACAAATTCAAGCGCAAGGAACTTGATTCCTGTCACATAAGTATTAAAACCCTGAAAGACATTAATGGCAATATTCTTGACAAACAAAGAGATCTTGAATTTCGTCAGTTCAGGGAACTTTTTGTGCAGGAATATAATAAGCCACTGGAATTTCAGAATAATTGTTTTATACAGTATGCGCCTCTTGAACAGAACTGTATTTCCCACTCTAACGATTCAGGAAGATTTTGGATGAATACACCATTAAAAGCTATAGAAAAGCAACAAGATTCTCAGAATCATTAAATGCAACTATAAATTTGGAATAAAACTATTAGGCTAATAATGGCATTATCATGACCCGCAAATGCATATCACATTAGAAATCTTCAATAAAACGCCTTCTAACTCGGAGGGTCAAAAGCTATATATCCACTACCACGACAAATTTACCGCGACATGACAAAATCTGCTCATCTCCCGAGACCAAGCCATCTGGACAATTTCATCATGACGTGACAGCTCTTATCCATCTATAGGGACTGGGTACCATCTGGACAACTTTATCATGACACGACAACTCTGTGCCATCTACCAGGTCCCGATAGCTATCGGGAGGCAAAAAACGAGGCACCCCGAAACGGACGCCAACTAATTAAACCGCCGAACCGTTATGTGCAACCCAACACCCGGACAGCCTACAGTACTTGTTTTCAACCGATGATGCTATTCTAAATGCTATATCCTAATTGATTAATCCTCACTGATTAATCCTGATTGCATACCTAAAATGATCTAGGAACCGTGATCTTTTCATTTTTAGATAACTGAGTCCATATCAAGAAAATGTTTTATTAATTTAATCTTGAAATATCAATGACAGGCCGTAACTTTGATTTTATATTGACACTAGCAATCGAATGAACATTCACGAGTATTTAAAAAGGAGGAAAGAATATGCAAGCACGTGGCCCACTTATGATAGAGCATCGTCTGATTGAGCGGATGCTCTCGATAATCAAAGTCGCTCTATCGAAAATCGAATCGAACCACGAGATAGATCCGGTATTTGTGGATATAGCTGTTGATTTTATACGAGTGTATGCTGATCGGACACATCATGGTAAGGAGGAAGAAATTCTTTTTCGGGAATTGAAGAACAAACCATTGTCCAATGAGGACCAGCGAGTTATGAATGAACTGATCAAAGAGCATATGCTTGGACGCCAAACAACTGAAGCGATTGTTATCGCTAACACTCGCTATAGGAATGGTGATAAAACTGCCTTGACTGACATTGTAGACAAACTTAAAACCCTTATCGAATTCTACCCCAAACATATCGAGAAAGAAGATAAGAAGTTTTTTCCTTCATCCAGAGCCTACTTCACCAATGAAGAAGACCAAGCCATCCTGACAGAATTCTTTGAGTTTGATCGAAAGATGATTCACGAAAAGTATCAATCATTAGTTGAAGGATTTGAAAAAAAACAATGATTATCAAATAAGGCTTTTCACTTTACGAAACGCTTGACAAGAGAAAAATGGGCAGCACATAACACGGTCAGTTGGGGTAATAAGCTTGTCATGGTATTTGCAAAGTAGCCATGACAAATAAAATGTATTAAATTCGTTTTTATAAGAATAGAATTAAATAAATATAAATAACCGCAATTGAATGAAAAGCACGCACAAATTGATAGGCACCTGTTTATCAGGATGTATGAATCTTGTTCGAGTTTCGTCTAAGGCGGGAATAAATGCGATCAGTTAAGTTTATTGAGTTGTTGTGTTAAATTGTTGAAATGAATCTAAAAGAGAAATATAAAGATGACATTGCTATGATTATGTCTAAAATTAATCATAATGGAGGCGAATTATGGGCGACAAAAGACAAGAAAATTAGCAAAGGAAGTCCCTTTGATACAAGAGATGTTGCACTAATGCTTTCTGAATTAGGATTCACTAAAAAAGATATTCTTATTCAAGATATTGCTGACCTTATTTTTAGTACTTGGAAACCAGATGGGCGATTCAAAGTTTACCCTTCCGGAGCAATCTATCCCTGTCATACAATTGGAGCAGCCAGAGTTCTTTGTTATTTGGGATATTCAGATGATAACAGAATTAAAAAAACATTTGAGCATTTATTGGAAACACAGCAAGATGATGGAGGTTGGATGTGCAATAAATTCAGTTTTGGAAAAGGACCTGAAACAAAGTATTCAAATCCCGGACCAACATTGGAAGCATTAGACGCATTTAGATTTACAGGTTTGAAAAATACAGATAAGCGATTGGATAAAGCTGTTGATTTTCTTTTATGGCATTGGGAAATAAAAAAACCGACTGGACCTTGCCATTATGGAATCGGCTCATTGTTTATGAAAACAGAATTTCCATTTTTTCGATACAATCTTTTTTACTATTGTTATACCTTATCATTTTTTAAAAAAGCTCAAAAAGACAAACGGTTCAAGGAGGCATTAATTCTGCTTAAGAAAAAACTTATCAATGGGAAAATGATTATTGAGAATACTAACAGACAATTAGCAGAAATGGATTTTTGTCGAAAGGGACAACAAAGTGAACTAGCAACAATTAAATTTAAGGATTTGATGATAAATTTAGGAGCGTAACTACTTCATACAATGTATATAAAAAATAGACGGGATATTAGTAAATTCAAGAATCCCACGTATCACTGGAAGGCACATTTGCAGCTCCTACTTCCTAACCCACAAATCAAAAGCTGCAAAAGCCTTCCAGTTTAACCTATCAAAATAGAGATATAAAAGATTAACGAGACAACTTTGCTTGTGCCAAGACAACTTAAAAATCCTAAACCTAACACGGACGGTTTAATTAACCTGCCTGCCGGCAGGCAGGGTACCTTCGGTGAGCTCGTCGCACTAAAGTGCTCCTCGGTTGCCTTTTACAACCCGGACTCATCAATCGTTCGTCCGGGCGTGCAAAAACGCTTGCCAACCCTGACACCCCTCGCTACCGCTCGGGGCGGGCTCACGGCAACTCATTAAACCGCCGAGCCGTTATGCTTAATCTTCAGGAAAATAATCTCCAAAACTATCAATACATAAAAACTAAAATTAATGAGTTCAAATTCACCAAGTTTACAGAGACATGTCCTCCTTAATGCAATCGGACTAATAATTATGTGCCTATTTGCAAACCGTGCAGGAGCACAACCTTCTTTTAAACAGGAACGACCACGCATCGTTGTTACAGCTGATCCGGAACTCGATGACAATAATTCGCTTATCCGTTTTTTACTTTACAGCAGCGATTTTGAAGTGGAGGGCCTTATTTATGCAAGCAGCGGGTACCACTGGAAAGGAGATGGAACTGGGACGAAATGGTATGTTCCCGGAAGAGAATATGCACGTTTTGGATTAGATACATGTCCTTGTGAGTCATGGAGGTGGTCCAAAAACGAACGATTCATTCATGATGCGGTGGAAGCCTATGCGAAAGTTTATCCGAACTTGAAAGCGCATGACCCTGATTATCCTGCTCCTGATGAACTGAAGTCAAAAATTCGATACGGAAATATTGAATTCGATGGGGATATTTCTAAAGACTCCCCGGGCTCAGATCTGATCAAGTCTCTGATTCTTGATGATAAACCCGGGCAGCTTTATATAACAGCGTGGGGCGGACAGAGTACGATAGCCCGGTCGCTCAAATCAATTCAGGATCAGTACGAGTATTCTATTGAATGGGAAAACATCAAAAAGAAGATATCACGTAAAATAATTCTGCTCCCGTCTGGCGACCAAGATGACACATATGCTATATATATAAAGCCTAATTGGCCTGATATTGATTATAGGCAGTTCTGGGGTGGCCCAAACTTTGGCTATGGTGCGCAATTGGGTGCAAAGCCAGAGGATTCGATTTATTTGACCTCATCATGGATGAAGGAAAATGTATCAGATCGCGGACCATTAGGAGCGTTATACCGTGTATGGGGTGATGAAAAGCAGATGGTAAAAGGCGACATCATGGATTATTTCGGTTTATCAGGCTACTCCATTGATCAATTAAGGAAAATGGGCTATGTGGTATGGATGCCTGTACAGGAGAAAGGTTCCTGGCTCGGAGAAGGCGATGATGGTACATTTATGAATATGCTGGGAAATGGACTGCGTGCCTATGAGAAAGGAACCTACGGCGGTTGGGGCGGTCGCCAGGTAAGTGACCAGGAGTTAAAAGGTTTTTCCTTTCAGATGAGTGATACTTCTCAGCAAGCTATGGTTTCTACGCTCAGTTCATTAACCAACCAATTAAATAAAAGCTCAAATGCATATCCAAATTTCTTTCCTGCAGCTCAGCGGGATTTTGCAGCACGTATTAAATGGTCTGTAACATCAAAGTATGTTGATGCGAATCATGCACCTGTAGTTACAATTGAAGGACCTCTCAACGTTTTAGCTTCCCCGGGAGAAACAATCAGATTAAATGCAAATGTTTCGGATCCGGATGGAGATATTGTCTCTATCAAATGGTGGCAGTTCCAGGTGGGAACTTATCCAAATAAAATCGATATTTCAAATGGGAATGCTGCCCGGGCCAAAGTGCTTATTCCTAAAGACGCAGTTCCAGGACAAACGATTCATGTCATAGCTGAGGCAACAGACAACGGCTCTCCGACTCTCACAAGTTATCAGCGCATAATTATTATTGTAAGGAACAGATAATTTTTGGACCTCATTGGTTTTCTTGACCAACAAAGTGAGAAGAAAACTTCCGCTAAAGACTTTAAAAAGAATATAATTACGCATGATTTTTAATATTAAAAATATTTCAATACATATTGTGTAAGCCGAAAAACCAAAGAGTAGGCATAATTTAAAATTGATTAGTTATGAAATTAAGAAGAGTTTTTTTAGTCGTTTTATTTTATAGTTTCTGCATAAGTTTAAATGCACAGGTTTTTATTGGAGGGAATTTTGGATTTAATAGCGCCACTGATAAAACCGACGATGGAGGAACAACTATAAATAAAACATCTAATTACAGTTTTAGTCTTTCGCCTAATTTAGGGAAATTTTTATCAGAAAAATTTGC
Organism: Bacteroidales bacterium; assembly: GCA_050014255.1. Classification (GTDB taxonomy): domain Bacteria; phylum Bacteroidota; class Bacteroidia; order Bacteroidales; family VadinHA17; genus LD21. Next base: position 4,807 of record JBEKDR010000095.1, on the reverse strand, counting down.
AATTGGCGTTGCATTAGATATTTCTCTTACCGGAAACACTTCAGGTGTTAATCCTGAAACCATATCTAAATCTTCCTCCATTGGCGGAAGCCTTTTTTTGCGTTATTATGCAATAAAATGGAATAAGTTATCCGTATTTGGCCAGGGAAATGTTGGTTTAGCATTCTCCAATTCAAGCATAAAATCAGGAGGATCAACTACAAACGGACCTAAGCCAACACGGTTGTATTTAAGTGTTTATCCGGGTCTTTCTTATGATATAAATGATAAATTATCACTACAGACAACTCTAAATATATTAAGTTTCGGTTATACCTATGTCACAACTAGGGCTGGCACTTATACAGAAAATACTTCAAGTTTTAATATTGGGGCTGGACTAAGCAATATTGTTTCTATTGGTTCTATTACCATTGGTGCAATTTATAAATTTTAAAACCGTGATTTCCATAAAATAATGACAAAAACACATGCCAACCCTGACAGCCCTCGCTACCGCTCGGGGCAGGCTCACAGCAACTCATTAAACCGCCGGGCCGTTATAAGATCGGCTCCACTACACTTAGATTGAAAAGAGATGATACGACATTTAATCTTTATGGGTTTCCTATTCTCAATTAATCAGGCTGAAATTTCTTGTCAGCAGACTGATTATGTAATAGGGAAAGTGATTGATTCTAAAACATCTGAACCTGTATCATACGCAACAATACGTCTAAAAAACTCTCAGATTGGGATTCATACAAATGCGGAAGGTGATTTCAGAATTTTAAACAATCCCGAATTTCAATCCGACAGTCTGATTGTTACTAGTATTGGATTTCACAGGCTTTCAGTGGCTTTCAGTGCTTTAAAAATATCTGAAATAAACAATCTTAAGCTTGTACCCAATATCTATGGTCTGAATGAGGTTAAGGTAATTGCCAGAAAAAGAAGACTAAGCCCGGAAATTATAATAGCCAGAGCGCTCAGAGATATTATAAAAAACAATCCGGCTACGCCATTCAGTTATGTATCCTATTACAGAGATTATTTGAAGGACAGCAGTAATTATCTTAACCTGAATGAGGCGATCATCCAGACTCTGGATAAGGGTTTTGCCTATGCATCAGATTCAAACAGGCACAGACTGCTCGAATTCAGAAAGAATATGGATTTCAGGCGGATAAAAATTTCTCCGTATTATGACATTCCGGGATCAGTTCATTCTGATATCTCGTTTAAACAAATGCCCATGGCATATGTTGGCGACCATTACGGGAATGAGTTTTTTGTTTTACTTACTCACGACGCAATAAGAAATTTCGATAAGAAAACTTTTTTCTTTGTAGATACCCTTTCACGGAGGTTCCTCAGAAACCATATATTTTCCAACCCTGAAGGTACTTATGAAGGAAATACATTATTATATAAGATAAACTTCAAGGCAAAACGTCAGATCACAGAGGATACCTACCAGGCAAAAGGCGCAATATTCATTCAGCCCGATGATTATTCGATACACAGACTTGAGTATTCAGCCTCATTTTTAAATTCAGAAAAGAAGAAACAGAAGATTTTCAATATTGAGATTGAATATGGGCATGAGCCGGCATTGGATTCCAAAATGTGTCTTAAATACATATCTTTCAATAATGAATTCATCATACCAGATTCAACTGACCATGACTTCTTTAAAATCGTGAGTGGACGCTGGGTTTCAGCAGAGCCTTACAAGGATTATTTGTCTGATTTGACAGCTATCGTTGTTTTCAATAATGAAATTGATTCACAATCAGCTAAAGAACGAAAAAACTATGATATATCCATCGGAGACGTAAAAGCAAGAATAAGAAAAATCAAAGTAGATGGTCACAACTTATATCTGACACTAAATAACGACAAATATAATATAGTTCTTGATTCATGCAGAATAAATATTAAAGACCTGAAAGATATTAACGGCAATATTCTTAACAAGCGGAGAGATCTTGAAATCCGACAGTACAGGGAACTGTTCGTGCAGGAATATGATAAGCCGTTCGATTTTCAAAATGGTTGTTTTATAGAGTCTAAACCACTCGATCAAAATTGTATCTCTAGTTCAAAGAATACCGGCAGATTCTGGATGAATACTCCGTTAAAAACCAATGAAGAGATTCCTGATCCACAGAATCATTGAATGCAACTATAAATTTGGAATAAAACTATTTGGCTAATAAAGGCTCATCATGACCCGCAAATGAATATGATATTAGAAATCTTTTAAAAAACGCCTGCCTGCCCTGCCTTCCGGCAGGCAGGCGGCAGGTAGGCATGCCAACCCTGACACCCCTCGCTACCGCTCGGGGCAGGCTCACGGCAACTCAATTAAACCGCCGGGCTGTTAGCCTTAACATCTTGCAGGACAGACAGTTTATCAGTTAACCCAAACTCTCAGAAGTCAGATTTTTTCATTTTTCCAAATTTGTCCAAATCAAGAGTGTGCTGATTTTCGATAAATATTTATCCAAACCTTATTGGTTTATCAAAATATGTACTAACTTTGTAATTACATTTTGTAAATAGTTTTAACCATGGAAGTATCTGTTGTAAAGATTGGGAATTCGAAGGGGATAAGGTTCAGTAAGACCATAATCGAAAGATATAATATCCGAGATACTGTGGATTTGATTCTGGACAAAGAGCAGATTATAATAAAGCCTCTTGCTCAACCGAGAAAAGGATGGGAGAAAGCCTTCATGGATATGCATGCCAACGGCGATGACAAATTACTCATCCCTGATATATTTGAAGACGAAAATCTCGAAGAATGGAAATAAAACAATATCAAATCATTCTTGCCAACCTTGACCCGACACTCGGCAGCGAAATAAAGAAAATAAGACCTTGTATTGTCATTTCCCCGGATGAAATGAACAAATATTTAAAGACAGTTATCATAGCACCCATGACAACGAGCTCCAAAAATTATCCAACCAGAGTCGAGGTAAAACATGATAACAAAACGGGATGGATTGTTTTAGATCAAATCAGGACAATTGATAAGCAACGGATTATCAAGGACCTTGGAAAACTTTCAAGACCTGAGATCAAAGAGGTCAAATCCGTTCTGAAGGAAACTCTCGTTGATTAATTTATAAAAGTTAAGGCTAAAGCTTAAAATTAAATATATACTATGACATTTGAGTTTCAGTGATCCTTATTTTATGCGTGTGTAAGTTAGCGTTTGGATAGGGTTGTTATTTACTGTCTTAGTTTCGACAAACATATCAGGTGATTTAAATTCCCCCTCATTTATTATAAGTGCTTTTTCAGGATAGGAAATATCGCAGTTTGGAATCCATTTATATTTTGTATTTGAGATAAACCAAGTCGCCCCAATTTCTATATCCTTTCCCTGAAACATTTGAGCAACAATGTATTTATCATTTTTTTTGTCATACCCTAATAGTTGTTTACCTTCAAACATTGTATTACCATTGTCAACACCTAAAAGATTTGTTTCAAATCCCGTTCCATACGATTTTGCTTCCCAAAAGAAAGTTCTCTCATTGCCAAATGTCGTCTTCCAGGAACCGATAAACTGTTTCATCAACTCAACCTGATTAAGTTGGTTTTGAGTGGTTTGTGCCTGCAATCCAATTGTGCTGGCCGAAAGGAATATAGAAATTGAAAAGACCAAATGAAGCTTTTTCATAGATTTTTGATTGATTAATTTAAACTAAAAGGAATTATTTACACTTTCTTGAAATTGTATAAAACAGAAATTGAAAAGACTAATAACGTTGCAAATAAATATAATGGGAAATATACTAATGCAAATATCTGTCCGGTCCGCCCATGATTAATCAGGAAAAAAACCAGAATAAAAAGAATTGAAAAAAGAAAAGCTATAAGACCAGACCTGGTTAAATCATGTTTCTGTTTCTCATCAATTAACGACCCGTCTTTTTCTTTCGATAATTTATTAATCCAGTAAAGTATCATTATAATATATGGCAATATGATTATTATACAGGCTGTAAAAATCAAGAATTTTGTAAATTCACTGATAATCAAATTATTATTACTGAATACAGAATAAATGTACAAAACAAATGCTATCCCGATTAAACTACAAACTAAACCAACGTACTGGGTTATCTCATATGTTGTTTCAGCAAGAATTGATCTTTTTTTTATGCCTTCCGATTTAACCTGCTTTCTGATTTTGATGATGGTAATAAACGCGATTAAAAGGAAAATGAAATTGAAAATTAGTCCATTATAAAGAACCTTAAATTCGAGATTACATGCAAATTTACCGGTTACATACTCATTATAAATGTCATGCAACGCAGCATAATCAGATAATATCATAAGGAATGAAACAATTCCCATTACTGTTGTAAGGATACCTAACAATTTAAATTGAATTTTATACTTCAGAGCTGATAGGAATAATACAGTAAGAAATATGTAAAGCATCAACCTGGGTATTATGCCGAACCCCAGCACGTCAATTATTGCAGCAGCAGATGGCACTAACGCTTTTATCTCATTATATGCATGCAGACAGATAATTAGTATTAAGAAAGATATCACTAATAACACTAAAGTAAGAAGAGAGCTGGTTCTTAGTTGCTTTTTTTGTTCAGAAAGTAAATCAGTAGTTGTCATTGGGTTTATATTTTTGTTAATAAGGATTCTGTCTACATATTCCCGTCATCAATCAGATAAAAAACCTCTTCAACATTTTTTTCAAAGAATTTTGCAATTTTAAAAGCTAATAATGCAGAAGGAATATATTTACCTTTTTCAATAGAGTGTATTGTTTGTCGCGTAA
>JBEKDR010000094.1:0-16260 GCA_050014255.1 Bacteroidales bacterium | reverse complement strand
CACAAAATGATCTTGCTGATTTTTTTGGAGTTGCCCGACCATCGGTGGCAAGGGCTCTTGGCGACCTTGAAGAAGAGGGGTATATTGAAGCAAAAGGTAAAAACATCAAGATACTTGATAAAGAAGGACTGGCGGATCTGATAATTGATTGATTATAATTCCTTTTCCGGCAGAACAGTTTCTTTTGCCATAGGGAGAGTAATTATGAAGCATGTTCCTTCACCTTCTTTGCTTTCAACGACGATACTTCCATGATTTATTTTTACTAAATCATAACATAGCTTAAGACCCAGTCCGGTTCCTTTCTCATTTTCAGTGCCAGGTGTACTTTCAATTTCGGCAGCAGTAAAAAGAAATTTTTGCTTTGTTTCAGGGATACCAATTCCATTATCGCATATCTTCAGCATCATAAATTCACCATTCTGCATTTTATCTTTAAGAAGAATACTTATTCTACCTCCCCGTAGCGTATATTTTACAGCATTTGACAACAGATTTCTGATTATCATATCAAGCAGATCTTTATCAAAGAATGCAACTGAATTTCCAACCTGAGTGAAATTAACTGAGATTTCTTTTTTATCAGATGTCTCTTTGAATATACTGAGGTTAGTGAGTATAATATCCGCCAGATCGTGTCTCTCAGGCGAAAATTTTATTTTGTCCTCCTGTTCTCTTCCCCAGACAAGCATGTTTTCCAGCAGACTGATGACAAGCTGGGCATATTGGATACTTGAATTGGCAAAAGTATCGTATTTCTCTTTATATTCTTTTTCTTTAAGAAGATTTAACATGTATAATATATTTACCACCGGGCTTCTTAAATCGTGAGCGATGACAGAAAAAATCCTGTTTTTCAATTGAATAGTTTCCGACAATTGTTCATTCTGAGTTGCAATCATATTACTTTGCTTTTCTATTTCTTCATTCCTGTTTTTCAGCTCCTGTGTTCTTTCATTCACAAGAAGTTCCAGATTTCGATTCACAAAAGCAAGCTCATTCTGCAGTTTCTCCTTTTCATTAAACGCTCTTACCCATTTATACATAATAAGAGATGTCTGAATGAAAACAAAAAGAACAATGACATATGTTAACGAATATCCTAATGTGTACGATGATCTCCCAAGTGATACGCTCATGTCGTGCAACCCGCCGAGTAAAAGTAGAATGAATGCTAAGAAATATATTAAATCAAGAGTATTTTTCTTCAATATACCCATAAAACTCATGAACAAAAGATAAGTTATAATCAATATCATTGAAGGATAATACACAAGCGTTGCGTAGCTGAAGATTTTTACAGGAAGAAACAGAGTCAAAATAAATGTCAGAGAGAAAAATGCAGTGATAAACCAGGTGAGTATTCTGAAAATTTTTGAGGGATAGAGATTCAAAACGTACCACACCCAACCGATTATGATCAGGAAAAGTCCCAGGTATTCAAATCTGACTATCCAAATCCAGTCCATATTATACAGGTCGAGAATGAGATAATGGGAGGTAAAAAGTGGTCTTAAAGCAAGACCAATAGTTGACACACTGAAAAATAACATTATCTTTTCCTTTGGTGAAATAATGAAAAAGAACAGGAAGAAAACAGAGAATCCTAAAAGTAAGCTCATAACAGACCATTCTACTGCCCAGCTACTGGCGAGCTGTTTCCGCACATCATTGAATGTTCCCAATTTTACTGGTAACCAGAACCCTCCCCGACGGTGATCATAATTTGAAACGTTTATTATTATTTTCAATGAATCCGATTCCGGATTTATCATGAAAAGATTTCTCCTGTATTCAGGTTTTGTTTCACCGGATGATTTTCCAGTGGTCCCGTTTCCTCCAAGGTACTTTCCGTTCACGTAAATATCGTATGATGAATCAAATACTGGAAGATCAATACCTAGAGGTTTGTTAAATCCTTTTGGAAAAAGGACAGTTAAACGATAAGTGGCATAGCCAAATTTCTCAATTTTTACAAGCTCAGAAGGGTAATCCGTCCAATAAGATGGTACCTTTCCGTAATAATCAGGTTTATAATTCCCGGCTCCAAAATCGTTAGGGCGCAACATCTTTTTCCAGTAAAACTCCCATTCCCCGTTAAGCTTAACAATAAAATGATCAGGATTACTGATTTCACGAAGATCCAGGATGCCTTTGATGGCCGTTGGAGAAGGCCCTTTTGCATTAAGTGTAAATGTAAAAAGAGTGAGTAATATATAAAAGAAGATCGGCCTTATTCTCATCTCAGATTGGCGAAGAATTAAAATACAAATATAGATCTTTTCACAGAAAAAGGAAAGACACCGGGCGGTGCCTTTCCTCTGATTAACCTAAACCTGATCGTTGAAGTCGCCGAATGGCGATTGTAGAGAAGTTATAAACTATCGTTAAATTATATTATACTTTTTATATTTGCCGGACAAATTATTAACTAAACGCTTCAAAATATTAACTACTTTTTTTGTTCTCTTTCAATGTATAGACGTTTGACAACAGAAAATGTTGCGTGGTTCTTTGTTAATGATTTGTTAATCATTTGTTAAAATTTTGTATATATCAGATATATAGGTAGTTAAGTAAAAGAAATTTTTAAGCTAAATTAAAATAAACCAGGAAATAATCTTTAACCCTGAATTCTTTTTTCTGATTATTTCTCATTTTCATCAGAAATATTTAACTTGCTCACATCTTAAAATTCAGATGATTGCAAAACTGAGATATAGTTTTATGATGCAGCGCCTTGGCAGAAGGTTATATTGTTGTCTTATATTCTACAATCTCTGATCCGTTTTCCATCCGGAAGTTTCTGGATAAATCATTTCTGATTATTCCCATTCATTTCCATTTATTTCAATCTATTTCTATCAATTTCCTGAATATGAAAGGATTAATTTTCAGCATTAAAAGATACTCGGTCCACGATGGTCCGGGGATAAGGGTAACTTTTTTTATGAAAGGATGCCCCCTGAACTGCTTATGGTGTCATAATCCTGAAGGTATATCCCCGTTCCCTGAAAATGTGATGCAGACCAACAGGATTGGTGAGAGAAAATTCAGAAAAAAAGAGGAGGTAGGGAAATATTATTCAATTGGCGCCATTCTTGAAATTCTTGATAAAGAAAAAGTATTTATTAATCAGTCAAAAGGAGGTGCCACATTTTCGGGTGGTGAACCGATGCTTCAGTTTGAATTTCTTCTGGAAGCATTAAAAGCGTGTAAAGAAAATGGATATCATACTGCCATTGATACTTCAGGATATTCTTCAGCGGAAAATTATAAATCAGTAATCCCATTCACCGACCTTTTCCTTTTTGACATAAAACATCTTGATGAGGAAAAACATATCGGATCCACAGGGGTATCAAATGCCGGAATTCTTGATAATTACAGGCTTTTGCTTGAAAGTGGAAAGGATATAATGGTAAGAATTCCGGTTATCCCGGGTTTTAATGACGATCCTGATCATCTGGAGAGATTGAGAAGTTTTCTTAAAACTACAAAAAACGGTTCTCTTAAGAAGATCTGTCTTTTGCCTTTCCATAAAACAGGAGCTTCAAAATATAAAAAATTCAATATTCCTTACAAAATGGGGGATACAGAACCTCCAGACAAAGAAAAAATCCAAAAGATGAAGGAATTCTTTCTGGAAACCGGCGTTAAAGTCAAAATTGGAGGATAATTACTTATGAATATTTCGCCACGAGTTAGAAAATTACGGGAGCAGAGCCTGAACGCAGTCGAAAAAATCACTGCAGAAAGAGCATTGCTAATAACACAGTTTTACAAGAGCGATGAAGCACGTGAACTATCAGCCCCTGTAAAAAGAGCCAGGGCTTTCGAATATCTCCTGAAAAACAAGAAGATATGCATCGATGAAGGTGAACTGATAGTTGGAGAAAGAGGTCCTGCCCCAAAGGAGACTCCCACTTATCCTGAGATAAGTCTGCATTCAATGAACGATCTGGAGATTCTTAATTCGAGGGAAAAGGTCTTCTTCAGGGTTGATGATGAAGTGAAAAACATTTATGAAAAGGAGATTATTCCATTTTGGAAAGGGAAGAGCAATCGAGACAGAATAATGTCACTGATGACAACAGAATGGCTGAATGCTTATAATGCAGGAGTTTTTACTGAGTTCCAGGAGCAACGTGCCCCCGGACATACTGTACTGGGATACAGGATGTTCAAAACAGGTTTTCTAGCAGTGAAGCTAGAGATTAAAGAGGCAATTGATGCTCTGGATTTTTTCACGGATAACAATGCATTTGAAAAGCTTGAAGAGCTTAAAGCAATGGATATAGCCTGCGATGCAATAATAATGTATGCAAACCGTCATGCTGATGCTCTTGAAAAAATTGCTTTGAATGAAACGAAGGTTGAAAGGAAAACCGAATTACTAAAGATAGCAAATATATGCCGGAAAGTTCCTGCCTATGCTCCGGAAACTGTTCATGAAATGCTTCAGCATTACTGGTTCATACATCTTGGTGTTATAACAGAACTAAACCCTTGGGACTCTTTTAATCCGGGTAGACTGGACCAGCATCTGTATCCTGCTTATAAAAAAGAAAGAGAGTCAGGCTCGCTTTCAGCTGATGAATTAGATGATCTTCTTGGCTGTTTCTGGATAAAATTCAATAATCATCCATCACCACCCAAAATGGGTGTTACAGCCAGTGAGAGTAATACGTACACCGACTTTTGTCTTATTAATCTTGGAGGTGTAAAACCTGACGGAACTGATGCCGTCAACGAGATGTCGTACATTTTGCTGGATGTTATTAAGGAGATGCGTATACTTCAGCCGAGTTCGATGGTACAGATCTCAAAAAAGAGCCCGGACAGATTTATTTATAAAGCTCTTGATATTATCAGAACAGGATTCGGACAGCCCTCTTGCTTCAACACAGAGGCTATAATCCAGGAGTTGCTCCGGCAGGGAAAGAATTTAATTGATGCCAGGAATGGAGGGGCATCAGGTTGTGTGGAGACAGGAGCTTTCGGAACTGAAGCTTATTGGCTTACAGGTTATTTCAATCTCCCAAAAATCCTTGAACTGACTCTTAATAACGGATTTGACAAAAGAACAAATAGACTTGTCGGGCTTGAAACAGGTTATGCTTGCGACTATAAGCGTTTTGATGATCTGATTGAGGCATTTAAATTACAGGTAAATTATTTTGCTGACATAAAAATCAGAGGGAATAATGTAATTGAAAAAACTTTCGCCGGATGGTTGCCGGTACCCTTTTTATCCTTACTTGTTGAAGATTGTATATTTAACGGCAGAGATTATAATGGCGGAGGAGCCAGGTACAACACATCTTATATCCAGGGAGTGGGACTAGGAAGTATCACCGATATGCTGACATCAATCCGTTATAATATTTATGATAATCAAAAGGTTAGCTGGAATGAATTAACTAAAGCTCTGGAATCGGATTTCAAGGGCTATGAACAGATTCAGTATGAGATGATCTATAACACACCGAAGTTTGGCAATGATGATGATTATGCTGATCAGCAGGCAGTAACGGTATTTGAGATTTATTATGATGCAGTTAATGGAAAGCCAAACACAAGGGGAGGAGTTCATCGTATTAACATGTTGCCCACAACATCTCATGTCTATTTTGGGAGTGTCACTGGTGCAACGCCAGATGGCAGGAATTCTCAACTGCCACTATCGGAAGGTATATCTCCTTGCCAGGGGGTTGATCATAATGGCCCGACATCTGTAATTAAATCAGCATCAAAGATTGACCATCTTCGAACTGGTGGCACTCTTCTGAATCAGAAGTTTGCCCCCTCGTTCTTTGAGGATGAGGATAGTTATGCAAAGCTGACAGCATTGATCCGAAGCTATTTCAGTCTTGATGGTCATCATATACAATTCAATGTAGTTAATGCAGAAACTCTTAAAGATGCCCAGAGACATCCTGAGCGGTACAGGGACCTGATTGTTCGAGTAGCAGGTTACAGCGATTATTTCAATGATCTCGGAGAGGATCTGCAGAATGAGATCATCAAAAGAACTGAACATGTAATGTAGGGACAGGTCGCGACCTGTCCCTACATTTTCCTGCATCTTTACCCTAAAACTATTTCTTCTTATCCTTTGTCTCATTAAACACCGAAGTTGCAGTTGCAACAATTCCTGCAATATCAGTAAGATTTGAGGGGATTATTAATGTATTGTTAGTCTTGGCAATGTTTCCAAACGCCATTAGATATTGTTCGGCGATCCTCAGGTTGACAGCATTAAGTCCATTTTCCTCAGATATGGCTGATGATATTGCTCTTAGTCCATTGGAAGTTGCCTTTGCAAGTTGTTCGATCTCAGAGGCACGTCCGGCGGCTTCATTAATTCTCTTCTGCATCTCACCTTCTGAATTTTTAATGAGAGCCTGCTTGTCTCCTTCAGCAACGTTGATTTTTGCCTGTTTGGCTCCTTCGGATTCAGCAATAATTGCTCTCTTCTCCCTTTCAGCCCTCATCTGTTTTTCCATAGCATCTTTTATGCTCTGCGGAGGCGATATATTTTTAACCTCATACCGTGTTACTTTTACACCCCATGGTTCACTGGCTTTATCAACAGCTTCAACTATTGTGACATTAATAGTTTCACGTTCTTCGAACGTTCTGTCAAGTTCCAGCTTCCCTATTACGCTCCTCATAGTTGTCTGAGCTATCTGAATAGATGCAAATCTGTAATTATCAATTCCATAAGAAGCTTTTTGAGGATCAAGGACCTGAAGATAGAGAATACCATCTACCTCGACGGCGATATTATCGCGGGTAATACATATCTGTGGTGCTACATCTATTGCCTGTTCTTTAAGGGTATGCCTGTACCTTACTTTATCAAAAAAGGGAATGAGTAACTGGAAACCTGCTGTATACGTTGCTCTGTACTTTCCCAGCCTTTCAACGATAATTGCTGTTCGCTGCGGAACAATCTTTATCATCGATACAATCAGAATAAATCCCAGTAAGATTACACCAATAAGAATAAAAGTTGTGCTTGATCCTTCCATTTTAATTATTTTTTAGGTTCAACTATTAATTTAAAACTATCTTTTTCAATGATGATAACTCTTTGGCCTTCTTTAATCTCTGATTCAGATTCAGCAGTCCAGGTCGTTCCTTTAAACTCAACCTTTCCATTTTTCATACCACCAAAATCGATAGTGGCAAGTGCCTCTTTTCCGGTAAACTCATCTTCAACATTATCAGACTGTGTGCTCTTACTGTTTAAGAATTTTTTCTGAATTATTCTCCTGAGTGCGAGGAGCAAAAGCGTTGAGCTTACTGCAAAAATTATTATTTGCAGGTTGGTACCGGGGTTTCCAATAAGGCAAACGAGGGCAGTAACCCAGGCGCCAAGACCAAAGAAAAAAATAAAGAACCCGGGAATTACCAGTTCCAGAAGAAAAAGTCCCAGACCCAGAATGAACCAAAATAGTTCTGGTCGGGAAAAAACGTTTATAACCATGATGAATAATTTTAAAAGTTAGCGAGATGAATGTTTTGTAAAGTAAAGATATAATAAAATCTTTAGAAAATTCAAAATTTAGTCGTGATTACGACTCCCGGGGAAAATCGAAAATAATACTCGAAAAGAGAACCTCTTATTTTTTTTCAATAGTGTCGTTGATGTTTTTCAGCCATGTTGTAACCTTCCTGGAAAAGAAATTCAGGTTTTCGCGGGTAAAATCACCTTCTGCTTTTATCAGGAAGCCCTTATAAATTCCCGAATTCTCTGAGAATTGGTAACAGATATACTCAATAGATCCTGCATCTGCTTTAACATTCTTTAGAGCAGTAACTTTACTTGAAGATATGTTTTTAATATAACTGGTGTATTTCTTTAACTCTTCCTTTGGAATCTTTTTTCCGGAATCGAGACAATTTCCGATATTATCACGAACCTGACTTTCACTGAGTTTTAGATCTTTGTCCGGGAAATTCCAGGTTGGCGGATTCTTATATGTGAGGACATTTCCCTGGTTGTCGATAATGAATCCGGTATGTTGATATCCCCCGGCGTAGTTCACATAATCGACCTGAAAAAGCATTGCCTGTTTCTCATTAATAGCAACATTTTTTTTGCAACCTGAAATAATAAAGGTTGTTAGCAGAAAAAGACAGATATTTATCTGAAAAGTTTTCATTAGTAGGTTGTTAAACCATTATTCCTCAAAAATCAGACAAGTCTGAATAGTTATTGAATGATTAGAATGCAAATTTATCTATAATACGCTTAAAGAGAACGTTGATGTAAATAAATTTTATGGATTCGTTAATTTTTCGTAAATTATATGGTCAATAATTCATAGGGAACTGCTGCGAGTTCCGACAAATCTCATCCGTCGCAAATGCGGGATAAATAATTGGTATACAAAGTTATATGTGCTCTGTATTTCAACATCTTCAACATATAACCATTTATGAAGGCACGTGAGATGGAAAAGTTTTTTGATTATTTTGATGGTCGGTACAGAGAGTCAATACTTAAAAAGGCTCCTGTTGATGATGGTCCTGTGATTACCATTTCCCGCCTGACAGGTTGTGATGCCAGGCAGGTAGCTGCAATTCTGGCAGATGACCTTAATCATAAATTTGGTATAACTAAATGGAAATGGGTTGATAAAGATATAATCTATGCAATTGCAAAAGAGTTAAATACAGATACTCAGCGTGTTGAAAATTTCTACAAAGGAATCGAGCTATCCAATATATCAGAAATGATAATGGCTTTTTCGGGAGGTTTCGTCAGCGATCTGAGAGTAAAAAAAGCTATTAAGGATGTCGTTCTTTCAATGTGTAAGGAGGGATTCATTATACTTGTAGGAAGAGGTGGTGTTTCTATAGCTCATGAAATAACAGATGCACTTCATATAAGACTGATTGCCCCATTTTACTGGAGAGTTGAGAATGTGATGAAAAAGAAAGAAATGAACATGGAAACTGCAGAAAAGTATGTAGTCGATACTGATGAAAAACGATTTAATCTTATACATACTTTCCTGGATAAAAAACCCCTGAACCTTGATTATCTGTTCGATGCCACAATCAACCGGAGCTCCTTCTCAATTCAGGAAATATCAGATATGATTCTTTCAATGTATGAGAAGAAAGTCTGCAGGCAAATGGCAGAAAGGAAAAAAACGGGAAGGATTTGTTAAATGTAAATCTGTAGAAATTTTCAAAACGACATTTAACCACAACGGCCTTAAATTCCACCACAATTAGCTATATTTTTTATATGTTCGTTTATTCTTTTATCGAGTTTTTTCTTATATGCTTCCCAGTCTGTTATCGGGTATTTGGCAACTCCTGTATCCATAGCTGCTTTGGCAACTGCAGGTGCTACACTTGATATTAACCTGTGGTCAATAGGTTTTGGAATAATATATTCTCTTCCGAATACCAGTTTCTCAACATTATATGCCTTCAAAACATAATCAGGTACAGGTTCTTTGGCAAGTGCAGCCAGGGCTTTCGAAGCAGCAAGTTTCATCTCTTCATTAATTGTTGATGCTCTTACATCAAGGGCTCCCCGGAAAATGAATGGAAATCCCAGGACATTATTAATCTGATTTGGATAATCAGATCTTCCGGTAGCAAAAATCATATCATCACGGGTTGCCATTGCATCTTCGTAAGAGATTTCAGGATTAGGATTAGCCATGGCAAAAATAATAGGGTTTTTCGCCATTGATGCCAGCATATCTTTAGACATCATACAGGCTGCAGAAAGACCAAGAAAGAGATCTGCCCCTTTGACTGCCTGCTCCAGAGTGTCAAGGTCCCTGCCGGTAATGAATTCCTGCTTATATTTGTTCAGGTCTTTTCTTTTTTTATTAATAACGCCTTTTGAATCGCACATGACAATATTCTCCCTCCTTACACCAAGAGAAACATACAATCTTGAACATGAAATAGCAGCAGCACCTGCACCACATACAACCATTTTGAGATCCTCAATTTTTTTACCTGTTATTTCAAGAGAATTCAACAACCCTGCACCGGAGATTATTGCAGTTCCGTGCTGATCGTCATGAAATACCGGAATATCAAGTATCTTTTTTAGCTCTGTTTCAACCTCGAAACATTCCGGAGCTTTTATATCTTCAAGGTTTATTCCCCCGAAAGTAGGAGCTATCTGCCTGCAAAACTCAATTAATTTTAGCGGATCTTTTTCATCAACCTCAATATCGAAGACATCAACATCTGCAAATACCTTAAACAGGAGTCCTTTCCCTTCCATAACAGGTTTGCCTGCCATGGCTCCAAGGTTTCCGAGTCCAAGTACTGCTGTGCCATTTGAAATAACGGCAACAAGATTTCCCTTGGCAGTGTAATTGTAAACATCCTCGGGATTCTTTTCAATTTCAAGACAGGGATATGCAACTCCAGGCGTATATGCCAGACTGAGGTCAAACTGAGTTTCATAAGGTTTTGTAGGGATGACCTCTACTTTTCCGTGACGTCCTCTGCTATGATACAGAAGTGCATCTTCTTTTGTAACTTTTGGCATTATAGTATATTTAAATTATAAAAATTATCGATCTTCAGTAGAAAAATAGCCGGAGATTTATGCCTATTGTCCTGACTGATGGATCTCCAATCGATATAGCAAATAACTTATTCGAATTTACTAATATAAAATCAATATTTGAATGAGAAAAATCAGGGAAATGAATTCCCGGTATTATTTCATATAAACCAGTTAAATTCAGGCCATCTTACCTCTATTTCAATATAGATTTCAATAATGCATTAATATATTTTGCATTGATGACAAAATTAGATATTTTCAACCACAGTTTTGAAAGCAGTTTTAACCAGGATGTATATTTACTTTTTCTATGAATAAAAATATTGCAATAGGTACTGATATAGGTGGAAGCCATATCAGTTGTGCAGCTATTGATCTTGTCTCGGGCAAGATACTAAGAGATACTTTAACCGAAAGATCGGTCGATAATCAGGCTCAGGCTAGTGTCATAATTGGCACCTGGACCCAGGCTTTATCAGCTGTTTTAGAGAAAGTCCCCCGTGAAAATGTAAAGGGAATTGGTTTTGCAATGCCCGGTCCGTTTGATTATGTGAAGGGTATTTGTTATATCCGCGGTGTCGCAAAATATGAGAATCTCTATGGATTGAATGTAACTGATGCCATCTCAGGCAACCTTGGTGTTCACAAGGATTTTCTTATCAGATTCATGAACGATGCTTCAGCTTTTGCAGTAGGAGAAGCCTGGGCAGGCAGTGCCTCCAGGTTCACCCGTTCTCTCTCAATTACTTTTGGGACGGGTTTTGGATCAGCTTTTATCAGCAAACGCATACCGATAGTTGATGGATCGGAAGTGCCTAAATTAGGTTGTATTTATCACCTGCCTTATAAAGAGGGAATTGCTGATGATTATTTTTCAACCCGTGGATTACTTTCCAGGTATAAGAAGATGTCTGGTAAAGAATTGAGTGGAGTTAAAGAGCTTGCTGCCATGGCAGCAAAAAATAAGATGGTAGCTGACCTCTTTACCGATTTTGGAGACAATGCCGGATTGTTCCTTGCACCCTGGCTAAAAAAGTTCAGAGCAGAAATTCTGGTTGTTGGAGGAAATATATCTCATGCATATAATCTTTTTGGCAATGTATTTGAAGACAGACTGAAAAAGGAAAATTGTTTTTGCGAGGTAGCTATTTCAAAGCTGAAAGAGGACGCTGCTCTTCTTGGAAGCGCATATCTGCTTGATGACGATTTCTGGCAATCAGTTCAGCATGCACTGCCCTTGATGTAAATTCAAACATAACGCAGACCTCAAACCCCAAACCACAAACCTGAATAATATGAACACACAAAAAGTAAACATCACCAAAATACTCCCAGTGCTTATGGCATTTTTTGTCATGAGTTTTGTCGACCTTGTAGGAATAGGGGTCGACATGGTAAAAAAAGATATGAATCTTAGTACGACTCTTGCACAGTTAATACCTTCAGCAGCTTTTCTCTGGTTTCTTTTGCTTTCAGTCCCTGTAGGAGTCATGCAGTCTCGTCTAGGTAAAAAGTTCATGCTTAATGTCGGCATGGGTGTAACAGCTTTAGGATTACTTGTTCCATTTTTCTTATATTCTTTTTCAATGGTTCTTGTCGGATTTGCCTTGCTGGGAATAGGCAATACAATTGTACAGGTTTCTGCAAATCCGCTTATTGTTGATGTAGTTCCCGGGAACCGGGCTTCAAGTTTTCTGAGTTTTTCGCAATTTATCAAAGCTATCGGCTCTATGATTGGAGCTCCACTGGCTGCGGTTTTTGCTTCACATTTCACACACGATTGGAAGCTTCTGTTCCTTGTTTTTGGTATAGTTTCAATCCTTACTGTAATCTGGCTCGGTTCAGTTAAAATTGATGAACCAAAAAATGAAGAGATTAAAGCAACATTTTCATCTTCATTCAAATTACTGGGAACAGGTTTCGTTCTTTTAATGGTTCTTTCGATTTTTCTTGTAGTAGGTGTAGATGTCGGTTTTAATTCTAATTCCGGCCAGTTCCTTATCAAACAGTTTGGGATTGATCCAACAACTGCGGCATCGGGCAGAAGCGTCTACTTCTTCGGCCGTATGTTAGGTACTTTTGGGGGCGCTCTGCTGTTAACAAGGATATCATCCCGCAAGTTTTTTCTTGGATCATCAGCCCTGGGTATTATTTGCTTAGTGTCGATTATTCTTGTTAAATCTACCTTTATGGCCTGGGGATTGGTATTCATGATTGGTCTTGCTGTCGCTAACATCTGGCCGCTTGTATTCTCAATAGCTGTTGAGAAATACCCGACACGGAAAAATGAAATTTCAGGGCTGATGATGATGGCAATTTCCGGAGGAGCAGTTATCCCATTGCTTGTTGGCTGGATAAGCGATATTAGTAGTGTTGCTCTAGGTATGTCGGTATTGATTGTTTGTATGATTTACCTTTTGTCAGTATCTGTTTACAGTCTGAAGAGATAAACATTAAGTTACAATCTGATTATTTTTTTATCTATTTTATGAAAGACAGGTTTAAAAACCTGTCTTTTTATTTTTATTTGATCATTATTCATCCACTCAGATTCGACTTATATACACTAAAACATGCGGTTCGTACAATAGCCAAAATAATAGTGATTTTTTAAGGAAGATCGCACTATTTTTAATGGTGATTTTGAGGAGTCTGTTGATGCAAAAAAGGGGAATACTAATTCGACATGGGGTTATACAGTTTTCGTGAATAGCCGGCATTATCTGAATTATAGCAGGATTTCTCTCGGAAAAACAGGTTATAGTTTTTCAACTAAGGAAGACGCAGAGATAGTTGCAGGTATGATTGTAAAGATGATTCAGAATGGCAATATGTCGCCAAAACTGAATAAAAGAATAATAGATAGCCTTGAATTGAAAATGAATGTCAGATAGTTATACGGGTAAGTAGTTTTAGGTTTGATTTTCCACTGTTCCGGAGTTCCCCTTTCCCCATTTTCCCAAATACTCCGGAACATTTTATCCCCCTTCACGGTGAGGTTAGTCAATCGATGAACCTCAAATCAGCCGGAAGGGGGTTCTTTTTTATAAAAAATAGAACTCCTTACTCTTGTATTTTGACATTAAAACTTGCAAATTGCTGAGCAATTTTAAAACATGAAAATATGAAAATCAGCAAATCCCTTTTTATCAGTTTATCTCTTCTTTTGATCAATTTGGTGCCTTTTGCTCAGGAAAAAAAAACCACCGAAGCAAAAGTAGCGGATCTTCTTGCCCGTCTCCCTTCCAATGATCAGCAGTTAACTGATAATCTTATGCTTGATATGTTAGCACTTGGAGAATCGGGATTAAAGCTTATTTGCAGTCAGGTTGCTCCAGCCGGAACCTGTGATGATACTCGTCCCAGGTTTGCAATCGAAAGCCTTTCCCGTTTTCTCTCAGGGAAAAATAAAGAAAACGAAAGAGCGATGTGGGAAAAAATTTGTATCAGTTATGCTTCATTAAAAAAAGACTCTGGTGTGACAGATTTTTTCATGAAACAATTTCAGTTGTTTGTTGGAACTCAGTCGGCTGAAGATCTCAAGACTGTTCTAAAGGAATTTGAAAACGGGAATGCCGATGTCCATGATGTATGTTTTAAGATTCTTTCAGACTGGAAAGATTATTCAGCTTGTTCGGCATTATATGAAATTTGTGCCTCCGGAAATAAAACTTATGAAGGACCCGCTTTTGAGGGATATATCAGAAAAATAAAATCCTCTGATCTGACGGATGAACAAAAGTTACTTCTTTTCAGAAAGATAATGCCCTTTGCATTGAGCGCTGATCGTAAAATTGAAATCCAGACAGAGATAGGAAAGCTAAACACAGATGAAGGTTTTAAAGCTCTTTTTAATGGAATAAATCTTAACGGATGGGTGGGAGATACAATTGCCTACGGAGTTGAAGATGGAGTGTTAGTTACGATTCCGTCCAAAGGAAATATAGGTAATCTTTATACGAAAAATGAGTATTCCGATTTTATAATCCGATTTGAATTTCAACTAACACCTGCTGCAAATAATGGTTTGGGTATCAGAGCACCACTAACCGGAGATGCAGCTTATGTTGGTATGGAACTTCAGATACTCGACGATTCCGACCCCGTTTATGCCAGTCTGCAGCCTTACCAGTACCATGGATCGGTATATGGAGTAATTCCATCAAGAAGAGGATTTCTTAAACCGGTTGGTGAGTGGAATTATGAAGAGGTCACTGCGACAGGAACTCAGATTAAGATAATTCTTAACGGAACCACTATTGTTGATGGAGATATTGCAGGACCAAGAGACAATGGAACAATGGATCACAAAGATCACCCGGGATTAAAAAACAAGTCTGGTCATATTGGTTTTCTGGGCCATGGATCACTTGTAAAATTCAGAAACATAAGAATAAAAGATCTTTCACCAGCTGCCTCTTCACAGGTGAAACCGCCTGAACCTTTTGGCCCGGTTCCTTCTGAACGCCAACTTGCCTGGAATGAAATGGAGTATTATATGTTTGTCCATTTTACTGTTAATACCTTTACTGATAAGGAGTGGGGTTACGGAGATGAAAAGGAGTCTGTCTTCAATCCGACAGAACTCGATTGCAGACAGTGGGCAAGAGTAGCAAGGGATGCCGGTATGAAAGGTATCATTTTGACAGCAAAACATCATGATGGTTTTTGTCTGTGGCCATCAAAATTTACAAGCCACTCTGTTAAAAATTCTGAATGGAAGAATGGCAGAGGAGACGTGTTGAAAGAGCTCCGTTCCGCCTGTGACGAATATGGCCTGAAACTTGGAGTTTACCTTTCTCCATGGGACAGGAACAGTTCATTTTATGGGACTCCTGAATATCTGACCTATTACCGCAATCAGCTGCGGGAACTGCTTACAAATTATGGTGATATTTTTGAAGTATGGTTCGATGGTGCCAATGGAGGAGATGGATTTTATGGCGGTGCAAGGGAGACACGAAAAATTGATAATAAAACCTATTATGACTGGGCAAATACACAAAAGATTGTAAGAGATTTGCAAACGTCGGCCCTAATGTTCAGTGATGCCGGACCGGATATCAGATGGGTTGGCAATGAAAACGGAATGGGCAGCCTGACTAACTGGTGTCTTCTTAAAAAAGATGAGATGTACCCCGGAGGTGACTTTGCTAAAATTCTTGGAGAGGGCCATAAAGACGGAAACTATTGGGTCCCTTCTGAAGTTGATGTTTCGATACGTCCGGGATGGTTTTATCATCAGAATCAGGATTCCCTTGTAAGGTCCCCTGAGAACCTGATGGAACTTTATTATTCTTCAGTGGGTCGGAACAGTAATCTTCTTCTGAATGTGCCACCCGACAGAAGAGGACTTCTTCATGAAAACGATATCAGATCCCTTCTCGCATTCAGGGAACTGCTGAAGAAAGAATTTGAGACAGATCTTGCAAAAGGAAAAGAAGTAATTGCTACATCTTTCAGGGGAAAGGAATATGAAGCTTCAAATATTAATGACGGGAATCCGGAAACTTACTGGACCACAAATGATTTACAGACGACAGGTGATTTAATCATTAACCTTGGAGATGAGAAGGAAGTGAACAGGATAATACTTCAGGAATATATAAAACTAGGACAAAGAGTTGAAGAATTTAAGGTATCAGCACTTAGTAATGGTGATTGGAAACCATTAATTGATGGGACAACAATAGGCT
>JBEKDR010000093.1:0-21897 GCA_050014255.1 Bacteroidales bacterium | reverse complement strand
CTGGAGTCGAGCCAAAGGGTTATGTTCTGAATTTCAATGCTGATTCAAACGACATCCTTATAAAAAACAACCAGGAGAATATTAATGGAAGGCATTACCTTCTTCTTTCCATACGTGGAGCAGTTTATGCAGCTATTGAAACAATGCTGGACAACAGACCAATGAAAGTCCATCTTCCCCTGAAAATGTACCCTAAAGGGATTGTTCAGGTGACACTTTATGACAGCCTGTTTCGTCCGTTGGCAGAGAGGCTGGTTTTCAATAACCGGTCGGATCAGAAGATGTTTATTAACATTGAAACTGATAAAAAGATATATAGCCGGAGGGAAAAGGTAACACTGACACTCAATGTTACTGATGCTTCCGGAAACCCGGTCAGATCCTCTCTTTCGCTTGCAGTAGTGGATGCTTTAAAAAGCGATTCAACAATTAGCTATCCCGATATTGAGTCTTACCTTTATCTTACGTCCGAGCTGAAAGGTGGAATTGATTACAAATTATTAAACCTCTCTGATACCACCTCCGATGGAAATACAAAAAGAGATCTTGTAATGATGACCCAGGGATGGCGAAATTACTTATGGAATTCAATCCGATATTCAAATACATATAAAGTTCTCTATCCGATCGAAAAAGGATTCTGCATCGGGGGATCTGTTTATAATATGAATAACTCCAGGTCATTCAGTGGCTATAAGCTAAACTACCTTGACTTTAAATCAGGCTTCAACGGTATTGCTGAGGTTGATGAGAACAACAGATTTAAAATTGAGATTCCTTTCCATTACAATTCCCATGATTATTTCATTCAAAATAAGAATAATAAAAACAGGGTTGAGAATCTTGGCTTTGCCCTGGATACTTTTTCGTTTCCGGTCATAACTTACAGAAAGAACGAATTACCTTTTATATCTTATAAAGCCGGATATCTCAAAGCCCTTGATAAGAAATTCAGTGAAATTGATTCAGCTAACAGGCTGGATATTAAATATATAAATCTGCCTGAGGTAAAGGTTACAGCAAAATCTGACCGCACCGGTTATTCTGCTCCTGATAAAACGATTGATCTTGATAAGAAAGATCAGACCGGGAAAAAGTACTCCAGTCTGTTTCAGATGATATATGAGGAATTCGGAGAGAAAGCCTTTACTGCCACCGGGTTTGGAACTCATGAAAAAGTCAATTACCCTATTCTGGTTGTAGACGGAGCCCCTTTAACTGCATCAGAGTGTCCGCCATGTTATGATTTTAATGCTTATGGATGGGCAGCAGCAATTCCCGTCAATGAAATTTCGGATGTTAAATTGTATGAGGCTGGAAGTAAGTACAGTCAATGGCTAACGCCAGTTACACCGCCACCTACATGGGAAAATGTAAAATGGAAAACAGACGCACTGGGAAATGTACTGTACATGCTTCCATGGGATCCAAAGATATATTTACCTGTCGTTTCATTAAAAACCATGTCAAAATACAGGGGAAATCCGAAGGGGGCTATCATGTTCCCGTATCAGGGAATATATATGGCAAGAGAGTTCTATCAGCCTGATTATGAAAATAAAAACTTCCAGACACCCGATAACAGAACAACCATTTATTGGAATCCTGAAATAAAAACCGATTCAACAGGAACAGCAAAGGTTTCTTTTTATAATTCCGATTTGAAAGGTAAAGGTCAGATAAGGATCTCAGGCGTAAGTTTCTATTTAAAAGATGCCTCTTCGACTATATCACATTATTTGTCCCATTAATCAAGTTCTTACTCACCATTGATATCATTAAAGTTAGGTATTCATTTTGCAAGCACATTTAAAAGCCGCACTATCTAACGCGACTCCAAAGCTTTTAAAAGAGCTTGCAAAGAGAAAATTCTATACCCCTTAAGCAAAAAATTAGATATAATATGACAATTTTAAAACACTAGCTATAACTCGGACGGTTTGCTGAATTGCCTTTGCCAGCCCGGACTACTTCGTTATCGACCTTTAAGGTCTATGAGAGAAAAATTTAACCCATTTATTAAATTCAGTGCCACCTGGACTGTTCCATCTATCGGGACAAAGTCAATAGGGCTGGCAGCCGACGCACTGGTGTCATGGTTTTTGCAATCTCATCTTGACAGCTTCATCGTGACCAGACAGTTTTCGTCCACTTATCGGGACTTGGTACCGTCAAGACAAATTACCGTGACCCGAAACTTTTCAGTCACCTACCGGTCCCGATAACTATCGGGATGGCAAAAAACGCTGTACCTCGACGCGGACGCCAACTAACTAAACCGCCAGGCCGTTAGCACAAATAATTCAGTATGTGACGATTATGCCCTCGCACCATGTTTAAAAAGATTTGCCTTTACAAGATAGTTACTGCATTTATCCCGGGACCTGCCCTCGCGCGACTGACAATCAGCCCTCGCGCCGTCATCTGCTAGCTTTTGTTATAAAATTGACAATGCTGCTTTTTACCGGGACTCTTCCCACGCGCGACGAATAAAAACTTGTGCTAACTTTAAAAGCCAGTATTCAGAAACATTATTTAATCCAAAATGAGAAATGAATCAAATAAAGCTATTGTCGTCAGATTTGTGAAAGCTATCAATGATCACGATGTAAATGAAATAGTTAATCTGATGTCGGAAGACCATATCTTCATTGACGGACAGGACAATAAATCGATTGGTAAAAAAGGCATGAAGGAAGGTTGGGAAGGATACTATGAATTATTCCCAGATTATCAAATAGAGATTTCCGACATAATCGAAAGTGACTCTTTAGTTGGACTATTTGGTTATGTAAATGCTACTTATAAAAATTTAACCAACAAATTAAACAGTAATTTCTGGAGAACTCCTGCCTCTTGGAAAGCAATAGTAGAAAACAATAAGATAAAACACTGGCAAGTATTTTGCGACTATTCAGATCTATTTAAGATAATAGAGAAAAACAAATAATAAATCTGGATCTTGATTATTAAAATTATTACTTGTGCTAACTCGGACGGTGCTTTAATTAATTGGCTTCCCGCTTCGCCTGCTTACACGTGACAAATTCGTTATATCATGACAAAGGCTTCGCGGGACACGGTCGGCAGCCCGGACAACTCCGTTATGCATTATAAAGTCTATGAGAGTGAACTTTCAGCACCTTATCAAATCTTGTGGCAATGGTCCCGATAGCTATCGGGATGTTCCTGCTGCCGAGACAAAGTCAATAGGGTTACAAGCCGACGCTTCCGCCAGCTGGCGGATCATGGTTTTTGCACGCCACCTTGACAACTTTATCGTGACATGACAAATCCTGCCCACTTATCGGGACCACGCCATCTGGACAACTTTATCGTGACACCAAACCCTCGTCCACTTATCGGTCCCGATAGCTATCGGGATTGCAAAAACACATGCCAATCCTGACGTCGAAGATAACTAACTAAACCGCCGCGCCATTATAGTGCATCCGGCTTCACCTACCTGACCTTACCTTAAAAATAAAGATGCACTGTAACTCAAAGAATGATTTTTAAATACATTTATAAAATAATTAACCAACCAATTCTTTAAATAATGAAAACGTTACCAATAACCTTAATAATTTCTTTTTTATTCTCTTTTAATCTGTTCTCTCAATATGTACCTATCCACTCTTATGAACCTGGTTATATAGTTAATAAAAACAATGACACAATTAATTGCAGTATTGAATTGAATCAGGTTGACGAGAGCGATATTGCCCCACTAGGTGAGACATATGTCAATTATAAAACTGCTGGCAATAATAAAATTCAAAGTCTTAATAATAAAGAAATAAAGTCCATTAAAGCAGGCATTAGAATATTTCAAAACATAACAGTTGATAAATCAGAACTTTTATTTAAAGTTGTAGTTTTAGGAAAAGTTACTCTTCTTCAATATCCAAAAATAAGTATTATCATGACGAGGACTTCAGGAGGAATGGTCAATAAATTTGGTCCTCCAGATATTAGATATTTTGCAATAAAAACAAATGAAGCAACGTATATTATAAAACAAAAGAAGGATTTAAAGTTACTAATGACACTTTTTGATAATTGCCCAGAGGCAAAATCACTGGCAGAGGACAAATCATTCAAATTAGAAGACCTGAAATCACTTGTAAATAAGCTTAATAACTGCAATTAATTGAAGTTAAAGCATAAAAAAACGCACTATAACTCGGACGGTTTAATTAATTACCTTCGGTGAGCTCGGTCCGCTAAAGCGGCCCTCGGTTGGCTTCGCCGAGCTCGGACCGAATGACATTTTCAATTTGCTTCGCAAAGTAAATTCAGATCGGTCCTCGGTTGCCTTTCGCAACCCGGACAACTTCGTCTTCGCATTCAAAAGTCTATGATAAAAGAATTTAAACCACTTATTAGATTTTGTGTCACCCGTCCCGATAGCTATCGGGATGTTCCTGCTGCCGAGACAAAGTCAATAGGGTTGCAAGCCGACGCTTCCGCCAGCTGGCGGATCATGGTTTTTGCACGCCACCTTGACAACTTTGTCGTGACATGACAAATCCTGCCCACTTATCGGGACTATTCCGACTTGACAACTTTTTCGTGACACGGAAACTTCCATCCATCTACCGGGACTGTGCAAAAACAAATCCAACCCGGACACAGACTGCAACAAACTATACCGCCGGCCGTTGCCATCTGGACAACTTTATCATGACTTGACAACTACTGTTAGTCTAACTGGACTTTGCAAAAACCAAACCGAATCCATTTTTGGAACAATTTTTGCTGTTAATTGATTAACAATCAAAATCTAACAAAATGAGCTGCCTATTAAACTGATCATGCTCTACTTGATCAGTAATTTTATATATTCGCTAATTAAAAACCGGTTAATCATGATGACACAAATGGGACCTTCAAGCAATGCAGTTTTAAGAAAAATTGCAGCTATTTTATTATTCCTCTTATTAGATTATTCATTCGCTTTCAGTCAGGGGAATGAATTCATTAGTGATACTTCAGTTATAAAAAATGGTTGGTGGAATTCTCTTTTCGAAAAACATAAAATTGATTTTAAGAAATACAACTACAAAAACACTTTTGATATGGGGATGAATGATACAATAAACAATTTATGGCTTGAAATGGGAATAAGTGATTCCTTAACACAAAGAGATATACCTTTTAGAGATGCTGTCATTTTTTCTCAAGGTCCTGACCAGACCTATTGGATCATTACATCAGAATATGCTCGTCACGATTTAGATAATAATTTACTGCTTTTAAGGAATGGACAGATGGCGTGCTATAATTTCATTTCCAAAAATGCAATACCCATTGATACCTCTTCATTTCAAGAAATAATTGTTGATATTAAAAAGAATAGTATTAGAATAAGTTCAAAATAATAAATTCACTAATAATTAAATGAAGACATGGTTTATAGATGCGTAAATATACCACAAAACACCATCTTGACCTTAAATCTTAAAAAGCCTAAACATAACACGGACGGTTTTAATTACCTTCGGTGAGCTCGGTCCGCTAAAGCGGCCCTCGGTTGGCTTCGCCGAGCTCGGACCGAATGACATTTTCAATTTGCTTCGCAAAGTAAATTCAGGTCGGTCCTCGGTTGCCTTCGGCAGCCCAGACAACTTCGTAATGCATGAGAAAGTCTAAAAGATCAATTTAAAGCCACTTATTTAGCTTTAGGCACCTTGAATCCTGCTGCCAAGATAGAGTCAATAGGGCTGCCGGCCGACGCGCTGGTGCCTTGTTTTTTGTTCACCGTCTGGACTATTTTATCTTGACGTGACAACTTTCGTCCATCTATCGGGACTTGGTACCGTTTAGACAATTTATCGTGACCCAAAACTTATCGTCCACCTACCGATCCCGATAACTATTGGGATGTCAAAAAACGAGGCACCCCGACACGGACGCCAACACATTAAACCGCCGGGCCATTATGTGCAACCCGAGACCATGACAAGTTTCCAGAAAATACGGCGTTCGTCGAAAGACAATTTCTGACTGGACCAAAATATTTGATATTCTGATAATTTTAATATTTACATGTTATGGAATATGTCCTAAATTTGGTCTTATTGTATTATTGGAAGTAGATTATATTTTTGGCGCACCAATTTGGACTGGTGATCACCAAACAGACTTATGAGTAACACATGAAAGTCTTTCTTACAGGAGGAACTGGTTTTATCGGACAACCACTCACCAAATCGCTAATTAGACGCAACTGGAGCGTAACTGCACTGGTACGCAAACCGGATAGCCCTCAGGCACGAGCTTTGAGTAGAATGGGCGCACAATTGGTAACTGGTGATGTCACAGACCGCGAATCCATGCGTGCGGCCATGAGCGGTGTGGATATTGTACTACATAACGCCGGACAATACGACTACGGAATGAACAGCGCAGGAAAACGACGCATGCGCTCAGTAAACATTAACGGTACAAAAAACATTCTTGACCTCGCGTGCGAACTCAACATCCAACTCACGATTTATGTATCCTCAGTACAAGCATTTGGAGAGACTGGTCTTCAGTTGCGTGATGAAACCTTTGTTCGGCAGGTTCCATGCCGGACAACCTATGAACAATCGAAAACAGATGCCCATGAAATCGCACTGCAGTACCAACAGCAAGGACTACCACTTATCATTGTCTGCCCACATCAGGTGATTGGCCCAAATGACCACTCGGCATTCGGTTATTTCCAGCGCCTTTATGTCAATCGCATCTTGCCGCCGATAGCCTGGTCACCCAAATCCATACTATGTTGTGTCGAGGTCAATGACTTGGCAGAAGGCATCGTCTTGGCTGCTGAGAAAGGCAAAATCGGAGAGATATACTTTCTTTGCGGTGATCCCCTATCTTTCCGCGAAGTAATCGGATGTTGGAGCAAGAAACCAGGTGCTTTTACCCCAAGATTCTGGTTGTCAATTGGCCTCGCGGCAGCATTGGCTGCTCTAATTGAACCAATTCAGCGGATGCTCGGTTTGCCAGCCTTCTTTTCACGTGAAACCGTTCGAGCTAGCGCTACGAACTGGAATTATTCTAGTGAAAAAGCGAAAATCGAATTGGGCTGGACTCATTGTTCGGCTGAAGCAATGTGGTTTGCATCTATTGACGGTGAAATCCGATTACTCTCTAAGCGTAAGACTCAGAACATATTACAGCGTTTGAAGCCTCTGGAAATGGTTGAACAATAATTAAATCGAGTCGACTTATTTGTTACAGTTTTTATAATGTAAAAATCTCGAAGAGTTTCTTTAATATGAACCCGGAGAATATAGCGTTTATTTCTCATTCGTAATTTTATTATATCCTTCGTGTCAGGAGAAAGGGAAATGAGCCTGTTGACAACTTAATTTAAGAAATAAGGGCAGCACATAACACGGACAATAAAGGTAAGTTGTAAGTTTCAGCCGTAATGCCGTGATATCCAAAGCGCAAGCAAGAGTTTGGCAGCTTGCCACCGCGACGCCCTTCGCTGCTGCCAAACACATGCTTTTTTGCCAATCACTGATTGAAAAAGAAGTCGTCAACATGTAAAATTATTTTACTATTGCTCGTAAAATTTATTAACGCACTCTGACAAATATATTTTTTATCCTATTGAATATTAATCACATATAATTGTGGCACCATTTTCGTATAGAATTAAATAAATAGATTGAATGATTATAATATGAATGAAGTTTTTGAATTATAATACATTTTTGCCTGTGATAAACCTAAAAGATTTGAGTTAATAGCTTTTTTCTTAAATCATTACTCAACTGCAAATTGATGCAACCTCAATAAAAAGCACATGATTAAGTCAGTACTAAGGGACCTGAAAACTCAAAAAAAATTCACCATCCTAAACTTAATAGGCCTAAGTATTGGGTTTACTTTTTTAAGTCTGATTACTCTTTTTGTGATCAGGGAGTTTTCGTATGATAGGTTCCATTCTAAATCAGATTCTATATATATGTTAGAAGTGGTTGTAAAAAATGATGATGGAACAATATACAAAGGCAAACACATTTCGATCAATCAAGTAGACGCGTTCAAAGCACAAATATCGGGTATCTCAAATATCACTTTCCTGAATTATAGCTACTTCGACTGGGATAACGGAACATGGATAAAATATGATAATAAGGAATTTCAGTTATATCGAATGGCCTTTACCAATGCTGCTTTAGCCGACATTTTCTCCTTCAAGACAATATCCGGTAACCTGAAAGATGCCCTTAACGATCCACGTAGTCTGGTACTAACTGAAGACAATGCCAAAAAAATCTTCGGAAAAAAGGATCCCATCGGGAAAAGCGTTCTTCTCAATAATCAGCCTGTTATAATTAAAGCTATTATCGAGACCAATCCTTTTCAATCGTCCATTCGTTTTGATGGACTAATTAACTATCAGGCAGCAAAGTATTTTACTGGTTACGCAATTGAGGATTACAGCAATATTCCATTTTTTGAAATAGATCCAAAAGCCAATATGCAAAATATTGAAGCAGGAGCTAAAGAAATCTTCCTTCAGGATGATCCAAAGGAAAAAAGAATATTATTACAAGATAAGTTAAAAGTAAATTTTGTTCCACTGAAAAATAGTTATTTCACAGAAGGTGATGCATTCGATCCTATGTTACATGGCAATAAAACTCTTGTTAGTGTAATACTTATTATTGGAATCCTGATTCTGGCATTGGCGGTAATCAATTACATTAACCTATCATATGCAGGTTCATTCAGGCAGCAAAAAGAACTTGCCATACGAAGCATTTTTGGTGCAAGCCGAACAAACCTTATAATGTCATTCCTGATTGGTAGTGTATTGATTAGTCTTTTTGCTTTCGTTCTTTCTTTATTTATTGCTGAATTCCCCCTTCCCTGGTTTAACAGGATGATTGAAAATCCACTATATTCTAAACAATTATATCAATCACGATTTATTCTATTCTTGGTATTAGTTGTAATATTTACAGGCTTTGTATCCGGTTTCTTTCCTGCATTAGCGGCAACTCGTCGCACTTCTCTACCTAAGATTAAGAATGACAATCAGTCCATAAATAAATCAACAAAATGGAAATATCTGGTAGTTTTACAGATGGTTATTTCAATCGGACTGATTTCATGGACTATTTCCATAATGAAGCAGATGCATTATGCAAAAAATATTGATATGGGATTCAATATTGAAAATGTTGTGACAATACCTGTAAGTAAATTAGGGAGTAAAATGAATGTTTATCTGGAATCCATAAATAATCATCCTGAAACAGAAGCATGGGCACTTTCTTCTATTTATCTTAATACTTTCAATTTATGGGGAGGAAAAGTAAATGATGGGGGAAAGGAGAAAGAAATATCATATTATGTAATTCATGCAGATTATGCTTTTCTGAAAGCTAGTGGAATTCAACTTACAAGGGGACGAAATTTTGAGAAAGGAAGTGCTTCTGATGTAAATTCCTGTATCATAAACGAAACAGCAGTGAAGCAATATGGACTTACTGATCCTCTTTCTGCAAAGATAAGCGGTCATCCAATTATAGGGGTAGTTAACGATTTTCATATACAATCTTTGCATTACAAGATAGGACCTATAGTAATTTATAATGCTACGCTAAGAAATACTGGTCTCGCGACAATCCATTTTAAAGCTGACAATAACATACAGATTTCCAGCTATATCTCTTTTCTTAAAACAAATTGGGAAAGCATGAACCCGGACAATCCTTTTGAATACGAATTCCTGGACCAACGACTTCAGAATATGTATGAAAAAGATGAAAGACTTATGAATGCATTTACGAGTTTTTCAATTCTCGCAATAATTATTTCCGCGCTTGGGCTTTATGGACTCATCTCATCTATGGCTGAAACAAAAGTAAAAGAAATCGGGATTCGTAAAGTGAATGGAGCCAGAGTTTCCGAAATCCTCGTTATGCTTAATAAAGATTTTATAATATTAGTGACTATTGCCTTTGTAATCGCTTTTCCTATTTCTTGGTATACCTTGCATAAATGGTTACAGAACTTCGCTTATAAAACAGAATTAAATTGGTGGATATTTGGATTGTCCGGAATTCTTGCACTTGGAATTGCGTTATTAACGGTTAGCTGGCAGAGTTGGAGAGCAGCCACAAGAAATCCAGTGGAAGCTTTACGATATGAATAAAATGCACATTTTACGTTACACAAGGACTTGACATGACCGTACGCGCCGCTGGCAGGCACTTTTGTAGCTCCCTCAATGCCAAAGTTAAACCAGAAGCTATAAAAGAGCCAGCCAGCCCTTCCCTGCCTTTCGACGAGATTAAGGACTGGACGATAAGGCTCTCGACCATCTGGACAGTTTAAAAATTAACCTACAACTAACATGGACGGTTTAATTAATTACCTTCGGTGAGCTCGGACCGAATGACATTTTCAATTTGCTTCGCAAAGTAAATTCAGGTCGGTCCTCGGTTGCCTTTTGCAACCCGGACTATTTTATCTTCGCATTCAAAAGTCTATGAAATAAGAATTTAACCCACTTATAAAATCATATGCCACCCGTCCCGATAGCTATCGGGATTGCAAAAACACCTGCCTACCCTGCCTACCGGCAGGTAGGCATGCCAACCCTGATCCGCCAGCCGGTGGAACGTCAACTCAATTAAACCGCCGCGCCGTTATAAGGCATTGAGATCCTATTCTCGAAATGGTTGTACCCTTTTTGTAAGTAAAACATCGACCAAGACCCTGAAACAAATTATGTCACACTTAAAACCGTAACCATATTCTAGGACTAGACACCACTTAAATTGAAAAGAGATGACACGATACTTAATTTTTATTGGATTAATATTCTCGATTAATCATCCTGTAACTAATTGCCAGCAGCTTGAATATATAAGAGGGAAAGTTATTGATTCTAAAACATCCGGACCTGTACCATACGCGACGGTACGTCTTAAAAACTCTCAGGTCGGGGTCATTTCAAATGCTGAAGGTGATTTCAGAATATTAAATAATCCCGGATTTCAATCCGACAGTCTGATCGCGTCCTGTATTGGATTTCACAGGCTTTCAGTGGCTTTTAGTAAGTTAAAAATATCTGAAATGAACAACCTTAAGCTTGTACCCAATATCTATGTTCTGAATGAGGTCAAGGTGACAGCCCGAAAAAAAAGACTCAGCCCGGAAATTATAGTAGCCAGGGCGCTCAGAAATATTAAGAAAAATAATCCGACTATACCATTCAGTTATGTATCCTATTACCGCGATTATCTGAAGGACAGCATTAATTATCTTAATCTGAACGAGGCGATCATCCAAACTCTGGATAAGGGCTTTACCTATTCATCAGATTCAAACAGGTACAGATTACTCGATTTCAAAAAGAATATGGATTTCATAAGAAAGAATATGACTCCCTATTATGATCTTCCGGAAACTGATCATTCTGATATGTGGTTTAAAAGAATACCCCATGCAATAGTTGGTGATCAACATGGCAATGAGTTTTTTATATTGCTGGGTCACGATTCATTCAGAAATTTCAATAAAAGAACATTTTCATTTGTCGATACTCTGACACAGGATTTTATCAAAAATCACTGGTTCTCAACACCGATCGGAATTTATGATGGAAGTACATTATTATATAAGATCGACTTCATCGCAAAACGTAAGATCACAGAGGATACCTACCAAGGTGCAATATTCATTCAGCCCGATGATTATTCGATACACAAACTTGAGTATTCCGGTTCATATTTAGATTCAGAAAAAAAGAAAAAGGAGATTTTCAATATTGAGATTGAATATGGGCATGAGCCAGCGGTTAGTTCCAAAATGTGTCTTAAGTACATATCTTTCAATAATACATTCATGGTTCCTGATTCGAGTGACAATGATTTCTTTAAATTTTTGAGATTAGATTGGGAGCAAAAATTCGGCCCTTATGTTGATAAACGCTATCCCCCCGATATGAAAATTATAGCTTATTTCAACAAGAAGATCGATCCTGTTTCAGGTCGCAATATGGAAAATTACGATTTGACCATCGGCAAAAGAAAAGCAAAGATCACAAAGATTAAAATTGACGGCCCGAACGCGGATATAACCGTGAGAGATGACAATTTCAAGCCTGAAGAAATTGATTCCTGTTATTTAAATACTAAAAACCTGAAAGACATTAATGGCAATATCCTTAACAAACGAAGAGATCTTGAATTTCGTCAGTTCAGGGAACTTTTTGTGCAGGAATATAATAAACCACTGGAATTTCAGAATAATTGTTTTATACAGGCTTTGCCACTTGAACAGAACTGTATTTCCCTCTCTGACAATTCAGGAAGATTTTGGATGAATACACCATTAAAAGCTGAAGAAAAGCAACAAGATTCTCAGAATCATTGAATGCAACTATAAATTTGGAATAAGACTATTTGGCTAAAAATGGCATTATCATGATCCGCAAATGCATATTACATTTGAAATCTTTAAAAAAACGCCTTATAACTCGGACGGTTTAGTTAATTACCTTCGGTGAGCTCGGTCCGCTAAAGCGGTCCTCGGTTGGCTGCGCCGAGCTCGGACCGAATGACATTATCAGATTGCTTCGCAAGGTAAATTCTGGTCGGTCCTCGGTTGCCTCTTGCAACCCGGACTATTTTATCTTCGCATCCAAAAGTCTATGAGAGAAGAATTTAACCCACTTATAAAATCATATGCCACCCGTCCCGATAACTATCGGGATTGTAAAAACACCTGCCTACCCTGCCTACCGGCAGGTAGGCGGCAGGTAGGCATGCTAACCCTGATCCGCCAGCCGGCGGAACGGCAACAAACCATACCGCCTGCGGTTAGCTGCCAGTGGCGAATAATATTTTGATTATCTACACGTTATAGAGAAAATAAAAAATGAAACACATTCTAATTATCGCATTGTTAATTCCTTTTACGATATGTTGTAAAAGGCAGGAGTTGCCAAGAAAAGATAAGGATGATTTAACTACTTTTCTGACGATGGATCCATTTGTACAGACTTCATTTAATTTTTATTCAAAGACAGTAAAAGACACATTCAAAATTTTTATTTGTCTTCCCAAAAAATATGATAAGAATAAAGAAACTTTTCCAACTGTTTATGTCTTAGATGCCAATGTTGCATTTGATATGATCTCAACGCTAATGAAATTGGTGAGTAATGGATTAGATTGTAAGCAAGCAATTTATATTGGCGTTGGATATAAAGACTTTATGATAATGGATTCTTTAAGAGGCCGGGATTATTCTTATCCTCAAAAAGAGGGAATTCCGGGAAGTGGAGGAGCAAGACTATTTACTACTTTTTTACAGAATGAGCTGATTCCATATATTGATTCTGCATATAGAAAAAAATCTGGAAACAGTACATTAATCGGTCATTCTTTAGGCGGATACTATGTTTTTTATAATATGCTTTCAAGTGCTGTAGAAGATAAGCCTATGTTCAAAAATTATATTGCTGGTAGTCCTTTTGTAATAAATGACAAATATCTCGTTGCCCTGGAGCAAAAGCTTTCAATTAAAACAGATTCACTTCCAGTAAAGCTCTTTATGTGTTCAGGAACGATCGGTGATGTGGATAGTATGCTAAGAGTCTTTACAGACATTTTTTAAAAAAGGAATTATAAGGGATTTGAATTTAAATCAATTGAGCTAAAAGATTTTGACCATATGGATGTTATGTTCCCAACATGGTCAAAAGGGTTAAGATATATCCTTACGAATGAAAAATAACAAGCAGCTAACTCGGCCGGCGCTATCATAAGAATATCTGTAATGCAAAGCGAGACAAGTCCTGGAGAGATCCGGGACTGACTGTTTCAGTCACTTAAAGATAAAACAAAAGGCATTTCAGAAGTTTATCTGAAACTATTGAAACATAGCAAATTTTTTAAGCCCTTCACCTGCCAAAATCTCATTCATTTTTATGTACCTGTCAAAATCTGAGAGAGTTGCATGAAATGCGCCATGAAAGTCAATTTGTTTCTTCAAATTTAAAGAATTCAAACATCATTACCTGGAACTTTGGATGTGATTTTGGATGTTATGCGGTATATCGGATAGCTATTTATAGTGTTTTCAAGAGGAAAAAAGAAGAGGAGACTATCATAATCTCCTCTTTTTCATTTTGTTACTAAATTTTGCAGAAAATCTGCGTGTGATCCCGGGGCGACTCGAACGCCCAACCAACAGAACCGGAATCTGCCATTCTATCCATTGAACTACGGGACCCGATCAATTTCGCAAAAGTATAACCAAAAGACCGGTTTTACAACAGATAGACATAAGTTGCTTGATAATAGCTGCAAATTATATTACAAACCACTGTATATCAACTTTAAAGAATCACTAATATCCGGGAACTGCTGAAAGATCCAGGAATATTAACTAACGATTATGGGTTTTTGAAGTTCATATTTCTATAAAAACTTCCTATGCCTTGCGTGTTTCATCTTTTAATCGCTGAATATGACCACGGCCAAGCCCCTTAACTTCACAATCGAGCTGGAAATATCGTCTGATTTTATCATCTGATAAGATCCCAAAGCAATCAATGATAGCGGCAGGATGACCGATTGTTTTTATAAGTTCATCAGGATCTAAATTAAGATATGCTTCATGTGGTACAGCAAAAATAACTGCCTCAGCATTAATGAGCGCTTTATTCAAATCATGTTCTACATGAATTTCTTTTAGTTTTTCCTGATTACGGAAGAATTGCGCTTTGCTCTGTCCTACAGCTGGATAAGTGTCCTGCTGCTCAAATTCCCACCAGTGCTCAACATAAGGATCATGAACTCTGATTTCAGCACCCATCTCAGCAAGTTTTCGAATAACAATTTCCGAACCACTATACCGGGTATCACCTACATCCTCACGATAAGCTGCTCCGAGAACTAAAATATCAGCAGAGGCAATTGGTTGGCCCATATTACGAAGTGCGTCACGGGTAAGCTGCCCGACATGTAAGCCACGGGTATCATTTATATCAATTGCCAAGGGAGTAATTTTGAAAATATCATCTTCAAAACCCAGTATATGTTTGTACGCCCAAACACCAAGGCCACCATCCTTCGGGAGACAATACCCTCCGATTCCAGGTCCAGGGAAGAGAATATTACTGTGTGTGGGCCGCATTTTAATCGCTTTAATTACTTTAATCAGATCTACTCCATTACGTTCGGAATATAG
Organism: Bacteroidales bacterium; assembly: GCA_050014255.1. Classification (GTDB taxonomy): domain Bacteria; phylum Bacteroidota; class Bacteroidia; order Bacteroidales; family VadinHA17; genus LD21. The sequence continues at coordinate 6,672 of JBEKDR010000093.1, read as the reverse complement.
ACTCCATTCATCAAGAAAAGCCAGAATGGTGGCCCTGTAACTGTTTTCTACAATTTTAGCTGTTTCTGATTCTATGGGCCGATCCATAACTGTAAGGGGATATTTATCTGTATTCAATACTTCATTTAAAAATTTTACTACCCGATCTTTCGCTTCTTCATTGATTCCACTGCAAACCCGCCAAAAATCACGAATACTGGCAACATAATTACGTCCGGGCATAACTCTCTCATAACTATGGGCTAACAATGGATCGGATTCAATTCCCCGTTTTCTAAACACTTTTTTCATTATAGGATAGGCAACCTGTTCTGTAGTTCCCGGTGCCACGGTCGTTTCTATCAAAACGAGAGCTTTGGGTGGAATGTTCTCGGCAATAACACCAAGAGAAGATTCAAGAGCAGCCATATCGGTTTGTCCGTTACGGACATTCCCTAAATCTTCTTTTATATAATCACATTGCACATCGACGACTACAACATCAGCCAGTTTCAAAACATCATAAGTAAAAGTCGCCATTAATGTCTTTTTCCTGTTGACACAACGATCAATCATTGGATCCACTTCAGGGTCTTCTGCTTTTACAGGGGAAATGCCACGATTGAGCAAAGGAATTTTCCAAAAACTTCTGGCACTTGGACGTTGCATGCCAATTACAAATTTAGAGGGCTTACCGTTTTTGTCAACAGTATCGGCTACAATAGCGGCCATTACTGCACCAACAAATCCGACTCCCATTACAACAACAATTTCACGATTCTTGTTTCGTTCATCTTCAACACGTTTTTTAAGACTTTCAAATTCAGTTTTATAATCCTCTGGTTTTGGTAATGGAAATTTTTCTCCGCCGGGACTGATAGATAAATTTTCGCTCATGACACATCTATGATTTTAGTTTGAAAAAAAACACTCTTAAATAGCCCTAAATATACAAATAATGCAATTTATTTGATTTTACTCTTTGATTTTTATTTAAATGAACTTATGTACACATCAGGCATGTACATTAAAGATGTTAATAAAGATTTGTAAGCTAAGAGAAGAAGCTTGTAAATTAATGATATCTGCCAAAGTTTTTCTATTTTTGCCCACTTATAATCCGGATAATAACTTACACTGTAAAGAGCAAGATGGACTACAATTTCCATGAGATCGAAAAAAAGTGGCAGAAATACTGGGAGGATAATAAAACATTTAAAACCCCGGAAGATCTTACAAATCCAAAAAAATGCTATATCCTCGACATGTTCCCCTATCCGTCAGGTGCAGGTTTACATGTGGGTCACCCCGAGGGATATACAGCAACAGATATCTTCAGCAGGTACAAGCGGATGAAAGGATTCAATGTCCTCCATCCAATGGGCTGGGACGCATTCGGACTCCCTGCAGAACAGTATGCAATTCAGACAGGAACACATCCATCAATTACCACAAGGAACAACTGCGATACTTTCAGAAGACAGATAAAAGAGCTCGGGCTCAGTTATGACTGGGAAAAGGAGATAAATACCACTGATCCAAAGTACTTCAAATGGACTCAGTGGATCTTCATTCGTCTGTATAACACCTGGTTTGACGTGAAGTTACAGAAAGGCAGACCAATTTCCGAATTAACCATTCCATCAGGATTAAATGAGAAGGAAAAAATTGAATATATTAATTCCAGGAGACTTGCGTATTATGATAATGCACAGGTATGGTGGTGCCCAAGTTGCCGGACTGTTTGTGCAAACGAAGAGGTACTGAACGACGGCTCCCATGAGAAATGTGGCAACAGAGTTGAAAAGAAAAATCTCAAACAGTGGATGCTTCGGATCCCTCTTTACGCTGAAAGGCTGCTAACAGGCATTGATAAGCTCGATTGGCCTGAGGGGATAAAAGATATGCAGCGCAACTGGATTGGCCGTTCAACAGGAGCTGAAGTCGATTTTAAAATTAATGGACTGGATATTAATCTGACTGTCTTTACTACCAGGCCCGACACGCTGTTTGGCGCTACCTATATGGTAATTGCGCCGGAACATCCTCTCACAGATACAATTACAACAAACGAACATAAGGTCTCTGTTAATAACTATATTAAAGCCACATCACTTAAATCGGACCTCGACAGGACTGACCTTGCAAAGGAAAAGACTGGAGTCTTCACCGGCAGGTATGCAATTAATCCCGTTAATAAGAAGAATATTCCCATCTGGGTAGCTGATTATGTTTTAACAGGTTATGGAACAGGAGCAATTATGGCTGTTCCTGCTCACGATACCAGAGACTTCGAATTTGCACAGAAATTCAATCTTCCGATAGTCTGTATCCAGGATCCCGATGTTACTGATCCTGAACAGAAAAAAAGAATAATTGCAGGAATTGAGTGCTGGACAGAAGACGGGAAATACATTAACTCATCTGATAAAATAACAGGTATCGATATAAACGGGCTGAATAAAGAAACCGGAATTGCTAAGATTATAAGGTGGCTGGAATCTGAAAACCTGGGCGCATCAAAAGTCAACTTCAAAATTCGTGACTGGCTTTTCAGCAGACAGAGATACTGGGGCGAACCGTTCCCGGTAATTCATTGGGAGGATGGAGAAGTTACTGTTATGAACGATAATGAACTCCCGCTTGAGCTACCTGAGCTTGAAAATTACCTTCCGGGGGAATCAGGAGAATCGCCTCTTTCAAATTCGGATGAATGGCTGAATATAACCGATGAAAGGGGCCGCAAAGGCAGAAGGGAGACCAATACAATGCCTCAGTGGGCAGGATCTTGCTGGTACTATCTTCGTTTTATTGACCCAAAAAATGACAAGCTGATCTTTGACAGGGAAAAAGAAAAATACTGGATGCCCGTTGATCTTTATATCGGTGGCGCGGAACATGCCGTCCTTCACTTGTTATACAGCCGCTTCTGGCATAAGGTATTGTTCGATCTGGGGATTGTCTCAACTGATGAACCCTATCAGAGACTATTCAATCAGGGAATGATCCTTGCATTTGCATTTGAAACGGAATCAGGTTCCAAAGTCTCAGGTGATTTTGTTGAAGAGCGGGAAGGTAAGTATTTTCATAAAGAGACAGGTGCTGAACTAAAGCAGATAGTCGCCAAGATGTCAAAATCGCTTAAGAATGTTGTTAATCCTGATGATGTTACATCAAAATACGGGGCTGACTCCCTCAGGCTTTATGAGATGTTTATGGGACCCCTTGATGTTACAAAGCCGTGGGATGATAAAGGGGTAAAAGGCGTTTTCGGATTTCTAGGAAGAGCTTTCCGGTTTCTTTCAAATCAGGAGAATATCTTTGTGGGAAAGGAAGATCCGGAGATTCTGAAAGGACTTCACCAGACTATCAAAAAGGTTGTAGGGGATATCGAGAATCTCCATTTTAATACTGCTGTATCAGCGATGATGATCTTTCTCAATCTGGCAACAAAGAAGGGCAAAATCACAACTGATACTGCCTGCACATTTACTAAGATTCTTTCGCCATTCGCACCACACATTGGTGAAGAACTATGGCAGATGCTGGGTAATATCAAATCTCTCGCCTTTGAACCATGGCCAGACTTTAATGAGGAGTATCTGAAAGAGGACACTTTTAATTATCCGGTCTCTTTCAATGGTAAAATGAGATTTAACATTGAATTGCCTGTAAATCTCACAAAAGAAGAAATCATTAAAATTGTTCTTGCTGATGAAAGAGCACAGAAATGGATCGGAAATTCAAAGCCTTCCAACATAATTGTTGTCCCAAACCGTATCGTTAACATTGTTATTAAAAACTGACATCCCTGAATTGATGTTCTGTAAAGGAAAAATCATAATCGTATTTACACTCCTATTTCTTATCGTTTCCTGTAACAATCCGGAGAAGACTGAACCTGAGCCTGTTTCAGTTGCGGCAGATACAAGTGCCGGTAAACAAATTAACAGTCCGGTTTTTATGTACGGGATCCTGACCGATTCATTCGACCTGGTTTCCGGTCATATAAAAAGAAACGGATTCCTGTCAGAGATCCTTCTCAAACACGGAGTCAGCATGCATGAGATTGACCAGGCATTAAAAAACTCCAGATCCGTTTTTGATGTAAGAAAGATCAGGTCGGGTAACAATTATATCCTTTTTTGCGACAGAGACAGTATTGCAAGGGCCAGGTACCTGGTTTATGAACATGACCCCACAACCTGCTATGTATTCAGTTTTAATGATTCACTTAATATTACTCCTTTCAGAAAAGAGATAAAAAGTGAAATAAAATATTCATCAGGGACTATTGAAACCTCTCTTTGGGATGCGATGATTAATGGGGGTCTGCATCCTTCTTTAGTCGGTGAGCTGTCTGAAGTTTTTGCATGGACTGTCGATTTCTTCGGATTACAGAAAGGAGACAGTTTTAAGGTTATTTATGAGGAGTTTTTCATTGATGACAAATCCTTGGGAACCGGCAAGATATATGCGGCACAGTTTAACAGGACAGGGTCGACAATAACGGCTATACCATTTATTCAGAATGGGAAAGAGTCATTTTTTGATATTGATGGCAACAGTCTCAGAAAAGCATTTCTGAAAGCTCCCCTGCAGTTTTCAAGAATCAGCTCGCACTTTTCTTCAGCCAGAATGCATCCTATTCTGAGAATAGTGCGTCCTCATTATGGAGTTGATTATGCTGCTCCTGTCGGAACTCCGGTACATGCAATTGGTGATGGCAGGATTATTTCAACTACAGATGAAGGAGGAGCAGGGAAAATGGTCAAAATCCAGCATAATAGTGTATATGCAACTGGTTATTTGCATCTTAGCCGGTTTGGAGATGGCGTTTCACCAGGTAAATTTGTTAAACAGGGTGATATAATTGGTTTTGTTGGCTCGAGTGGACTATCAACCGGACCTCATCTCGATTTCAGGTTTTATATGAACGGTTCACCTGTAGATCCTTTAAAAGTCGATGCACCACCGGTGGAACCTGTTTCAGAGGAAAATAAAGGTAAGTTTGAAGAAATCAAGACTGTCGTTTTAAGCCTCCTCGGGACCTTTAATTAAAAAATCAGGCAACTTTTTCACCAGTCCCTCAATAACCTTTGGATAATGCAGATATTCAAGTGCATGAACTTTTTCAGCAAGTGAATCGGGTGTATCGGAAGGATCAACTTTGCAACGGGTCTGAAAAATTATATCTCCTTTATCATAAGACTTGTTGACATAATGAATTGTAATGCCCGATTCTGCATCGTGACTGGCTATCACAGCTTTATGAACTGTATCTCCGTACATTCCCTTGCCACCGTAAGCAGGTAATAACGCAGGGTGAATATTTACTATCCGCCCTGTATATTGTTCAATTATATTTTCAGGTACCAGCCATAAGAATCCCGCCAGAACAATAAAATCTATCTTATATAGTAAAAGGTAACGGAGTACTTTCCCGGTGATATAAAATTCTTTACGTTCGAAAAAAACAGTGCGGATATTATTTGCTTCAGCCCTTTTTAGAACCTGCGCCTGACGCTTATTCGATAAAACCAGACTTACTTTGGCAGTATTTTTGTTCGAAAAGTATTTAATTATGTTTTCAGCATTGGTGCCGGTGCCGGAGGCTAAAATTGCTATGTTCCTCATATTTTGATAATTAGCATATTGGTCAACTATTTTTAATAATCCCTTAAAGTAAGATTATTTTTCTAATTATCAACACATTAAACTGTTTTATAAATAAAAAAACATCAAAACTCTTGAAAAATATGGTACAAATATATTTCTTTGCATGGTTCAAAAATTAATATTAATTAAAATTTATTATTATGTCGGACATTGCCGCAAGAGTAAAGGAAATAATAGTTGATAAACTTGGAGTAGACGAATCAGAAGTAACTCCTGAAGCCAGCTTCACCAATGATTTAGGTGCGGACTCTCTTGATACAGTTGAGTTAATCATGGAGTTCGAGAAAGAATTCAATATCGGGATTCCCGACGATCAGGCAGAAACCATCGGCACAGTTGGTGATGCTATCAAGTACATTGAGGAAAATGCAAAATAATTTGCATTTCTAAAAAGCCATTTATGAGAAGAGTTGTAGTTACGGGACTAGGAGCCTTAACTCCTTTAGGTAATAATTTGCATGAATATTGGGAAGGATTAAAAAACGGTGTCAGCGGATCAGTATTGATTACGCGTTTTGATACTGAAAAGTTCAAAACAAAATTCGGATGTGAATTAAAGAACTACGACTCATCAAAGTATTTTGACAGAAAAGAAGCCAATAAACTGGATTTGTATTCTCAGTATGCACTGGTTGCAACTGATGAGGCTCTGATTGATTCAGGTTTAAACCTGGATACTGTTGATAAAGACAGGGTTGGCGTAATTTGGGCTTCAGGTATCGGAGGACTGGAGACCTTTTTTCTGGCTATTAAAAGTTATGTCCTTGGGGATGGGACACCCCGATTCAGTCCATTCTTCATTCCCAAAATGATTGCCGATATTGCAGCCGGATCGATCTCAATAAAATACGGCTTTAGAGGGCCAAACTTCGCAACTGTTTCAGCATGTGCCTCTTCCACCAATTCTATAATTGATGCCATAAATTATATCCGCTGGGGGAAGGCGGATATTTTCATTACCGGAGGTTCAGAAGCCAGCATCAATGAACCGGGAATAGGTGGTTTTAATGCTTT
>JBEKDR010000092.1:0-17014 GCA_050014255.1 Bacteroidales bacterium | reverse complement strand
TGCGGTTATTAGTGACCATTTAACGCATTCCGGCAGGCATCTTTATAATCCATCGCTTAAGTTAGCTTAAATGAGCTCTTTTTCAATAAAACCAACTAGGTAATTAGACAGACTCCCGTTAGGGTTAAGGGTAGTGGCCTGATTCCGTGATAGCCAACGCACAAAAACAAGAGTTTGGCTGCCGTCAAACACATGCTTTTCTTGCCAACCTTGACGCAGACACTCTTAAGTAACTACTTTTTTAAAGCGTTGAAATTTAATCTTTTAAGTAGTTACTATTTTTGGGGCCATATGTACCCATACTGAGGGACTAGACAACAATTAAAATCAAATGAAAACAAAGGAATTAGATTTAACCTATGAGCTGCTAGTCAAACTGCAAAAAACTTCTGAAATTTATTAATCTATAAAAACTTATTAATTTACCCTTAGTATGACACGATACATTATATTTCTGGTTTTCCTTTTCGGGTTTAATCAGGCCGCAATTTATTGCCAGCCGCCTGATTATATCAGGGGAAAAGTGATTGATTCTAAAACATCCCAGCCTGTTTCTTATGCAACAGTCCGTCTTAAAAACTCTCAGGTTGGGATCCATACGAATGCTGAAGGTGATTTCAGAATATTAAACAATCCCGGATTTCAGTCCGACAGCCTGATCGTAACCTGCATTGGATTTCGCAGGCTTTCAGTCGCTTTTAGTGTTCTGAAAATATCTGAAATGAACAATCTTAAGCTTGTACCCAATATCTATGGTCTGAATGAGGTCAGGGTAACTGCCAGAAAAAGAAGGCTCAGCGCGGAAATGATAATAGCCAGGGCGCTCAGAGATATTAAAAAAAACAATCCGACCAAACCTTTCAATTATGTATCTTATTACCGGGATTATCAGAAGGATGGCCCCCATTATCTTAATCTGAATGAGGCGATCATCCAGACTCTGGATACGGGCTTTGCCTATCCATCAGATTCAAACAGACACAGATTGCTCGAATTTAGAAAGAATGTGGATTTCAAACGGATAAACTTTTCTCCTTATTATGACATTCCGGGATCAGTTCATTCTGATATCTCGTTTAAACAAATGCCCAAGGCATTTGTCGGCGACCATAATGGGAATGAGTTTTTTGTTTTACTTACTCACGACGCAATAAGAAATTTCGATCAGAAAACTTTTTTCTTTATAGATACCCTGACAACGAGGTTTCTCAGAAACCATATGTTTTCCAGCCCTGAAGGGATTTATGATGGAAATACATTATTATATAAGATCAACTTCGAGGCAATACCAAAGATCACAGAGGATACCTACCAGGCAAAAGGCGCAATATTCATTCAGCCCGATGACTATTCGATACACCGGCTTGAGTATTCAGCCTCATGTTTTAATTCAGAAAAGAAGAAACAGGAGATTTTCAATATTGAGATTGAATACGGGCATGAGCCTCTGTTGGATTCCAAAATGTGTCTTAGATACATATCTTTCAATAATGCATTCATCATACCTGATTCAACTGACAAAGATTTCTTTAAAATCAAGAGCGGACACTGGGTTTCAGTAGAGCCTTACAAGGATTATTTATCTGATTTGACTGCTGTCGTTGTTTTTAATAATGAAATTGATTCACTATCAGCAAAAGATAGAAAAAACTATGATATAACTATTGGAGATGCAAAAGCAAGAATAAGAAAAATCAAAGTAGATGGTCATACCCTGTATCTGACTGTGTTTAACGACAAGTATAATGTAACTCTTGATTCCTGCAGAATAAATATTACCAACCTGAAAGATATTAACGGCAAAATTCTTAACAAACTGAGAGATCTTGAAATTAGACAGTACAGGGAACTGTTCGTGCAGGAATATGCTAAGCCGATCGAATTTCAAAATGCCTGTTTTATAGAATCAAAGCCACTCGAGCAAAATTGCATCTCCCGTTCAGAGAATACCGGCAGATTTTGGATGAATACTCCCTTAAAAGCTAAAGAAGAGATTCCTGATCCTCAAAATCATTGAATGCAATAATAAAATTGACATAATACTGCCATGATATTTTATTTAAAAAGCAAGCGTTTGGTGCATCAAACACAAATTACTGTTTCAATTCTTACAGTAAGTTGGCAGAGTTGGAAAGCGGCCATCAGTAACCCAGTCGAAGCATTGAGATTCGAATAAAACACTGATCATTTTTATAACCAAGACCCAACGCTATGCCAAGCACATTTGCAGCTGCCACAAAACCCATAATTCTACCCAAAGCTGCAAAAGAGCCTGTCATCGCGACACGCCTAAAAGCGAGACAGAGTACTAACGAGACAGATTCGTCAATTAAGACAATTTAAAAACCCTAAACCTAACTTGGACGGTTTAATTAATTGGCTTCGGCAGCCCGGACTACTTCTCAATCAGCACCAAAAGTCTATGCGAGTAAACTCATTTCAACTTATCAAACCTTGTGGCACCCGGACTGTTCCTTCTGCCGGGACAAAGTCAATAGGGCTGCCGGCCAACACACGTGGTGTCATGGTTTTTGCTCCATGACAGTTTTATCGTGACCCGAAATTCACAACCTTCTCCCGGACGTGCAAAAACCACGCCACCGCGACGCGGACGGCAACTCAATTAAACCGCCGGGTCGTTAGCACAAATATTTCAGTATGTGACGATTAGGCCCTTGCGCCTTATCTATTAAGTTTCATCTGGACAATATAGATACTGCAGTTATACCTGGACTTACCTATCGCATGATAAACAATTTGCCCTTCTGCCACCATCTTTCAGATTATATTAATAGATATATACTACTTTCCACCAGGACTCCGCCTTCGCACGAGAATTAACAAATACTTGTGCTAACAGAAGAAATAATATTGACGACTATCGAAAATAATTTGACTTTTTTGTCACAAAATAGAACAGTTGCACGCCTAATCAATAAAAGTATATTTTGAACACATTCGAAGAAATATACACAGAAAACTACAAGACCATGTATCGTGTTGCAAAAAAGATGGTTGGTAATAGTGATGAGGTATCTGATATAATCCAAGAAATCTTTATTGATTTGTTTGACAAACTCAATGATGGGAATGTTATATATCAGCCAAACAGATGGTTATATAGGGCTACAATTAATAAATGCATTGATAACAAAAGAAAACACAAAGAATTTCAAAGTATTGAATCAATAAGTAACCTCAAATCAGAACTAGATTTAATAGAAAACAATGAGTTAAAAAACGCTGTTAACCTGGCTATATCAAAACTGAGACCCCAAGAAAAAATGTTAGCAGTCTCCTACAGTGAAGGATTAACTTATAAAGAAATTGCAGAGGCAACTGGTATAAAACTTTCTTCAATAGGCAAGAAACTGTCAAGAACATTAAAGAAAATTGAAAAAGAACTTAGAATTCAACGATATGAGATGTATTAATGATGGCATAGTACAAAAATATATTGATGGTGAGTCGACACCCGTGGAAACAACTCATATTGAAAATCATATAATGATTTGTAATAAATGCAAGACCACAATTGAGAATCAACACATATTGGCTACTTCTATAAGAAAAGCAATAAATCTGTTAGAAAAAGACTCCATTGATATTCCAAAGTTTGAAATTACTTCATATAACACTAAAAATCACTTTTTATCAACTAAAAAGCTAGTCTACATCATCGCAGCTGCCTGTATTCTTTTATTCGTACTCGTCATTACTCAAAAAAAGGGATTGAAAAACAATGATAAAATTATATTTGAGATTGGTTCTGTTACAGATGTTGATGCAAACCGTCCTGTATCAAAATTCCCATTGGTAATTAATATCATCGATGCAAAAGGGAACATTTCTGAGTATTATATTAAGTAGTTTAATCAACATGATTATAGATATTTAACATATTTAAAAAATCAAATATTATGAAAAAGCTAATATGTATCATTTTTCTTACAGTAACCGCATTATCGGTTTCTGCTCAGAAATTAATTGATGTGTATAAAAAGGGAACCGTTAAATTAATTCCTGATACTGAATACGGTCAAGGCAACAATTGGGACAATGTTTTTAAGACTTATTATGATACACTTTACAATTCTCCAATGGGTAATAGAAAATCTTTAATATTAATGCCTGATGGTTCGGTAATTGTAAATCATAGGTATAGAAATTACTATTCAAAATTCTCTTCTACTGGCAAGTTTGAAAAAGAATTTGGCATAACAAACAGTAAAGGACTTAAATATAAAGAAATCAATGCTATTGAAGGTATAATCAATGACAGAACATTTTTTACTGTGTTGGACAATATGGGGAATATGGTATGTTTTGACTTCAATGGAAATTATGAAAAATCTTTGAAACTCAATTATATGACTAGGCAAATGATCCCATTACCTAATAATAAAATTGCGGTTGTTGGATGGGTACTTTGGAGTAATAAAATTAGAGAATTTGTTTCTATAGTTGATTATGAGACTAATGCAGAGAAGGTTATTTGGGAATACTTTACTGACAGACCTGAAATAACAAATGAAAGAAAACTCTTTAATTATACTTATAAGTTTAAAAATGGTGGTATGGTTGCATGCACAACAATGCCATTTTCGACAAGCCTTGGCATGAGCTCATCTCCAATGGTTGAAAGTGTTGGCAACAAACTTATTGTTGCCATTCCATCCAGTGGTGAAATCTTAACTTATGATTTAGAAGGTAAACTTATCTCAAAAGACAAAATTGGATGGACCAGGAATTATATTTCAGTTGAAGAACAAAAGGAAATGCAACAAAAAGCTATTGAAAAATATAAAAACTCAAAATCAGAGAAATTAGGGGGTCCATCTGAAGAGCAAGAGGCAGCTTTGGAATATATGATTAAGGAAATGGAAATCGATATGAATAAAATATCAGAACCCATTCCTATGCCTACCTTTTCAACTATAATAAAAGATTCTGATGGAAATTTATTATTCTTCGAATATCCGAAAGAGGAAGGCGCAAATAAGTTTAATGTATGGGTATTTGAAAATGGGGGAAAATTTATATGCCAAAGCAGTTTTGTTTGTGATGAATATAACCTGGAAATAAATCCTTTAAAAATGGTATTTAGTAATGGTTATATCTATGGACTTCAAATCATAAGAAATGCAAATGGGGTTCCTTTAAGGTTAGCTCGTTTCAAAGTGATTAACAATTAGTTACTAAAGATAAACTATACCGAAGATACAATTTACAACCTAAAGCTAAAAATATACTTGTGCTAACTCGGACGGTGCTATGAAAAGCATAATCCCGAGGTTCTGTAAAATTAAATAATAATACTTAAAAACTTCTTCTTATAAATCCTATAAAATCAGGCTGCTATATGCGATCAATGGTAATTGATTGTCGCAATCACTCTTTATTTTTTATAGGAAAGAGTGTGGAGACTTTAGTTGAACATCCATTAGGAACAATGGAGCGACAATGGAGGATCAATTATATTCTTACAAAGAAGGGAATGGACTGGGCCAGTTCTGATATAGGTTTTATGTTTATTGCATATGATTTAAGGCGCATTGTGAATATTTTGACCAAAAATCGGCTTAAAGAGTATCTCAGGATCCTTTTATCGTTGTTTTTGACCATTTCTGACCTTATCAGAGACCATTTAACACAATCCAGCGGGCATATTTATAATCCATCGCTTAAGTTGGTTTAAATGAATTACTTTTCGGTAACCACGAATAGGTAATTAGACAGACTCCCTTTATATGTAAGGTATTTAGTATCGCCTTGATATCCAACGCACAAGCAAGAGTTTGGCAGCCCATCCCTGCACCCATGCCCGCGCTGCCAAACACATGCTTTTTTTGCCAAACAGGATTAGTCAATTCAGCTCTGGACTAAAGTGATCAAGATCGTTGTAATTACCATTAAAAAATGAAAGTTAAGCCTGCAATCTGTAAAATTACTTTACGATAAACTGTAAAATATATTTACTTAATGGGAATACTATAATTCTTATGTAGTTATATATCTTATAGATACAGATTTGGCATAATTATAGCATTCTACAAATAGAAGGATTTAATAAAGTCAAGAAAATGATTTTTCAAGATCAAACAATACCACAAAAGAGATAGAAATGAATCTATTATTCTTTAAGCTAGCTTTCCGCAATATTCTAAGGAATAAGTTATACTCACTTATAAATATTATAGGTCTTTCTATAGGTATTGCAACAATTCTTTTCATTTTTCTTTTCCTTAGGACTGAGACTACCTTCGATAATTTTCATCCTGATGGTAAGCGTCTGTTCAGAATAATTGAGACTTCGAATTCAAAAAATGACCATCTTGTAGCCGGATTCACTGGTTATCCTAACGCCCCTGAGATTGCTGCATCAATTCCGGGCATAGATAGTTTTTGCAGAGCCTCTGAAGTTTTAGAGGTGAAATGTTTCAGGAAGGACCAGATATTCAAAATAAAGCATTTCAGATATGCTGATGATAATTTCTTTTCATTTTTTAGTTTCCGTTTAATTACCGGAGATCCTGCAACAATTCTTAACAGTGCAGAAAAAATTGTATTGTCACATCGGATGGCTATACAGATATTTGGCAATGATGATCCTCTTGGACAGAATCTAATCATTAATCAGAAAGTTTTTACCATATCAGGAATTTCAGAGGATATTCCCGGGAATACGCATCTTAAATTCGATGCACTTGTATCAATTAAGTACGTTGAGAATGATAAGGAAAACTTCTGGTTAGGCTGGGCCGGAGGATTGAGGTTTCTTTCGTATCTTAAACTTACACTTGGTGTCTCATCTGAGCAGGTAGAAGCAGGATTGCCGGCCCTTCTATATGAAAAGATCAATAAAAGAATTGAAGGAAGCGGAACAGTATATTCTGACAATCTGCAGAATATACGAGATATTCATATCAGCACCGGAGGAATCACCTATGATTGCCCTGATAACAGAAGCAAAAGCAGTATAATGATAATATCCGGAATCGGGTTACTTATCCTTTTGCTTGCTTTGATCAATTACATCAGTCTTTACATAGCTCAGAAAAGCGAAAAGATCAAGAGTATAATTCTTCTAACTATACACGGTGCGGGACGCTGGCAACTTACTATTCAAGCGTTTATCGAAGTTATGATTATGTCATTTATCTCTACAATTTCAGGGATATACCTTCTTACCCTACTGATACCACTTCTTAATGATTTCCTTAATACGTCCATTACTCTCAACCAAAACCCAATTCCATCTCTTCTATTCTTGATTGGAGTTATCCTTACCGTTTCGCTTATTATAACGTTGTTTTCAACACATAATATATCACAGATTAATGTAACTGAAGTAATTAAAGGATGTACTATACCTGAAGGCAGGAATAAAATCATGAGTACATTCCTGGTAACAATCCAGTTCATTATAGTTATTCTTTTTATTGTATCGATTCTTGTTATGAACAAACAGAATACATATGTAAATAACGTGGAATATGGATTTACCAAGGAAAATATACTATCAATTTTCCCTGGCAAGGAGTTCAAACATAATGAACTCTCAGGATTCAGGCAGGAACTTCTCGGGATTGCCGGTATCAGCAATGTCTCACTTACCAGTGAGTCTGTCGGAAAAGGCCTGACAATGAATGGATACCAAATAACAGGAGAAAGCGAGATGACTATGTTAAATGTTATATATGCAGATGCTAGGTTCCTCGACTGTTTTGGAATTAAACTAATTTCAGGGAGGAATTTCAAAGAAGAGACACAGCAGGATCTCAATTCAATACTGGTAAATCAAAAACTTGTACAACGTGCCGGATGGAAAGATCCTATTAATCAGACAATTGATAGGAACGGTCTTATGACAGTCATTGGAACCGTTGAGGATTTTAACTTTGCATCACTCTATTCCCAAATTAAGCCACTGATCATTATGTGCAATCCAGCATATGATGGATGGGGATATAATTGTGTGAATATAAGATATCAAACAACCGATATCCGAGCACTTTCAGAAAAGATCCGACTACTGTGGGAAAGAGACTTTCCAGGAATAACTTACGAAATCTCTTTTCTCAATGATCAACTTACCGAAAATTATAAGTCGCTTGAGGACCAGCAGAGGATTGTATCATTTTTTTCAATTATGTCAATCATAATTGCCTGCATGGGATTATTCGGACTTACTTCTTTTATAGCACGGCGACGGACCAGGGAGATTGGAATCCGAAGGATTAATGGAGGTAAAATATCAGAAATGATTATGATGCTTAATACTTCTTTTCTGAACTGGATTATCTGGGCAATAATAATAGCTATTCCTTTTTCATGGTATGCCATGCATAAGTGGTTGCAACAATTTGCCTATAAGATAGAACTAAGTTGGTGGATTTTTGGGTTGGCCTGTCTGATGGTTTTATGTATAGCATTACTAACAGTAAGCTGGCAGAGCTTTCGGGCAGCGACTCGTAATCCCGTGGAGGCATTACGATATGAGTAATGATTCAAACAATTGTGTTATAGTATTTAGAATATCGATTTGATCTCTCCCTGCTATCATGCACATTTGAAGCTTGCAAACCGAAAGCTACAAATGAGTTTTACAGTTTTCTCAATTTCCAATTACCTGTTTTTCTGATGTGATGTCAAAGATAAAGTCAACAATCCGTATAGTACTTTTACGATTAGATGTAAAATATATTTACGTCATGCGATTTTCATAATAATTAAAAGGCTTTATATCATACACATACAATTATGGCATCATTTTAGTATATAAATATTAAAAACAAATGATGGAAATATATTAAAGTCCCTTGAATGTTTGATTTTGAATGCTTTAAATTATCAAGTGGAATTATTATGAAGTCCACTATATTGTGATTTACATAAAACTAATTTTAAAATGAGTTTCGGCATTTTTAGGAAAGTAATACGAACCTTGCTTAACAATAAATCTTTATTACTAATAAATATTTCAGGTTTGGCTATTGGTATTTTATGTCTCGCTTATTCATCTCTCTATATTATTCATGAAATTAAAGTTGATAAATATAATTTAAACTATAGCAGGATCTATAGAATATTAGAAGTTAAGGGTACAGATATGACAGGATCTACACCTTTTGCTGTGAAACCTTTATTAGAAAATATACCGGAAATTGAGACCTCAGCCAGATTTTGCAAGTCAGATGTCGAAATAAAGAAGAGAGGCGAGTATATATTGGAAAATAATCTAAAGTATGTTGATAAAGAAATATTTGGGATATATTCTATCCCCGTCATCTATGGAAATATAAAGAGTTTTCTTAAAGAACCTAATTCTATCATTCTTACCCAGAGAATATCTGAAAAATATTTCGGGAATACTAATCCGGTTGGTGAAACGTTGACAATCCGATTAAACGAAAAAGAATATGAACTGAGGGTAGATGGTGTTATAAAGGATTTCCCAGATTATTCCTCTTTTCAGGCAAGAATGTTTGTGAATTTTGACATGTATTCTAAAAGATTGAATAATGAATCTTACAAAACCGACTGGGTGGACTGGGGATTCACTACAATTATTTTAATCAAGTCTTCGGTCGACAAAAGTAATTTTGAAAAAAGATTTAGAGAATACTTCGAGAAATATTTACACAACGACCCGAACTTTAAATTTGCTCTGCAACCTTTAAGTTCTATATATTTTCATTCAAGCCATATGGGCAATAATAAATTCAATGAAGGTAATCTGAACAATTTAATTTTATTCGGATCCATTAGTCTGATAATATTCATTATCTCTTTTATTAATTTCACATTACTTTCAATTGCCAGGAAATATTCAAATCTGAAAGAAGTCGGAGTTATCAAAGTATTAGGCGCTCGTAGATGGGATTATCTAAAAACTATTTCCGCTGAATCATTAGTTATTTCATTCATAACATTATTATTAACAAATATCTTTCTTATTTTCATCCTGAAAGAAATTAATCAAATACTAAACGTTGATTTCACCTTTAACATTAATGAAAGCATTTCTTTCTACATAACATGTTTGATTATCACATTTATAGCCAGTTTCATTTCGGGATTATATATTGCCACAGTACTTTTTAGAATAAATCCTTTAGCGATATTCAGGCAAAATGCAAAATTTAATCTGACAAAAAATCCATTTATTAAAGCGCTTATAATATGTCAATTAACATCTATTTGTATATTAATAGGTGTGACATTTTCTTTTAATTCTCAGCTTTCAAGAATATTCCATTACAACATGGGTTATGATAGTTCAAACCTGATGATTATTGATATTGGGTTAAAAGAGAAGAACTTTAATTATAATGTTTTACTTGACTTACTGAGGAAATATCCGGGTGTTATAAACGCAACTGCATCAGAAAACTCAATACATTTCTTAGGCCGTCAAGGGGGTAAAATAGAGCCTAAGAAAGGAATTGATCCTGTAGAGGTAGATTATATGCATGTTGAATCAAATTATCTTGAGACACTTAAATTGAATCTGGCATCCGGCAGGCAATTTATGCCAAATGATTCAAACTCAATTATAATTAATGAATCCCTGGCAAATAAATTTCCAACGAACCCTATCGGAGAAAATGTAGATAAAAAGACTATAATTGGTATAGTTAAAGATTTTCATTTCCAATCATTTTACGAACCAATAACTCCACTGATTATTGAATTATTTCCTAGGCAAATAGAGCAAATATTGATTCGGATGGTATCTCCTATTAATAGAAAATCTATTGCTGATATCAGGAAAATAATCAACAGCAATAATCCAGGATTAAATTTTGAGATTTATGATTATGAATCTAAGTTGGAAACAATCTATACTGATGAATTTAGACTTAAAGCATTATTCAGGCTCTTTATAATAATGTCTCTTGCCTTAGTATTTTCAGGTTTGTTGGGGTTTTCCTTTTATATTACTCAATCTAAAACAAAAGAAATTTGTATCAGAAAGATTCATGGGGCTGGAACTATTTCAATTCTTTGGATTATCTCAAAAGATTTCCTCCCTCTGGTTATCATTTCAAATATTATTGCTTTACCCTTTGCTTATTACGTTATAAATAAGATATTAAATCACTTTGTAGTTCAAGTCCCATTTAATTTTGGAATTTACTTTATAACATTTCTAAGTACCTGTGTTTTTGTTCTATGTATCTTGGTATTAAGAACAGTTTTTATATTAAAACAAAATGCGGTTCAATATTTAAAATCGGAATAGAAATTATAATTTAATTTAAATTCGGCATATAACGGTTTGTGAAATTAAACCGAAACTATCCCTACTGTAAACCAAATTTGCTACCCTTTCCTGTCAGCAAATTCCCTCTTGCCTAAATCATATTTTATTAGACCATTTTGAACGTTTCAGGTTTGAAGGTGTATTATTACAAGTAACACCAAAAAGTGATGAGCCTAAAACATCCAACTCCGATACTTTTTTAAATCTTATAAAATGAAAAAACTAATATTCATTTTTCTGGCAATTATTGGCTATACTGGAATCTTAACAGGTCAAAAACCTGAAAAGATATACTCAATAGCAAAAGTCTACAAACCTCATGAGTATTTCGTTCAACAGGCAGAAATCTGGTGGAAAGAAATTGAGAAAGATAAAACAGATGAAAATGCCTGGTATAACTATTATCGTGCTAATCGTTATAGTCTGTTTACATATAAGCCATCAGATGGACAATGGAATGGAGATTGGCTCAAGGAAAGTACGTTCCTTAAAGATCCCGCTGAGATATATGGTTTGATTGAAAAGAATATCCCAAATACATACACATATTACAGATATAAGGTAGTGGGCAACCCTTCTGATACAGTAATGTTTAATGCCTTACTCAAAGCTTACAAAATTAATCCTGATAACCCTGAAATATATGATAGTTTCGTTACATTTTATGAAATGAAAGGTAATTCTGCAAAAAGAAAAGAGTTTGATGAAAAGTTATATTATGCTAATCAAATTTCAGCAGGGTTTTTAGCTTACGGATATAATGTTCTAATGTCAATGAAACCAGGTGGTATTATTTTAACCTTTAGTGATAACGACACTTATCCATTGTGGTTATTGCAGGATGTACTTAATATAAGAACAGACATAGTTGTGCTGAATACTTTATTGTTAATGGATCCTGAATATGGGGAAGCCGTTTTTAAAAAAATTAATATGCCGGATGCCTCAAAAATATATGACCCATCAGAAATCGTTCATAGAGAGAAAAATATCGTTGACTTTATTTTTAAAAATAAGCCTGCTTCCCGTTCTATTTATGTTGGTTTGCCTGCATGGAAACAGATGTCTGAATCAAAAAAGACAAACGGATATGTGTATGCCTCAGACCAGATTAATGAATACGAAAAAAATTTGTATCTCGTAGGTTTAGTTCTGGAATACTCAAGCGACAACATCGACAATATTGCATCTTTAAGAAATAATTTTGAAAATAATTACTCTCTGGATTACATCAGAAACAGGTTTGAATATGATATCAGTGCTGAATTGGTAGACAGAATGAATATCAATTATTTACCAGGCATTTTTAAACTATATGAACACTACTCCCAAAGCGGTGATCTGACAAATGCTAAAAAAATGAAAGACTTAGGGTTAATAATTGCTCAAAAAGGTGGTCAGGGTTGGTTAGATAAGGCATCGAGTTTATTGAAATAGTATATGCAGCATCTCACTGATGAACAATTGATTGAAATTTATCAAAGAGATAAAGATGGACAGGGTCAAATTGCTCTTGGCTATCTTTATGATCGCTATGCCAAACAGATGTTAAATTTTTTCTATTTCACTTTGCACAATGATAATAACAAGGCGCAGGATTTTGTACACGATCTATTTTTAAAAATAATTGAAAGACATAATACATTCAATAATAATCAATTCTTTAAAGGATGGATTTACAGGATTGCTTCAAATATGTGCAAAAATGAGTTTCGGAATATTAAAGTAATTCAAAAATACAATGACCACATTATATCAACCACTGAACCAGTGATTTCAAATGACGAAACTGAAATAGCCGTTCGTAAATGTATAAGTGATTTGAATATTGAGCAGCGTTCCCTTATTGTGTTGAGATTTAAATTAAAATTAACTGTAAAAGAAATTGCCCAAATATATGAGTGCCCTGAAGGAACAATAAAATCAAGACTTTTCTATGCCACAAAAGAGTTATCAAAATTATATAAAATATAAGATCATGAAAGCAAATCAAGATGTTGAAAAAGTATATGAGTTGCTGGAGCAATTTGACTTCAATGAATTATCTAAGCAGGATAAAAGTTATGTTTTGTCAATAATATCAGTAGATGAGTATAATAATTTACGAAGCACTTTAAAGAATACTGAAAGATTTTTTAGTAATTCAGAAGAACTAACCTTAAGTGACTCCATTTACAAATCATTGATCCTTAAGAGCAAGAATGGAAATATTATATTAAAATTTCTGAAACAGCCAATTCAGCTTTATAAGGTAGCAGCTTCAGTTATAGTTTTTGTTGGGCTTTATTCATTTATTCATTTCACCAATCTCCATGAAAAGAATAATACCCTGGCATCAAATGATACAATTTACATATTTAAAACCGATACTCTATATTCAAAATTTGTTGATACAGTCAGGCTTATAAAAGAGAAAATTGTGTATCTATCTCGGGAAAAAGACCAGGTGACTCCAGATAAATTATTGTCAAATGCAAAATATGAATGCGATTCAAATAAGGAAATTTGTCCAAATGATATTGATAAAATCAAAGATTTAGCATTTAGAAATAATGTTTCTAATGATACTCTTTTTAAGAACTAAAAGATTTAAAGAGTGTCTGCAATTAATTCCTTCAAGCATAAAAATAACTTGTAAACCATCTCTAAATTTCAACTTTAAGAATTTTAAATCATGTTGAAGAAAAACATAAGAATTGCAATCAGAAACATTATTAAGGATAAAAAGAAAGTAGATCAATTTCTACTCGATTGCAATTTTTAGGACAAAAAGTCCATATTGCAGATAAATAAAACTATTATGAAAAAAAACTTAGTCCTTTTGTCAGTAAAAAATTTATTAAAGAATAAAAGGGTTAGCTTATTGAATATTTTGGGATTATCTATTGGTATTGGTGTATTTCTTTTAATTTCAATATATCTATTAAGTGAAATAAATTATGATAAAAGCACTACGAATTATTCGAAGATATATCGTCTTGCTAATAATTGTAGGCCTATTAATAAACGCATTGCAGGATGTGCTGCTCCATTTGCTTCAGCTATAAAGAAGGATTTTCCTGAAGTTGAAGATGCAATAAGAATATCTAAGTATAAAAGTTATTTAATAAATGTAGACAATAAAGGCTTTTTTGAAAGGAGAGTTCTTTATGCTGATTCGAATTTCTTTAATTTTTTTAATAATGATGTAGTTTCTGGATCACTAGAAAAATGACTGCAAGAACCGTTTACTACAGTTCTTACGAAATCAATCGCCAATAAGTATTTTGGATTGGTAAACCCTATTGGAAAGGTTATATTAATAGATAGTATAGCGTATACAGTTACTGCTGTTGTTCAGGATATTTCATATTCAAATCATATAAAATATGATTTATTGCTTTCTATGTCTTCAGATAAAGAGAGTAAAAGTGATTGGTGGCTAGATGATAGATATTATACGTATTTGATAATCATGAATGAAAATAATGCCAAGAGTCTTGGAAAAAAATTGACCTCATTAATAACCAATTATATTGGTCCACAGTATAATAAAGCTCTAAACATTAAGTTAAAAGTAAACGAAGACTGGGCAACATTTTATTTAGAACCATTATCTAGAATCCATTTGCATAGTATAGTTGAAGATTCATTAGAACCATCAGGAGATATAAGGATTGTTGTAGCTTTCTTTATTGCTGCAATTATGATTGTCTTGCTAACTTGTTTCAACTATATTAATCTAACAACAGCATTTTCATATGACAGGTCGAAAGAAATTGCATTAAGGAAAGTATTTGGTGAACCCATTAAATCAATTGGTAAATATTTTCTGTTGGAAACATTTGTTAATGTATCTATTGCCTTAATAATAGGGTCATTTATTTGTATTTTATTACTTCCTGTTTTTAACAGTATTATTGAACGACAACTATCATTTAGTATTTTATTTACAAAAGGTTATTTTATTTATGAAATTATATGTCTAATTATTATTATAACTCTGTTTGCTGGTCTATTACCTTCTTTGAAGATAACTTCAGTTGAAATTACATGTGCATTCAGAAATGCATTATCGAATAAAGTATCCCATATTTTTAGTGGCAGAAAACTGCTTGTGTTATTTCAATATGTTATAAATTTTATCATTTTGACAACAATTATTATCATTATTGCTCAAATTAATTATCTGAATAATAGAGACTTGGGGTTCAACAAAAAGAACATATTAATAATTTCTAATGCTACAGTTTTAAAGGCGAAAAAACAATATTTTAAAGAACAATTATTGCAAAACCCTAATATTAAAACTGCTTCTTACGTAGCTCAATATCCTGGAAGTCAAACTTTTAATAATGAGTTTTTTTTTAATGGCCTTCCTGATAAAACATACACATTCTACGCATTTTGGGGAGATATAGATTTTGTTAATACCTTTGACTTTAATATTACTAGTGGAAGGGGATTTCAAAAAGATATTAATTCTGATGCTTATGCAATACTTGTTAACGAGAATAGCCTAAGAGTATTACCTGACAAGAATTTAATTAATAAGGAATTGAAATTTTCGGCTGATAATATTAAATTTCATATTGTTGGCATTGTAAAAGATTTTAATTTCCGTTCACAACATGTCTTAATTGAATCTGCAATGATCTGCCTTTGTAGGCCAGAAGATGGAAAATACTTGTGTGTAAAAATTTCCGACAATAATAATAAACAATCTATTGATTTTATAAGACAAAAGTGGGACGAATTAAATCCCAATATACCTATTATGTATTCGTTTTTAGATAAGGATTTGATGCAGTATTACAAAAACGAAGAAATTACAAAACGCATTTTATTAGTGTTTTTATTTTTTGCAACTATCATATCAATAATTGGTATATTAGGTTTTGTCTCATATAACACATTAAAGAGGCAAAAGGAGATCGGAATAAGGCGAGTATTTGGAGTTAGTACCTTGAATATTGAACTTTTATTTTTTAAAGATATAATATATGTCATTTTAATCTCATCTTTAATTTCCATGCCATTTGTATATCTGATAATTACAAGATGGATAGAGAATTTCGCTTATAGAATTAATATTTCATTTTCCTATTTTATATATCCAATACTTATTTTATTCCTTATAACAATTATTTCGAGTTTTGGGATTATTCATAACGCTGCAAGATCAAATCCAATTAAAGTACTAAAAACAGAGTAATTTTTATACCTAAAAAACTCAGTTTTGCAGGTTTCAAAAGCGAAAAAATAAACCATAACATGGACAGTATAGTTAATTGTCGCCGGGCTGTAAGGTTTAAGGGTACAGCCCGATTCCGAGATCGCCAACCTACAAAAGCCATAGTTTGACTGATGCTAAAAATTTACTTTTTAACAATTCGTCCAGAAATTAATTAAACCTAGCTATATGAAATACGCACTCCACTTAATTTTGATATTTGTTCTATCAAGTCTAATAAGCTTTAGACAGAATAAAGAAAAACAAGCTCATGAATTACAGAATTATACTGTAATAAGTAGCTATACTAATCAGTCAGGATTTCAATATCTGACTCCAGATTCTAGTTTTTATTTGCCTTTGACAAAACATGGATATACCATTTGTCTACCCAAAGGAAATATAAGGGGAACCATAGTTTTTCCAGGACTTATTCCCGATTCAACTTTGAAGGATGATGTTTTTAAAGTTATTAATCCATTTGTTGCTAAAAATATAGCTGTACTTTATTTAAGCATTGGAAAACAGGACTG
>JBEKDR010000091.1:0-17022 GCA_050014255.1 Bacteroidales bacterium | reverse complement strand
CTCACCGGCTGGAACAATCCAGGGTACAATGACAAAAACTGGCTAAGTGTAAAAATTGGCAATTATAATAATAGCAACCTGATTGCTGCTGAAGGATCACCAATAAGGAAGATTCAGGAAATTAAGCCGATTAAAATATTCAGAACACCAAAAGGAAAACTTGTGGTGGATATGGGTCAGAATATGGTCGGATGGCTACGGTTAAAAGTAACAGGGAATAAAGGCACAGTTGTCACATTACGTCATGCAGAAGTAATGGATAAAAATGGTGAGTTTTATACTGCAAATCTGCGCGCCGCAAAATGTCAGTTGACATATACTTTGTCCGGAACAGGTGAAGAAATTTATGAACCAAGATTTACTTTCATGGGATTCAGATTCGTCGAAGTTACAGGGTTTCCCGGAGAACTTACAACAGATAATCTCATGGGAGTGGTTGTCCATTCCGACATGGCCGTCACAGGGAGTTTTGAATGTTCCAGTCCTCTCGTCAATCAATTACAGCATAACATTCAATGGGGTCAAAAAGGCAATTTTGTGGATGTTCCTACTGACTGCCCCCAGAGAGACGAACGGCTCGGCTGGACAGGTGATGCTCAGGCATTCTGCAGGACGGCAGCCTTTAACATGGATGTCTCTTCATTTTTCACAAAATGGCTAAAGGATGTTACTGCTGATCAGAAACAAGCCGGAGAGGTGCCATTTGTTATTCCGGATATTCTTAATAAACAAGGATCGCTGACAGGCGGAACTTCTGCGGGATGGGGTGATGTCTCTGTAATTGCACCATGGACAATTTACCAGGTCTTTGGTGATAAAAAGCTACTTGAAACACAGTACAATAGCATGAAGGCATGGGTTGAATATATAAGGAAAAAAGCAGGTGATAATTACATCTGGAAAGATGGCAGCGTTTTTGGAGACTGGTTGTTTTATCATCCTCCGGTGAATAACCATACAGAACCCGATGGATATACCGACCATGATTTTATTGCGACGGCATTCTACGCATATTCGACAAGCATTGTTTCAGAAGCAGCAAAGGCGCTTGGTAAAACCGAGGATGCAAAAATGTATGCTGATCTTTTTAATAAAATTAAAGAAGTGTTTATAAATGAGTATGTTACTAAAGCCGGAAGAGTTGGAACCAATTCTCAGACATCTTATGTGCTCGCTCTTAAATTCAATTTGCTGCCCGATAACTTACGAAGTAAAGCTGCAGAGTTTTTGGCTAATGACATTAAAAGCCGGAATAATCACCTCTCTACCGGGTTCCTTGGAACACCTTATTTATGCCATGTTTTATCCGACAACGGATATACGGATGTTGCATATGATCTGTTACTCCAGGAATCCTATCCCTCATGGTTATACCCTGTCAAAATGGGCGCTACTACTATTTGGGAACGCTGGGATGGAGAGAAGACTGACAGCACTTTCCAGGATCCGGGCATGAACTCATTTAACCATTATGCTTATGGTGCCATTGGCGATTGGATGTACAGGGTATCAGCAGGGATAGAAACTATGGAACCCGGATATAAACATATTATTATTCAGCCGCATCCGACCAAAAAACTTGCTTATTCGAGAGCTTCTTTTGAAAGCTCGTATGGTACAATTGCTTCAGGATGGGAAAGGAAGGACGGGAAAATTATAGTTAAGGTCAGGATACCCATAAATACGACAGCTACAATTATTTTACCAGCCGTTAGTCAGGACAAAGTAACCGAGGGTGGCAAAGCATTATCTCAGAATATTTATTTGAAAGATATAACGCTTGCTGACAATAAAATTACTATGGAGGCAGGTTCAGGAGAATATGCTTTTGAACTCACAGAACAGTAATTAATTTTCCGCGTAGATCTGCGAGATCTGCGGGAAAACAAATAAAAAGTTCCCGCAGATTACTCTGATTGACGCTGATCTTCCTTTAAGATATCATTTAATTCTCTTCTGAATTTTTTTCCAGGAGTCAGTTATCAGAAAACTTTCATCCATATAACTGATCATTTTCATGAACTTCGCCATTGGGACAGAAAACGTAAGAACTCCCTCCTGAACACATGGTCTGGCAGAAACATCAAACATTCCAATTACTGCTCTCGGCCGTTGGGAATCTTTTTCGATAAACGGGTAATAAACAATTGATCCGCAACCTGCACCAAATGGAGTAATAGTGCTGTTTGGTTCGGACTGATCAAAATTTGCAAGGGTAAATAGTCCGGAAAGAACATCAGGTGTTGCAAAAAATATTGCAACATCAGGATTATCATTTTCGACCAGATTGTCCCATCTTTTAAATACAATGTATTTCCCTATAATAGCCAGTTTCTTCTGATTTTTCATTAATTCTTTTACTAATTGAGGTGTGCGGATATACCTCTCTCCTTCCATTTCGTTTTCAATCCCGCATGACAGGAAATACTCAAAATTCGGCCGCATTCTATCTGCAAATCCCAGGTAACGTTTTGCGCCTCCGCATTTCAATGATTCCGAGCTAAAAGCTAAAGATTGTCCCGCCCTTACCTTCTGAAGTTCACATATAAGGCAGTTCCACTTCCCTTTGGATGATACCACTGTCGCATCACCAGGATTGTCTGTATAATAAAAAATCACAGGAAGGTCAGCATTGTTAAAATACTTCTTCCATTGCTGAATAAAATGATCTTTGATTTCAATATTCATAATTTGTCTTTTAAAATCGTCTATTCTTCCCTTTGTGCTACTTTGTGTTTTACTTTGTGATCCTTTGAGGTTAATGGATTTACTTTTCTAATTTTACCGGACTTAAAGATAATCAAAGTTGCTTGTTGTAGCCGATGCAAAATGAATTTTTTTAATCATCATCTGGGCGAATTTGCTGCGCTTCTGACTGCGTTTTTCTGGACAGTTACTTCTCTCTCATTTGAGTCAGCCAGTAACAAAATCGGGTCAGTTGCAGTTAATATACTAAGGCTTATAATTGGATTTGCTTTCCTGACTATGTTCAACCTTATCCGGAGAGGTATGGTATTACCATTTGATGCCAGTATGGAGAACTGGATATGGTTATCGTTGTCAGGTCTTGTTGGATTTGTATTTGGAGATCTGTTCCTTTTCAAATCATACACTTCGATTGGCTCCAGGTTTTCCATGCTTATAATGACACTGGTTCCGCCTATCACTGCCTTTTTCAGCTTTATTATTATTGGTGAAAGACTTACTTTGTTTCATTACCTGGGCATGACTTTGACATTTTCCGGAATAGCTATGGCAATTTTCAGTCGGTCAGCCAAAGGCGAAAAACTATCATTAAAACTTTCGCCAAAAGGAATCCTCTATGCTTTCGGTGGTGCGGTAGGACAAGCTCTGGGCCTCGTACTGAGTAAATTTGGTATGAAGAACTATGATCCTTTTGCTGCTACTCAAATCAGGATAATTGCAGGGATCTTTGGATATGCATTGCTCGTAACTATTCTCGCACGCTGGGGAATTGTCAGAAATGCAACTCATAATAAATCGGGTATGATATTAACAAGCCTGGGCGCCTTTTTTGGACCGTTTTTGGGAGTATCATTTTCACTGATTGCTATTAAATATACTGCTGCAGGTATCGCGTCAACAATTATGGCTCTTGTTCCGGTATTCATTATACTCCCGGCAGTTGTTTTATTTAAACAGAAAGTTACACTTGCAGAAATATTAGGAGCTATTGTCAGTGTCGCAGGTGTTGCCCTCTTTTTTCTCTAGTTCAAATTAGAAAGATATGAATCCAGAAGAACTAAAAAGCCGGAATCTTGAGAATGAATTTATTTTTTCGACTTCCAGAAGCAGCGGACCCGGAGGTCAGAATGTAAACAAAGTAAGTACCAAAGTCGAGTTACGTTTTAAACTGCTTTTAACTACCTGCTTCTCTGAAGAGGAACAAAAACTGATTTTTAAAAAGTTAAAGAACAAGATCAATAAAGAAGGAGAACTAGTGCTTGTCTCACAGTCGGAAAGGACACAGTTTATGAATAAGGTAGCAGTAACAGAAAAGTTCTTCGATCTTGTTTCAAAAGCACTTACTCTACCTTTGCAAAGAAGATCAACCAGACCGACTATGGCGTCGAAGTTAAAGCGTCTTGATTCAAAACGGAATCGTGCCAGTTTAAAAAAAATGAGAAAGCAAACAGGCGAATCGTTCGATTTATAAAAAAAAAGTAGTTCTATTTAATATTTGATTTCTATTCAAAATACAAGATCAGGTCTGATAATTGTGCAGCCAGAGCTTCAATCATTAGCTATATCTGGTATTTAAATGATGTAGATTAATTGCCAGGATAAAGAAAAATACCACAATAGATTAATTATAAGTTTTATGGATGAATTCTGACAGTTGATCAAAAAAAGAAAACCTTTTCTAAAAAATCAATAAAATCATATAGTGCATTCGGCTGTAATTATATTTATTCGTACAGGAACACTTTTGAATGAATATGATCTGGCACATTTATATATAATTTGTTTTTTAAAATATTTGAATGTTAATCAAATATGTAAGTAATTACATGTATTTTATGTTTGTTTTTAATTGAGCATCTGATGATGAAAAAAATCGCAATAATACTTCTAATTGTATTTAATTCATCTTCAATACTTGCCCAGACAATTCTTACTATTGAAGGGACCGTCGTAAATAATACAGAACAAGGAACTTGGGAAGGAGTTAATATACCAAGAAACCAGCCAACTACATTTACTTATCAAAATAACTCAATTACTTCAGTAAATGCTTCCGGATACATGCTGCAGGCAGGCGATGAGAGTCCATTAGGATCTAACAATAATCTGGATGGAGAAATAATATCAGGCAATATATTTACATGGAATGGAACAGATCCTACAAGTATAACTCATGGAGCATTTACTGGATATAATATAAATGCAGTCCTGAAATACAACTATCTATATAAAGTTCCAATGGGATTAATAAGAAAATCCAATGGAATGACCAATACAGCCGGAGGAGTTGCCTACAATATTGTAAATAATTCCCAGGCTGTTGCTGCTGTCGTGAAAGGAATTAATGGTGTTAGTTTTTTCAACAACACATTTTATAGCGATCAGGTAATGTATGCCGGTCCTGGAGTAGGAACATGGAGAGGTATTGTAGATATTTATTCTAATACTGATGATGGTCTTAATGCGCCATCAACAGGAACTAAAATTAAAAATAATATATTCTATACTAAGCACCAGATATTTAATATTTATATATATGATGCTGCCTGTTTACCTGGAT
The DNA here is from genome assembly GCA_050014255.1 of Bacteroidales bacterium. Classification (GTDB taxonomy): domain Bacteria; phylum Bacteroidota; class Bacteroidia; order Bacteroidales; family VadinHA17; genus LD21. Next base: position 11,756 of record JBEKDR010000091.1, on the reverse strand, counting down.
TTGAATCTGACTATAATGTTTATTACTGTGAGGAAGGTACACCAATATTCAATTATCTTGGCACATCAAAAACATTTTCTCAATGGCAGGCATTAGGTTATGACACTCATTCAATCGTACTTAATCCGAATTTTATTGATCTCACCGATTTTGTTCCAGCTTCCCGTCTTAACTATGGAACCAACCTGGGTACTTCATGGCAGACGGGACTCTCTATTTCTGCTTCATGGAACGCAGGATCTGCGCCTGCGACAACAAATCAAAATGGCACGTGGCAGGTTGGAGCACGTATCTATTCTTCACAGATAATACCCGTTTCGGGAATCTCTGTTACTGGAGCAGGTGGTTCCAGTGCAATATCTACTGACAATGGTTCACTCCAACTTAGTGCATCAGTATTGCCTGATAATGCCACAGATAAAACTGTTTCATGGTCCGTTATTAATGGGACAGGGCAGTCTACCATTAGTTCCAACGGGCTTGTGACAGCTGTTGATAATGGTACCGTAACCGCCAGGGCGACCGCTAACGATGGATCTGGAGTTTATGGTACCCTGGTTATATCTATAACTAATCAGATTGTACCAGTTGCCAGCATCACTGTTACCGGAGCCGGTGGAGCAACTACTATCAATGCTGATAAGGGATCACTTCAGCTCAGTGCATCAATATTGCCAGCTGATGCTACTAATAATATTGTGATATGGTCTATAATTAATGGCTCTGGACAGGCAACAATAAATAGCACCGGTCTTGTTACCGCAATCGATAATGGTACAGTTACGGCCAGGGCGACAGCAAATGATGGCTCAGGAGTATTTGGAACGTTGGTGATTATGATATCGAATCAGATTATTCCTGTTAGCAAAATTACTGTTACGGGGGCAGGCGGTGCATCTATCATTAATACTGATAACGGATCTCTTCAACTTAGCGCATCTGTATTTCCGGTAAATGCGACTGATAAAACTGTGACATGGTCAATAGTCAACAGAACCGGCCGTGCTACCATTAATGCTACAGGTCTTGTTACAGCTATTGATAATGGCATTGTTACAGCAAGGGCAACTGCTAATGATGGTTCAGGTGTTTATGATACTTTGGTTATAACTAATTCCAACCAGGTAGTATCAGTGACTGGTATTATTGTTTCAGGAGCGGGAGGAGCAACTACAATTACAACCGATAATGGATCTCTTCAGCTTAGTGCAGCCGTCCTCCCGTCAAATGCTACAGATAAAACTTTATCATGGTCAATAGTAAATGGGACTGGATTGGCTACTATCAATTCGACGGGACTGGTTACTGCTTCAGATAATGGAACTGTAACAGTCAGGGCAACAGCCAATGACGGATCAGGTATATATGGGACAATGGTCATTACTATTTCTAATCAGATAATACCAGTAACATCTCTCACTGTCATTGGAGCCGGTGGGGCAACGGCAATAACGATTGACGATGGATCACTTCAAATGAGTGCGGCTATTGTACCGGTAAATGCCACAACTAAAACCGTAACTTGGTCATTAGACAATGGAGATGGACTTGCAACCATCAGTCCTGAAGGTCTGATAACAGCCGTTGACAATGGCACTGTTACAGTCAGGGCAACAGCTAACGACGGGTCTGGAGTTTTTGGTGCTCTTGATGTTCTTATCTCGAACCAGATAATACATGTATCCTCTCTCACTGTCAGTGGGGCCGCTGGGGCAACGACAATAACTATTGACAAAGGATCACTTCAATTAAGTGCAGCAATATTACCGGTAAATGCTACAAATAAAACTGTGACTTGGTCTGTAATAAATGGTACCGGACAAGCAACAATAAATTCTACCGGCCTTTTGGTGGCTGTCGACAATGGTACCGTGACCGCAAGGGCAACGGCCAATGATGGCTCTGGTGTTTATGGTACAATGGTCATATCGATTTCAAACCAGATAATATCCGTAACTTCTATAACTCTTACCGGCGCAGGTAACGCTACAATAATCACTACTTTTAATGGTACCCTTCAATTGAATGCAACGGTATTACCGGTCAATGCTACAGACAAAACTGTAACATGGTCAATAGTCAATGGAACTGGGCAGGCCACAGTAAATTCTATCGGTCTGGTAACAGCTGTTGACAATGGAACCGTTACAGCTATAGCTACTGCTAATGATGGATCGGGCATTTATGGCACATTGGTTATAACTATTAACACAAGTTTAATTCCTGTTACTGGTATAACTGTCACTGGAGCAGGAGGTGAAACAACTATTACTACGAATCTGGGATCACTCCATTTGAGTGATGAAGTATTACCTTCAAACGCGACGGATAAAATTGTGACATGGTCATTGGTCAATGAAACAGGATCAGGTACTATTAATTCGACCGGTCTTGTAACTGCTGTTGCCAATGGTACCATTATAGCCAGGGCAACAGCCAATGATGGCTCAGGAGTTTACGGTACGCTAGTAATTACTATTTCCAACCAGATAGTACCTGTTAGCAGTATTACAATCAGTGGTGCAGGTGGTGCGACAACCATCGTAACAGACAATGGTTCACTTCAATTGATTTCATCAGTATTACCTGTTGCAGCCACAGATAATTCTGTTACATGGTCGATAGTTAATGGTACGGGACAGGCTAGCATTAATGCGACAGGAGTTGTTACAGCTATTGATAATGGTACTGTTACAGCTATTGCGACTGCCAATGATGGTTCAGGAGTTTTTGGTTCACTGGTTATAACTATTTCTAACCAGATTGTACCCGTGACAGGGATCAGTATTGCAGGAGCTGGAGGTGCAACCACGATCACTACAGACAATGGATCACTTCAATTGAGTGCAAATATATTACCATCAAATGCAACTGATAAAACCATTACATGGTCTTTAGTCAATGGCACCGGAAAGGCAAATATAAGTACTTTGGGGCTTGTGAGTGCAATTGATAATGGTACCGTTACAGCCAGAGCAACTGCCAATGATGGCTCGGGAGTTTATGGAACTCTTGTTATTACTATTTCCAATCAGGTAATACCTGTGACAGGCATCACAATTTCCGGTGCCGGAGGTGTTACTACTATCACAGTTGATGATGGATCTCTTCAGCTGAGTGCAGAAGTATTGCCCTCAAATGCCACAGACAATACTGTTACATGGTCATTAGTAAATGGAACAGGACTGGCTGACATTAATTCTACAGGTCTGGTAACAGCTATGGATAATGGTACAGTTACAGTAAGGGCAACAGCAAATGATGGATCAGATGTATCCGGGACAATGGTTATTGATATTTCTAATCAGATTGTACCGGTTACAGGCATAAGTGTTACCGGAACAGGTGGAGCGACCAGTATAACTAATGATAATGGAACTCTTCAGCTGGTTGCAACTGTATCACCCGGCAATGCTACAAATAATGGTGTAACATGGTCTCTGATCAATGGTACCGGTCAGGCAGTTATCAATGTCACTGGTCGGGTCACTGCAGTTGATAATGGTACAGTAACAGCCAGGGCAACAGCTAAAGATGGTTCCGGAGTTTATGGAACGCTTGTTATTACTATTTCCAACCAGGTAGTGCCAGTCACGGGTATTTCAATTTCCGGAGCTGGCGGTGCTACCACTATCACAGATGATAATGGAACCTTACAATTGAGTGAAGCAGTTTTGCCTGCAAATGCTACAGATAAGACTGTTACATGGTCATTGGTCAATGGTACAGGACAAGCGATCATCGATGATACCGGGCTGGTGACTGCTGTTGATAACGGCACAGTAACAGCCAGGGCCACGGCTAATGATGGATCAGGCATTTATGGCACGCTGGTCATCATAATTTCCAACCAGATAGTACCCGTAACAGGCATTACAGTCACCGGATCAGGTGGTGCAACAATAATCACTGCTGATAACGGGTCACTTCAGCTAAGTGCAGCTGTGATACCTGCTGATGCAACAAATAAAACTGTAACATGGTCGTTAGTCAATGGTACAGGTCAGGCTACTATCAGTGCGACCGGTCTTATATCTGCGGTTGATAATGGTACAGTGACAGCAACGGCGACTGCTAATGATGGCTCAGGAGTATTTGCCACTCTGACCATTACAATTTTCAACCAGGTAATACCTGTGACTGGTATCACTGTTAGTGGAGCAGGTGGTTTAACATCTATAAGCTCTGATAATGGAACACTTCAACTAAGTGCAACAGTATTGCCAGCAAATGCAACAGATAAAGCTGTAACATGGACATTGATCAATGGTACAGGACTGGCTTTTATAAGTGCTGACGGTATTGTGACGGCAATAGATAATGGTACAGTTACTGCCAGGGCAACATCCAGTGATGGCTCAGGAGTGTATGGGAACCTTGTCATTACGATTTCTAATCAGATCGGACCCGTAACAAATATTACTGTGACAGGGGCAGGTGGTGCAACAACCATCACTACTGATAATGGAACACTTCAGCTGAGTGCCGCTATTATTCCTGCGAATGCTACGGTTAAAACCGTGACATGGTCGTTTGTCAATGGTTCAGGACTTGCTACAATCAATTCAAACGGACTTGTAACAGCAATTAATAATGGAACTGTGACGGTTAAAGCAACGGCTAATGATGGATCAGGTGTATATGGAACCATTGATATTACCATTTCAAACCAGATAGTTCCGGTAACAGGGATCACAATTACAACAACAGGAGGTATAAACACCATTTCAACGAATAATGGAACACTTCAGCTGAATGCTGCAATACAACCTGTTGATGCCACAAATAAAACTGTGAACTGGTCCATTGTTAATGGCACAGGACTGGCTAATATAGATGCTACAGGTCTTGTTACGGCAATCGATAATGGCATTATAACAGTTAATGCTGCAGCTTTGGATGGTTCAGGGGTATATGGGGTATTTGTTATTACAATTTCCAATCAGGTTGTACCTGTGACCAGTATTATTGTCACCGGAGCAGGAGGTTCAACCTCCATCACTGATTATAGTGGTTCCCTTCAGTTAATTGATGAAGTGTCACCACAAGATGCCACAGAAAAAGCTGTGACGTGGTCTCTTATCAGTGGTTCAGAACATGCTACTATCAATTCTACGGGTCTTGTTACGGCCCTTGATAATGGCATAGTTACAGCCATGGCAACAGCTATAGATGGATCAGGTGTCAATGGCACCATGGATATATCTATTTCCGGACAGGAAGTGCCTGTTGCGGGTATAACTGTAACCGGTGCAGGAAGCGCAACTACTATCACTGGTAATAATGGTGTACTGCAGCTTAAAGCAACAGTTTTTCCTCCTAATGCGACAGACAAAACTGTTACATGGTCATTAATTAGCGGCATCGGCCTGGCAACAATTAGTTCTACCGGTCTTGTGATGGCTATTGATAATGGTAGTATAACCGCAATGGCAACAGCAAATGATGGATCAGGTATTTATGGATTGATGAATATTCCAATAATCATAGACAATTTCGAACTTACGTCTATAATTGTAACCAGGAATGAGATAAAAATTCAGTTAAACGATAATTATATTTCTTGGAAAGCATCTTTGTATAATATTCAGGGTGTTTTAGCCTTTAATAAGCTTGTAGTAAGTGATATTGTCGTATTTGATATTTCATTACTGCCATCAGGTATATATTTAGTAGTTCTGTCAAAAGGAGAAAATCTAAGAGTACGTAAGGTGATTAAACCTTGATTCTACACTTCTTTTAGTTTCCATTTCCCTCTCCCTCTCCTGAACACAAGCCATGCAATTAAAAGAATGGCCCGGCTTAATCTTCCGTCTGTAAAATCCTGTTCTGTGCCTGCAATAGCTTCAACTACATCTCCTAAAAAGGATTTGAATCTATTTTTGTTATTAATGGATGTTTTTTCAGAATTCATTTGTCTAATGTTAAAATAAATGAACAAAAGTGATCAATGAATGTTACTGACATTTAAACTTGTTTTATATTCATAATAATTTGAAAAAGTACAATTCTGGCATGATGATTAAAAACGTTCTTGAGGTGAAAATTAAATGAAAAACCAGGCTAAATAAAATGAAGGGTTAAAATATTAAAAATGATTCGAAACTGAAATATCAAAAAAATACCAAAAACAAGTACAACTTAATTCTAAATCGCAAAAAACATAAAATATTAATATACAGAACTATAGGAGAGATGAAAGAGAGACAAGAAATATCGGTTGTTAATAAAATACTAATTGTGTTAATATTTCTGATGGTGGAATGATACATTGTATTTATAGAATACATATTTTCGTGGCTAATTATTTTAGATGAACAGTATTAATTTAAAACAAACAAACTTAAAAAGAAAAGGTGAAAATTTTCATCACTTGCTATGAACGCTAACAATAATGAGGCTACGACTCTCCACGGAGAGAGTCGCCTCGTGGGTTGCTCTTCTGATGAAGAGCCTGGCGCGAAAACCACGATTTTTTCGCAAAACGAAATCCCAATTCCGTTAGTTAGCAACCGAAGTTCGGAGTTCATGCACCGCTACTTCCCCCTAACGACTATCGACTCCTGGAATGATTGGAAATGGCAGCTTCGGAATGCATTCACCAGCATCGAAGATCTAAAGAAAATCATGAAATTATCCGAAAAGGAGATTATGGCCATTAATAATCTAAAAGGCCGTCTACCGCTCAGGATCACTCCCTATTTTGCTTCATTGATTTACAACAGCAAACCTTCGCATCCTTTGCGGCGCAATGTTATACCTGTTGTTGAGGAATTGCTTGAAACAAGCAGTGAACAATCTGATCCTTTGCACGAAAAATCATTCTCCCCGGTTAAAGGAATTGTTCACAGATATCCCGACAGGGTTTTATTTACAGTTACCCAGGTTTGTTCAAATTATTGCAGATATTGTACGCGTTCACATACTGTCGGAAGGCTGGATAAACTTGGAAGACAGGATTTTGAAAAGGCATTTAATTATATTGCCACTCATAAGGAAGTACGTGATGTGCTCATAAGTGGTGGCGATCCGCTCACCTTAAATGATGAGACTCTAGATTATATCCTGTCAAATATCCGTAGTATTGAGCATGTTGAAATAATACGAATAGGAACCAGAATTCCTGTGGTGCTTCCCCAGAGAATTACTGGCAATTTGATAACTATTCTTAGAAAATATCATCCGCTTTTCATCAGCCTGCATTTTTCACATCCCGAAGAGATAACGGATGAATGTGCAAAAGCCTGTAACAAGCTGGCTGATGGAGGATTTCCTCTTGGAAGTCAGACGGTTCTTTTAAAAGGCATAAATGATAATGTTCCCGTAATGAAGGAACTTATGCACAGATTGCTGAAGATCAGGGTAAGACCCTATTATCTTTATCAATGCGATTTAATACCGGGATCAGGGCATTTCAGAACTACAGTCAAAAAAGGTCTTGAAATCATAAAAGGACTCCGAGGCTTCACAAGTGGCTATGCCGTACCTACGTTTGTCGTTGATGCGCCCGGTGGCGGAGGAAAAATACCTTTGCTTCCAAATTATGTTGTAGAGCATAATGATGAACGGATAGTACTGCGTAATTACAAAGGTGCACTGTGCGAGTATCCTGAAAAATAGGGCTTATAGATGAAAGTTGGATTAACATTTGATCTCCGGTCATGGTATATTGACCGTGGATATTCCATGGATGAAACTGCCGAATTCGACAAGCAGGAAACAGTCGACGCGATTGATAATTCGTTAAAGCAAATGGGTTATGAGACAGAACCCATTGGTAATGCTTTTCAATTGATTGATGCTCTTGCAGCAGGGAATAGATGGGATCTTGTTTTTAACATTGCTGAAGGATTATATGGTGATGGAAGAGAATCTGTCGTTCCTGCAATTCTTGACCAATACAAAATACCCTATGTATTCAGTGGCCCTGTAATAATGGGATTATCACTAAATAAGCATCTGGCAAAACTCGTGGTTTCATCTGAAGGAGTTCCTGTTAGTCCTGGTTACCTGATAACGGAAATTAAATACCTGAAGAAATGCAATCTTACGTACCCTCTCTTCGTTAAACCTGTATCGGAAGGAACAGGTAAGGGAATTACTGAAAAAAGTCTTGTTCATTCCTCAAGGGAACTTTTGAAAATGGTTGAATGGATTCTTGCGGAATTCCGACAACCGGCACTTGTTGAAGAGTATTTGCCCGGAAGAGAATTTACAGTCGGAATAGTCGGTCATGGTGATGAAGCTACTGCAATTGGGGGAATGGAAGTTATAACTGCTGACAATCTTCCATACTCTGTTGAAGTAAAAGAGAATTATCAGAATTATTGTAAATACAAACCTCTTGATGCTGATATAATCGACGAATGCAGATCAGTCGCTCTTAATGCCTGGAGAGCATTGGATGCAGTCGATGCCGGAAGAGTCGATCTGAAAGCCGACCGCAAAGGAAGAATATGCTTCATTGAAGCAAATCCACTCGCGGGATTAAACCCCGTTCATTCTGACCTTCCGATTTTATCACGAATGTATGGTATTGAATACCAGACATTGATGGAGATGATAATGAAAGCAGCAATCAAGAGGATCAAGGGGTAAAAGGCTTGCAGTTTATATTTATATTGAGAGAGGAGGAAATATGAGGAGATGTTGTATTATCTATAATGAACCAGGCGAGGGCGCTTTACCAGATGAACTCGATGTACTTGATCAGGTAGCTCATATTGAAGAAAACCTGATTGATCTTGGGATTTCTGTTTATAGAAAAGGTATTACAGAACGGTTCATGGCTGAGATTGCAGAATTGGCAAATGAAAAACCTGATTTTGTTTTTAACCTTGTTGAGTCGATAAATAACAAAGGTGAGCTTATTTATTTTGTTCCGGCACTGCTGAATTTACATTCCATTCCATATTCAGGTAATTCACTTGAAGCAATATTTCTGACAACCAATAAAACTATCTGCAGTAATACGATGAAGAATGCAGGAATAAAAAACCCCGGATCGTATCTGCCTTCACAATTTAAACTTCTTAAACCAGGAAGAAAATATATAGTTAAACCAATCTGGGAAGATGGTTCTCTGGGGATCACTTCTGAATCAGTATTTGAATGTAAACCTGGTTTTGAAGTAAAATTAAAAGGGCTTGATGATTCTCACTGGTTCATTGAAGATTTTATCGATGGAAGGGAATTCAATATAAGTGTGCTGGCCGGAAAAGATGGTCCGGAGGTGCTGCCTCCTGCCGAGATAGTTTTTGTGAACTATGATGCCGGCAGACCAAGGATCATTGATTTTAAAGCAAAATGGGAGATGGATAGTTTTGAATACATAAATACGGTAAGAGAGTTTCCTGGCAATAAGATTAGCAAAAAACTGGCAAAAAATCTGGAAAAAGCAGCCCTCTCCTGCTGGCATTTATTCAATTTAAAAGGCTACGCAAGAGTGGATGTCAGAACCGACAGTAATGATAATGTATTTGTGATTGAAATAAATGGCAATCCATGTATTTCACCTGATGGTGGGTTTGTAGCTGCTACTCGAGAGGCAGGATATCCTTTTACCGATGTTTTGCAAAGAATCATAGATGATCTGAATCAATAAGTTCTATTTTAAGAGGTTAGCATTATAATATTGTGGCATGCCGGTCACTTCCTCTCCAAGCCAGGCAGGTTTATCAAAATATTCATCATCTGAGGCAAGCTCTATTTCTGCAATAGTCAGACCTTCATTCTTTTCGTGAAAAACATCAACCTCAAATGTATGTTTTCCGGATGGCACCAGGTATCGTGTTTTGACAATTCTTCCGGGAAGACATATGCGCATCATCTCTTTAGCATCCAGAATAGGGATCTGTACTTCCCATTCGTTCCGGGTAATTGAATTTTTTTGAGGCCTTGATTTAACTGCAAGGAAAGCCTTATCATCTGCTATTCGCAGTCTTATGGTCTTATCAGGATCTATGGCCAGATATGATTGAATTATTTTTATCTCTTTAACAGCCAGGTGTCTGAATTCACTTTTTATCAGAAATTTGCGTTCTGTCTCTGTTGCCATTTTTATTGCAAAGTTAAGATTTTTCTCTGTGCAACTCTGTGCTACTCAGTGTTACTCAGTGTAAGTTCTTATTTTTTTTATTACAAAGAGAGCCACTGAGTTTACACAGAGAACCACAGAGTAATTATTTAGTTAAATTAGCAATCAATAAAAATTAATGCAAAACATATTACATTTATTATGGAAGTCAAAATCGAACCGACCTGGAAATCTAGACTACATGGAGAATTTGAAAAAGATTACTTCATCAGACTTGCTGAATTTGTAAAAGAAGAATATAAGCTGAAAACCATCTATCCTCCCGGGAGTCTGATTTTTAATTCATTCAACCTTTGTCCTTTTCAGAATGTCAAGGCTGTAATAATTGGACAGGATCCTTATCATGGTCCCGGTCAGGCACATGGATTATGCTTTTCTGTGAGAGAGGGTGTTGATTTTCCTCCAAGTCTGGTTAATATCTTCAAAGAAATTGAATCGGATCTGGGTATCTCAAAACCGACCAGCGGAAATCTTGAAAGATGGGCCGCCCAGGGAGTTTTACTGATGAACGCTACGCTGACGGTACGGGCTCATCAGGCTGGATCACATCAGGGAAAGGGCTGGGAACAGTTTACTGATAGTGCCATTAGCATACTTAATCATGAAAAGCAACATATTGTTTTTTTTCTTTGGGGTGCATATGCTCAGAAAAAGGGGGAAACTATTGACAGGTCAAAACACCTGGTATTAGAATCTGTTCACCCTTCTCCCCTTTCTGCATCACGGGGATTCTTTGGAAATAAACATTTCAGCAGATGTAATGAATATCTTTTAGCGCACAGTGTCAAACCAATTAATTGGCAATAATATTTTTTTAGTTACACGGAGGTCCACAGAGGAGACACGGAGAACCACAGAGTCTTTGCCAGCGAGGATTTCTACGAGAACTATGCAATCAACTTTAATGGGTTAGATCATAAATACCTGCAAACCAAAGATTTTCTCTGTGAACCTCCGTGTTTCCTCAGTGTCTCTCTGTGTAAGTTCTTAACTTTTAAGTTTATTAAGAGCTGTTGTTATGGTTGTAAAAAGTTCTGCGTAATCCTCAAAGCCAACAGATAATCTTATCATCCCAGGTTCGGGATATTTAACACCCCAAACAGCTTCTACCGGCATGAGGATAGTATGAGGATCTCCGAGTGTTGGTATAAGCTTAATTTTTTCTGATACCAATTCTATAAATTTATCTCTCCTTTTTCTTTTTTCAGTTTTGTTTTTCCCGTCAAAATCAAATGTGATCATAGCGCCAAATCCCTTCTTTCCAAGTAACTTTTCGGCTGTTGAATGCGTCGGATGATTTTTCAAACCCGGGAACCATACCTTTTTAATAAGGGCATGCCTGTCAAGGTATTCTGCAAGTTTCATTGCGTTACTACATTGACGGGAAAACCTTAGTTCGAATGATTGCATTTGAGTCTGCAATCTGTAGGCGTCATCGGGCGAAAGAAGATGCCCTACAAATTTTCTGTACTCAATGGCTGATTTCATAATTTTTTTGTCATTTCCGCAAATTACACCTGCGGTGAGGTTGCCATGCCCGGAAAAATACTTTGTAGCACTGTGAATTACAATATCAGCTCCTTCAGCCAATGGTTTATAAAGCAATGGTGTCGCAAATGTATTGTCAATGATCACCTTTGTCCCATGTCTCTTTGCAACA
>JBEKDR010000090.1:0-17045 GCA_050014255.1 Bacteroidales bacterium | reverse complement strand
CCATGAAGTTTCTTTTGATTAATAATTATGTGCGGATAAATAATTGTTTATTAAATTGGTAACCAAATTCTGATTTATACCAGGCACTCCAAACTCCAAATTCCTAATTCCAAACTTATGATAATAGGCGTCCTCAAAGAAATGGGAAATGAAAACAGGGTAGCCATCCTTCCGGCTGAAGCTGTAACGCTGAAAAAAATGGGCATTGACGTACTGATAGAGACTGGTGCCGGAGAAAAGGCTTTCGCTTCAGACAAAGCTTACATGAAAGCCGGAACCCGGTTAACTGAACGAAAAGATGTTATCTCTGAAGCTGATATGTTGCTTTCTGTCAATCCTCCTGTCGAAGATATTATTGGCTCTTTTAAGGAAGGACAGGTACTATGCTCTGTTCTCAATCCTGTTGAGAACAGAGACTGGCTCGAAAAAGCACGTATTAAGGGTTTGACAGTGCTGGCACTTGACCTCGTTCCCAGAACAACAAGAGCCCAGTCAATGGATATCCTATCGTCGATGGCTACTGTTTCAGGCTATAAAGCTGTAATTGAGGCTGCGTCATTATTGCCACGATTCTTCCCTATGTTCATGTCTGCAGCCGGAACCATCAAGCCTTCACGGGTGCTTATTTTAGGTGCCGGTGTTGCAGGACTGCAGGCTCTTGCAATTGCAAGGAAACTGGGTGCAATAGTTGAAGTATTCGATGTAAGATCTGCCGTAAAAGAGGAAGTTAAAAGTCTCGGCGGCAAATTTATTGAAGTTGATGGAGCAAAAGAGGATGTTGCGGCAGGCGGGTATGCCGTGGAACAATCAGAGGAGTTTAAAAAGAAACAACAGCAACTCATTCAGGAACGGGCAATTGCATCTGATGTTGTTATTGCCACTGCTCAGATACCGGGTAGGAAAGCTCCTTTACTTTTGCTGAAAGAAACAGTTTATTCCATGAAACCCGGATCAGTCATTATTGACCTTGCCGCTTCAACAGGTGGAAACTGCGAATTCACGGAGAATGGCAAAAAAGTAGTAATAAACGGAATTCATATTATCGGAAAATCCGACTATCCATCCGATATGCCTTCAGATGCCAGTAAAATGTTTGGTTGCAATATTATTAACCTGCTCAGGATAATGGTTGATAAGAACGCTAGATTCATTCTTAATCTACAGGATGATGTAATAAATGGAACAACTGCCGTACATGGGAAAGAGTATATAAGTCAGAGAATTAAACAACTGCTAAATTTAAAATAATATATATCATGGGAAATATACTTGAGTTTTTCTTACTGCACAGGGAAGCAATATTCATTGTGATCCTTTCAATATTCCTCGGTATTGAAGTAATAAGTCATGTCCCCGCGATTCTGCATACACCACTTATGTCGGGCGCCAATGCAATTCATGGAGTGGTAATCATAGGTGCTATAATTGTGATGGGGCATGCCGAAACTACCGGCGCGATGATACTGGGATTTATTGCTGTGGTTCTCGGTACACTCAACGTCGTCGGCGGTTTCGTTGTTACAGACAGGATGCTGGAGATGTTTAAAAGGAAGAAGCAGTAACCCGTGCAAAAATTAAATCTTATGGGCCAAATATCTCAACTACAAACAGGTATCTCAATTTTGGAGATTACTTATATAATTGCATCAGTACTTTTCATTTTTGGATTAAAAATGTTAAGCCACCCGCTGACGGCACGCCGGGGTAATACCCTTGCAGCCATTGGAATGGGAATGGCTATTATTGCAACAATACTGTTTCATCATAAAGATGGCAAACCTATAGGAAATATCGGACTCATTCTTGTTGCAATAGGAATTGGCTGCATCATCGGTTGGGTCATTGCAAAACGTGTCAAAATGACCGCTATGCCCCAGCTTGTATCATTCTTTAACGGGATGGGTGGTGCAGCAGCTGCTCTTATATCAATGATGGAATTTCCTCATGTAAGTCCCGATCTTATAGCAAAAAGCGGTATGGCAAACGGACACGTTCTTGCAATTCTTCTTGGACTTATGATCGGCACTGTTTCCTGGGCCGGAAGTATGATCGCATTTGGAAAACTTGATGGAAAGATAGGAGATTTGCGCATAAAAGCACTGAAGTACGTAAATCTGACAATTCTTGCTGTTCTGATCGGCTTTATAGTTTATATTATGACACGCCATGTTCAGGCCAGCAGTGAACTTACTCCGCTGATATATATAATGTTCGTTATTGCAGTTATCTATGGCGTCCTGTTCGTTATGCCGATCGGTGGTGCTGATATGCCTGTAGTTATCTCACTGCTGAACTCTTTTACAGGAGTAGCAGCTGCTATGGGAGGGTTTCTTTACAATAACCAGGCAATGCTCACCGGAGGAATACTTGTCGGATCAGCAGGGACAATTCTGACAATTCTGATGTGCCGGGCAATGAACAGATCTCTGCTTAATGTTATTGTCGGAGTTTTTGGAGGAGGTGGACAGACAAATATGGCAGTTACAGGTTCCGTAAAAGAGATATCAATTTCAGATGCTGCTGTTCTTCTCAGCTATTCGAAGAAAGTGGTTATTGTCCCTGGTTACGGACTTGCTGTTGCCCAGGCGCAGCATATCTGTCATGAATTAGATAAGCTTCTGGAAGAGAAAGGAGTAGAGGTCAAATATGCTATTCACCCGGTTGCCGGACGTATGCCCGGGCATATGAATGTATTGCTTGCTGAAGCGGATGTACCTTATGAACAGCTTATTGAGAGTGATGAGATCAATCCTGATCTCCCGAATACTGATGTTCTCGTCGTGATAGGCGCAAATGATGTTGTTAATCCTGCCGCAGAGGATGATCCTTCAAGCCCAATTTACGGAATGCCGATCATCAAGGCCCGCGATGCTAAAAACATCATTGTCATGAAACGTGGTATGGGCAAAGGTTATGCTGCTATAGAAAACATGCTCTTTTATAATGACAAAACGAGGATGTTATTCGGCGATGCAAAAAGCACGCTTCAGAACCTTGTGAATGAGGTCAAAAGTTTATGAACTCTTTCATTGAAAATCTGGCTTTTCTCAGAGCATTAATGAAAGAAAATGACATCATTGCATATATAATACCTTCAACAGATCCGCATCTCGGAGAATATGTTCCTGATCACTGGCGCATAATTGCATGGTTAACTGGTTTTTCAGGGTCTTCCGCAACAGTTGTAATAACTGATACGTTTGCCGGCTTATGGACAGATTCCATGTATTTTTTACAAGCGGAGAACCAGCTGTCTGGTTCAGGTTTTGTTCTTATGAAACCTCTCAATTCTGAAAAGAAGGACTTCATTGATTGGCTATGCGTGAATATTAATCCCGGAAGCAAAATTGCGCTTGACGGCAGAATAATTTCAATTGAAAGGATCAGGAAGATTGAGAACTCGTTAATGAGCAAAAACATTTCATTCAATTTTGATTGTGACCTGATTTCCGGGCTATGGACAGACAGGCCTTCCTTACCACATTCAATAGCATTCGATCATTCTACGCGGTTCTGTGGAATTGAAAGATCGGTTAAGATTGCTGAAACCCAATGCCAGATGAAAGAAAAAAAGGTTGATTATCAGCTTCTTACGTCACTTGATGATATCATGTGGTTGTTAAACATAAGAGGAAACGATATTAAATTCAGCCCTTTGCTTATATCCTATGCAATCGTTGGGGAAGAGCAGATCCTCCTATTTATGGACATGAGTAAAATCCCGTTACAACTTGCTTCAGAATTTGACAGACTGGGAATAGTAATACTGCCTTATGAAGAAACAGCCGGGATATTATCAGCTTTGCCACTCGATTCAACTATTCTTTTAAACCCTGCGACGACATCTTCAAGTCTTTTTAATTCAATCCCGATCAAGATCGGGATGAAAATAATTGAAGATCTTACAATTCCAACGCGTTTAAAAGCAGTTAAAAACAGAGTCGAGATAGATAATATTGGAAAAGCAATGGCCAGAGATGGTGTAGCTTTGACCAGATTTTTTTTCTGGTTGGAACAGAATATCGGTTCAGAAACTTTATCAGAAATCTCCATAGCTGAAAAGTTAGACAGCCTAAGGTCGGAGAGTGAAAACTATCTTGGACCCAGTTTTTCAACAATAGTTGCATTTAAAGAGCACGGAGCATTACCGCATTATTCAGCAACCCCGGAATCAGATATTCTCATAGGCACTGACGGGATTTTGCTTATCGACTCAGGCGGTCAGTACCTTGACGGGACAACAGATATTACCAGAACTGTTGTTATCGGAAGGCCCACCGACCGGCAAAAACGCGACTATTCTTTAGTGCTGAAAGGGACAATAAACCTTGCTATGGCAAAGTTTCCCGTGGGAACCAGGGGCTGCCAGCTTGACCTGTTGGCGCGTAAAGCATTGTGGGACAATGGCCTGAACTATGGTCATGGAACGGGACATGGTGTTGGCTTTTGCCTTAATGTTCACGAAGGTCCGCAGAATATTGGTCCCGGAGCAGGAATAGACTCAAAGACCGTTATTGAAGCCGGCATGCTGATATCTGATGAACCTGCAATATACAGGGAAGGTGAATACGGGATTAGAATTGAAAACCTGTTACTCTGCTTTGAAGATGAGGAGACTGAATTCGGAAAGTTTCTGAAATTTGAAACTGTCTCACTTTGCTATATCGATAAATCTCTGATTGACACTTCTTTGCTTGATCAGAAAGAGATTGACTGGCTCAATTCTTACCATGCGGAAGTTTATGAAAAGATAGGCTCTTATCTGACATCAGAAGAAAAAAAATGGCTAAAGTATAAGACCAGTTCAATCGAGTTAATTTCAAATTAACCGCAAAGAGCCCTAAGGTTTGCGCAAAGGTCGCAAAGTAAGTATGAAATTGATTTTCTTTGCGTGCTTTGCGTTTCTTACTGACATGGCTTTTAAATATGTCGTCTTTGCGTACTTTGCGGTTAAATGGATTTATTTTCCCTGTCTCATTATATCCTCCATAAGGACAATATCCATAACAGGAAACTCAGTAATCCGCAACCTTGCGCAGCCATAGGGAACAAGTGTTATTGATTCTACATCCCCTTCGGGTCTTACCGGACTGAGAGGAGGTACATCAGCTGAATTATTATTCATGGTCCATGAGGGAATTTTCATACCCCTTGCTCTGATGATGACTGGCGCATCATGATCCCAGGGTATGTACTTTCCTGAATCAGCTGACCAGATCATGTCGCCCTTGTCGGAAAAAGGATATTTACTTACAGGATTTTCTGTCACTTTTATTCCCCGCATGATATTTGACTTATTCATCAGTAATCCATAGTTCCATGGACTCTTCGGGTTGATTTCCCAATCGACGCTGCCTTTGTAATTAAAATTATCGTAATTTATTTTAACGCTTTTATATTCTTTATCGATACGCAATGAAAAATAGAGAGGACCTCTCAACATGGCTACTGAATTATTGTATTTATTCTCGACTCGTAACTGCATTGGCAATTCTACGAATATCTGATCACCGTTCTTCCATCTCCCTTTAATTTTATACGTTGAAATGTTTTTTACTCTGAGAGTTTTGTTTTTGAATTTTATCGTTACAGAATCCGCCCACCCTGGAATCCTGAGGTCAATCGGAAACCTCACAGCCTTTTCCGTATTGATCGTAAGTCTGACTGATCCGTTAAATGGATAGTCAGTCTCTTCGGAAATTGTAACCTCTTTACCATTTCCGACCCTGGCTTTTACAGTTGATGGTCCGTAAGCTACCAGAGCCAGTCCATTGTCATTTGTTGCCATCCACATGCTCTCGACAAACTTGGGCCATCCCTGATGCATATTTGCCAGACAACATGCAAAGTTTGGCATGAGTCCATAAATGTTTGAATAATCTCCGTTACTGGTCCAATCTCTCTTTGCTCCTGAGACCAACACCTGGTTAGCCTGCTGGTCATATTGGTGAGCCCATAGGTCAGGTGTTGTAGTTCCGGGAAGTGAATTATAGACAAGAAGTTCAAGTCTGTCGGCTAATGTGTTGCTCCCAAAGATCTCGTAAAGTTCTTCCAGGGAAAACATATACTCAACAACTGAACATAGCTCAGTTCCATGGCTGGGACTTTTTCCGGACAGATGTTCATCTCCTGAGAATCTTCCTCCCGGCTGTCCATGGTTAAGATCATATTTTTCGACGCCTGAAAAAACCGCTTTTTTAAATCGTTCATCCTTTGACTGCTGATACCACAAACCGGGATACTTTATTGCCATTGCATTATTTACAACATGTGCGGTCAGTCCATCTGGTCCCCAGTTAAGAGGTATTTTTTTATCCGCAACAGCTGCTGAATCCCACGGGAACTTTTCATAATAGGTTGTCCAGTCTGAACTGTTTTTTTGAATTGATTCTATTGTCTCAAGTATCCACTTCTCACCTGTTTGCCGGTATAACCAATATCCGGTTACTGCATTTTCCATAGCGCGAACACCTCTCCAGTCCTTATCCGGCCAGTCGGGTTTTGAGTCGTGCAGATATCTGAAGTATTTCGTAAGAACATCAAGTGCCCGTTTATCGTTGGTAGCCTCATAATACTGCATCAGCACTTTATTTGCTACAGCAAGGGGCCAGCGGTCTTTGTTTTTTGCCGGTCCGTACCAGCCTGTATCACTGCTGCTTGCAATTACAGGTTCAATCCATGTTTTTACTTTATTGATGAGTCGGCCGTCGTTCAGAAGGTATGCCAGGGGAACCAGACCATCGAGGAAATATGGTCCCCTTTCCCATGCCTCACCGTTGCCACCTCGCCATGATGAGTTAACAAGGTCGGGCCAGAAATCATCAAGATTTCCGGTAAGTCCTGCAGCTTGATCCTCTAACTGCAACTTTAGCCATCCGGCGGGTTTTACTGTTCCGAGTGGTAATTTTATGTAAGCATTGGGAAGTAATGGTGCCGGATTGCTCTTATAATATGTGTTTATATTCTGCTTCCTGCATCCTGATAATAATATTAGAGGAAGGAGAAGGATGAGAGATAAATATTTTTTCATATTAATACAGTTAAAACAATAGCTTGGTAAGATTCTATTGTAAAAATATGAAAATATCCTGTTTTTCCTCCAATCTCCTTTTTTTCAGCATACCTCATCCCCCAACTCCCAGGGAAGAAGGGGAGTAACTATTTGATATTCTTAGTTTTTGCCCCTCTCCCTTGGGAGAGGGGTTGGGGTGAGGTGGCTATTCCGTCTTAAGAGCACTGGCCGGATTCATAATAGCAGCCTGGTACGCTTTGTAACTAATTGTGATAAATGTTATCAGGATTGTTAGTATTGAGGCAACAATAATCAATGGCGCCCCGATTGAAGTCCTGTAAACATAATTCTTCAGCCAGTTGTTCATGAAGTAATAAGCTATCGGAGTGGCTATTATGATTCCTATAATGACGAGGACTAGAAAATCCCTTGCAATTAATCTGATAACTATGGCTTCGTTCGCACCAAATACCTTTCGGATACCTACCTCCTTTGTACGCTGTTCAACCATATATGATGCCAATCCGAACAGTCCAAGACAAGCGATTAATATTGCAAGGATGGTAAACAGAGTAAATATAAGTCCGCGTTTTTCATCAGCCTCAAACTGCCTGTTAAACCTTTCATTCAGAAAAGCATATGTGTAAGGTTCTCCGGGAAAGACTTCTTTCCACTTAGTCTCAATATAACTCAGTGTTTGTTTCATATCATTTCCACTCAGTTTTATATATATAATATTATTCAGGGGGCGGTTAGCTAGCAGTAAAGATTCGATTGCGTTATACATTCCGGTCTGATGATAGTCGTGCATTACTCCGATGACCCTTGCACGAAGAGCGTTTGCATCACCTGCCTCAACTTTCTTCCCGATTGGATCAGTCCAGCCCATCCGTTTCACAAATGTTTCATTCACAATAACTCCCAGGAGGGTATCTGATGGCATATCCTGCTGAAAATCACGACCTTTAACAATTTTAATGCCAAGTGTTTTTACAAATTCATGATCGACAACTGAAAAATTGACACCTTTCTGGGCCATCCCCTGATCTGTTTCCACATTGAATACGAGTTTCCCTGAACCTTCACCTATGCGAGTATTTGTCGAACTTACATGTTTTATCTCGGGATTCTGAAGAAGCGCTTCTTTAAGAACCGGATATTTTCTTATCATTGCCTGGTTTAACTCGAGACTTAATACATTTTTCTGATCAAATCCCTGATCCATAGTCTTCATATAGTTCAGCTGCCGGAAAACGACCATAGTGCAGATTATCATGGTTACAGAAACAGCAAACTGTATCACAACCAGTATTTTGCGAAACAGACTTCCGGCTGACCCCTGCGTTATTTCTCCCTTAAGTACAGTCACCGGACTGAATCTTGAAAGAAAGAATGCCGGATAACTTCCACCGAAGACACCGACGACTATTATTATACCCAATAATGTCAGCAAAACAACCGGACTATAGATTATATGAAGATCGAAAGATTTTCCTGAGAGGTGATTAAAAGCAGGCAACAAAGCTATAAGGATTATAATACTGATTATAAGGGAAATGACAGTAAAAAACATCGATTCTGACAGAAACTGAATCATAAGCGGCCCGCGACGTGAACCGACAACTTTTCGTAAACCCACTTCACGTGCCCTTCTGGCAGATCGTGCGGTAGCCAGATTCATATAATTCATGGCTGCTATCAGAACAAGGAATATTGCAACAATAAAAAAGATATAAACATAAGTAATACTTCCTGTGGGTTCAGGTTCCCCGGGTTTTGTTGAATAGAGATGAATCTTTGTTATCGGTTCAAGAATGTATTCCATTTTTATATTCATAGGTCCGAAGATCGGTTTCATATAAGTACCATACATATCCTGAATTTTTTTCTCAAAGACTTTAATATCAAAGTTTTCAGGAAACAATAAATATGTGAATACTCCGAAATTTCCCCAACTCCCGAGTTGCTTAGGTAAATTATTCCTTGAAGCCACTGCATCAAAACGGAAATGAGAGTTGGTCGGGACATTCTGAATAACGCCTGTGACTTCGTACGTATCTGTTCCTGCCGTAAGAGTTTTACCTATGGGATCATTCTTCCCGAAGTATTTGTTTGCAATTTTTTCAGTGAGAACAATTTTTTTAGGTTCCAAAAGTGCAGATTTAACCTCGCCTTTTAAAACTTTGTATGTAAAAATATCAAAAAGTGTAGAATCGACATAAAAGAAATTCTCCTCATTGAATTCTTTATCTTCGTATTTATATAGAGAGCGGGGCATATTTATGAACCTTACGAAAGCCTGAACCTCAGGATAATCATGAACTACCTGTGGCCCGAATGGTATCTGGGCAACTGTCCATGTAAACTGATCATCGGGTTCCGTAATTTTTGTAGAAACTCTGTAAATCCTGTCCGCCTTCTCATGATAACGATCATAACTCACTTCATCAGAAACATAAATAATGAGAAATAAAGCACTGGAAACACCAAGGGTGAGTCCAAGAATATTCAGCATGCTATAACCAAAGTGTTTAAGAATATGTCTTACAGCTGTTTTAATCAGGTTTTTTATCATAAGAAGGTTATTATATGGTTAGACAATGAGATAAAATTATATTAAAAGATTGTTGATACCCACAACAAATATGAAATTAACAGGAGATTAACATATTTATTTATCCTCCGTAACCTTCACCTGGTCGAACCAGGCAACTCCCTGTCCGGGCATCTTCAGTATGACGTTTGTCTTAAACCGGGCCACAGTATCTTCAGGAATTGTTACAAATGTTACATATTCTCTCCACCGGTTATCAGGAACAAATCTCGCCCGGCCGAATTCACCCAGTAATATTTCTACATATTGCGGTATCTCCTTTTTTTCTAATAGACTGGCATTTTCCTGTTTTGTTGCAGAGAAAAATCTTTGTTCAGGATCAGATTTGGCCCAGATGGAAATTGTATATGATGCACCAGCCTTGACTGAAAATGGGAAAAATCTTATAGCCAGGCTTTTATCCTGTAAAGGTGTAATTATCCTCAGAGAATGATTACCTTCAAAATATTCCCTTGTGTCAAGAAAATAAGTTGCTCCCCTGTCACCACCAGGCCTTGCATAACATGCTGAAGGCAGTCCTGGACCTGAAAGATCTTCAAACCCGGCATCCTTAATGAGGTTTGTATTTGAAGCCTCTTCAACCTGCTTTTCAGTCTTTAGGTTGATAAGATATACCTGTGACCCAAAAGGAGCAAGCTGAGCAGTAATTATTCCACCCTTTACTGTAACAAATCGGTTTTCAAACAACACTCTTGCTTTTCCGTTATGAAAGCCGTTTACCCTTAAGGAAGTACTGACTGGTTCATTTATCTTGTTAACAACCATAATGATAAGTTGGCCATTATGAAGCCTGGAAGAAACTAATACATTCTTTGAGTATGATTCAACTTGCAATGTCTCTTCGTCAGAAAGCAGCCATGGCGTCAACTCCATGACCTCTGTTGCCATTCTACCACATTCACTCCATGTTGCTGCCGATTTTGGAAAGTAGTTAAGACCTTGCCGTACAAAGTATTGAATCCCGGTCGCCCCATTAATAATAGATTGCCAGGTCATCGACCTGATTTCCTGGATAGTAGGTTCACGACTCCATAGTTCACCTCCACCGAATGCCTGGGGTACGATCCAGATAAGTTTTTTTCCTTTAAATTCAGTCCTTAACTGACCCGCTACGTCTCCTGGCATTGTCACAGGAAGATCGGGTACCGGGTACGGGTCTGCCATTACAATATCCAGTGCAGCAGAATATCTTTTTGCAGACAGAAATGGTGCCATAAATACCATTGAAACAGGATGCCATGGATCATTCTCTTTAACTGTCCTGTAGATCTCTTCCAGCTGTTCAGGAGCTATATTGGAACCGTTCGGTTCATCTGAGATATACCAGCCAAGCAAAGCCGGATGATCCCTGAAGGTTTTAACTTCAGAAATCAGTCTTTCTTTTTTCTCTTCATCATTCAGACCTTCTATCTTAGATCCTACTCCACCGCCACCTGATACTGAAAGAAGGTTATAGTGCACCTTCATTCCAAGTTCGGCACAACGATCCATATAAGCTTTTCTTTCATTAAGAGTCTCTGGTGCGATCTTCTGATAGGGAGATATCATGTTAAATCCTTTTACTACCTCCTCTTCCGGAAGCGAAGGATAAACGGGAGAATAACAATAGAAGCCGAATGGGAAAAATGGTAGCTTATTCACTATCAGTCCTCCCGTGAATCTGTCGGTTTTTACTTCATTAGATTTATATGAGAGAACAACCAGATCAGTTTTTGCAATATATATTGATCCCGGATTGGATGATATATTTATCCTGGCTTCAGCCTTATAAACAGAAGGCATCAGTTTAAGTGAGAATGGTAACCTCAGGATAGTCTTTCCTGATATTCCGTTCCATGAAGCTACAGTTTCGTCTCCGATCTTTAGAGCGATTGATAGACGATTCTTCGATAAAGCAGATGGTACATGAAGAAGAAATTCACCACTCTTCTCAAAAGTGTAGAAACTCTGCCGGGATACTATACTAAAAGATAATGAATCAACAGGCTGACTTTGTGTTTCCTTACTGATCGAAACTGTAAGAAGAGATAGCAACAGATATAAAAGTTTTTTAGGCATATCAGATAAGAATCTTATAGGATTCAACGTTAAATGTACTGACTTTTAGATTTTTTAAGCACCATATTTTGCTGATTAATTTTCTTTATCTTTAAGATTCTGAATTTTTTAGTGTTATCTGCTCAAAATACTACAAAGCAGTGGCTAATTTAAACAGTCTTACATTATTCAGGTATCATACAATAAGACGGACTTTGGTGATTTCGTTCTTTATTCTTGCGGCAACTGTTCAATTGCAGTCACAGCCGAAATATTCAAGATTTAGTCATCTCACTGTCGATGATGGTTTATCGAGTAACCGTATACGATGTATACTCAAGGATAGCAAGGGTTATCTTTGGCTTGGTACCGACGTGGGCCTTGATAAATATGATAGCTATCAGGTTAAGAAATACCGGAGTAGTGAAAAACAGACAGGAACAATCAGTAGTGATATTTTAACATGTATTTATGAAGACCGGGCGAAAAATCTATGGTTTGGCACTTATGATGGTTTGAATTTGTATGATCCTTCAAAAGATAATTTTAAAGTATTTAAAAACAATACTGCTGACAAGAACAGCTTAAACGGTAATTGTATCACTGGTATTGCCGAAGATAAAAATGGAAATCTATGGATTGTGACAGATGGGAATTGCCTTAATAAATGGATTCCACAAAATCAAAGTTTTGTTAATTATCCATTTGAAAGGAAAAAGTATGATCTGTCAGTTCGTCCATCCAGGATGGTAGCAATTGATTCCAAAGGATACCTCTGGGTAGCTTCATTAAGCCCGGGAATCCGTCGTTTTGATCCTGAATCAGGAACATTTACAGAATTATACGACCCTTCTATTGATTTTGGAGACTTTAGCTATAAAAGCATTTACATTGATAATCAGGACAAAATATGGATTGCAACAGATGGCAGCGGATTCTTTTCTTATGATCCGGCAATAAATAAATTTAAAAAGTTCGGATCAGAAGGCAATAGAAAAGGAACCAATCAAAATCTCATTCTTGATATTCTTCCTGAAGATGACCGTTATTTATTGCTTGCGGTTGATCAGGGTGGTATAAACCGTTTTGACAAAATATCTGAAACATTTGAATATATCGTGTACGATCAGGCAAATGATGAAGGACTTAATAACAATGGAATCTGGTGCTTGTACAAAGACAGGGAAGGGATTTTGTGGGTGGGCACTTCAGGCGGCGGGATTAATTATTATAATCCTAAAAAAGAAAGATTTAAATTATTTACCCACAATAATAATAACCCTGAATCGATGTCATATAGTTTTACCGGCTGTTTTTATGAAGATCATCAGGGTTTGATCTGGATTGGTACTGATGGAGGAGGGCTTAATGTCTACGACCCGGAAACAGGTAG
The DNA here is from genome assembly GCA_050014255.1 of Bacteroidales bacterium. Taxonomy (GTDB): domain Bacteria; phylum Bacteroidota; class Bacteroidia; order Bacteroidales; family VadinHA17; genus LD21. The sequence continues at coordinate 3,989 of JBEKDR010000090.1, read as the reverse complement.
TTTTAAGATATTTAAGCACGAACCATCCAACCCTTACAGTATAAGCGGGAATGTTATTCGGGGCATTGCTGAAGATAAGGATCACGATATGTGGATTGGAACCTGGAATGCAGGACTTAACAGGTACGATAGAAAGACAGGTAGGTTTATTCATTATATGCCAGATAATAAGAATCCGTCAAGTATTTCAGGGATAACGATTTACAATCTTATTATAGATCATAACAATATATTATGGTTAAGTATTTATAATAAAGGTATCGACTTATTTGACAAAAACAGGGGTGTGATCAAACGGTTCAGGCCCGACCCGGCCGATCCCGGTTCGATTAGTGCAACAAATTGTTGGTTCTATTTTGAAGACTCTGAAAAAAACATGTGGATTTGTACTCAAAATGGGTTGTGTCTCTATGACAGACTGACAAATTCATTTAAAGTGTATCATTTCCCTGATAATGATATAGGGGCATTTTATAAAGGTAAGTCGGGAAATATTTGGGTAGGGACCAACACCAGAGGATTGTTCTTGTGTAATAAGGATGTATCCATACTTAGAACGTATGATATGAGCAATGTTTTGCCAAATAATAGAATTCATGCAATTACTCAGGATAGTAAAGGTGATATCTGGATTTCCAGCAACTATGGCATCAGCAGGTTAAATCCTGAAATTCAGAGTGTTAGAAGTTATTCAAAAGAGGATGGTTTACAGGGCGACCAGTTTTACCAGCAATCATTTCTTAAAACAAGCAAAGGTGAATTGTACTTTGGCGGATATAATGGGTTCAACTCCTTCAATCCCGACAGCCTGAAAGATAATGATTTCATCCCTCCTGTTTATATCACGGATTTTCAGATATTCAACAAACCGGTGGCTTATGCTGTTACGGGAGCGCAATTCCCGACTCACATCAGTGAAGCAAAAAAGATAGAGCTGAAATGGAACCAGAATGTCTTTTCATTTTCCTTTGTCGCAATAAATTATACACATCCGAAAAAGGACCAATATTCCTACATAATGGAAGGCTTTGAAAAAGACTGGAATTTTACTGACGCTTCCCGGCGATATGTAACCTACACCAACCTGAATCCCGGAGAATATACTTTCAGGGTAAAAGCCTCAAATAATGATGGATTATGGAACGAGAAAGGCGTTTCACTACGAGTAATCATTTTGCCTCCCTGGTGGAAAACCTGGTGGTTCGAACTAGTTGTTATCTCTTTAATAATCATAATATTTACTTCCTTTTTTCTTTTACGTATTCAACAATTAAAAAATCAGAAGGATCTGCTTGAAAAATCAGTAACACTGAAAACTATTGAATTGCAGAAGAAAAACGCCACACTTGAAGAACGGCAGCAGCATATTGAATATCTCAATGCCTCAAAAGATAAATTCTTCTCCATTATCGCACATGACCTGAAAAACCCATTTAGTTCCATTATTGGTTTAAGCGGAATAATGAAAGAAGAGATAAAATCATCGGATACTTCTACACTGGAGAACTATGCAGGAATGATAAACAGTTCTGCTGTTCAGACATTGAGGCTACTCGAGAACCTTTTGGAATGGGCAAATTCGCAGCGTGGAAAAATTGTATTTAGCCCCGTATTAATCAATATGCGTGAACTCTATAATGAAGAATTCAGTATATTAAATGAAATGGCGAAGGAGAAGAGTATTGAACTAAAAAACTCCTTCAATGATAATTTAACAATTACTGCAGATAAAAATATGATCAAAACGATCTTACGAAATCTGATATCGAATGCTATCAAATTTACTCATAAAAATGGTAAAGTGGAAGTTAAGGCCCAGATCATGAATAGTCAGGTTGAAATTTCGGTATCAGATAGCGGTATCGGAATGACAGAAGAAACCATAGCAAAACTTTTTAGAATAGATGGTAACCTCTCAACGCGCGGAACAGAAAATGAAAAGGGCACTGGCCTAGGGCTATTCTTGTGTAAAGAATTTGTGGAAAAACATGCAGGTAAAATATGGGTTGAGAGTGAATCTGGTAAAGGAAGTGTTTTCAAATTGGTTCTTCCATCGGCCATAAACCATTAGGGATGAGACTATATATATAGTGGTTCAACCAGAATTTGCTTATTAAACTAACCTTGGCTTCTGATTTTCTTCCGTTTGAAGGAAATATTAGTTAAAAAGCTCTATCTTTAAAACTCTGGAGTTTTTAGAACTATTTTATTCTTAAAATTGTAAAAAGTAGTGGTTGTTGCTTTTGGTTTTAAATTAGTCGGGAATCACTCTTTCAAACTCTATTTGGTGATTTCATTCTTTTGTTTTGCAGGAATTGTCAACTTAGATGCACAGCAAAAATACACAAGATTTGAACACCTTACTGTTGAAGATGGTTTGTCGAGTAACCGTACGCGGTGTATATACAGAGATAGTAAAGATTATCTTTGGATAGGAACCGAGGAGGGCCTTGATAAATACAATAGTTATGAGATTAAAAAATACCATTTTGACGAAAATCGACCCGGCTCAATCAGCAATAATAACATATTGTGTATCTATGAAGACCGGGGAAAGAATCTATGGTTTGGTACTCTTAATGGTTTAAATTTATTCGATGCTGTTAAAGATAATTTTAAAGTATTTAAAAACAATCCTGGCGATAAAACCAGTATAAACAGCAATTACATTAGCGGTATTACCGAAGATAAAGATGGAAATCTTTGGATTGTTACCGGTGAAAATTGCCTGAATAAATGGATTTCCAAGACTCAGAATTTTATCAGATATCAATTTGAGAGTGAGAAGGTTTATTTAAACTCTCGCCCGTCGAAAATGATAGCAATTGATTCAAAAGGATACCTGTGGATAGTTTCACTTAGCCGTGGAATCCTCCGTTTTGATTCTGAATCCGGCATCTTTACTAAATTTGAGGACCCGTCTGTTGATTTCGGAAACGATTGTTTTAAGAGCCTATATATTGATAATCAAGATAAAATATGGATTACAACAGATGGTAACGGATTCTTTTCTTATAATCCGGCATCCAATAAATTTGAGCAGTTCGGATCAAAAGGCGACCATAAAGGCACCAATCAAAAGATTATCCTTGATATCGTACCGGATGACGAACGACATTTACTGCTTGCAGTTGATCAGGGAGGGATAAACCGATTTGACAAAATATCTAAAACTTTTGAGTATTTCATGTATGATAATACAAATGATGAAGGACTTAATAACAACGGAATCTGGTGTTTTCACAGAGACAGGGAAGGGATTTTATGGATAGGGACCTCCGGAGGAGGAATCAATTATTATAATCCTAAAAAATATAAGTTTAAAATATTTAAGTATAAGGGCAGTAATCCAAATTCGTTATCGTATAATAATATCACTTGTTTTTATGAGGATCATCAGAGTTTGATCTGGATAGGTACCGATGGAGGCGGGGTTAATGTCTACGATCCTGAAACAGACAGATTTAAGGTATTTAAGCACGAACCTTCCAACCCTTATAGCGTAAGCGGGAATGCTATACTTTGTATAGCAGAAGATAAGGATCATGATATCTGGATTGGTACATGGGATGCAGGTCTTAACCGGTTTGACAGAAAAACAGGAAAATTTATTCATTACATGCCCAATAAAAATAATTTATCAAGTATCTCAGGCAGATCCATTTGGAATCTTGCAATAGATAAAAATGATACATTATGGTTAGGTACTTTTAATGTTGGTACTGATTTATTTGACAAAAACAAGGGAGTGATCAGGCGTTTCAGAACTAATCCTGATAATCCCAAAGCGATAGTTGGCAAAAGAGATTGGATATTTTTTGAAGATTCTGAAAAAAATGTGTGGATTTCAACGACAACCGGGCTAAACTTCTATGACAGCAAAACTAATTCATTTAAGAAATATATTTTCCGTGATAATATTATTGCGGCATTCTGTAAAGACAAAGACGGAAATTTATGGGTCGGAACTAGTACAAATGGAATATTTT
>JBEKDR010000089.1:0-19171 GCA_050014255.1 Bacteroidales bacterium | reverse complement strand
AATTGTTTTATAGGGTATTTTTTTGCCTTTTGTATTGGGATCATTCTCTGTTATCTTTTAATGAAAAGAAATGAGCCCCTTGAAACAAAAGAACATGAAACCTAAGATCAATTGATTTTCCAGATTATTTAATAAAAGTCCATAAAATGTGTTCTAAATGAAGAATATACCGGAATATTCCTGATTTATTAATAAGTTTTTATGGATATTAATCGATAAAAAGTAAATTTTCAATTCGATCTTCCAACAAGTTTTAATTTATGATTTAAGATAATGATGCTCACCAAGAATCACAATGTACTAACTTATATCTTGCTTATTAGCGTAAAGAATCAGAAAACAGAAAGCTGACAAAACTCCTTCCTTTTTGTTCTATCCGCATGAGTGGAGATGGCGGGACATAAATCGAACTTTTTTGAACTGGATTTATTGAATATGATAAATCTAAAATAGATCATTTTTACTAAAGTCAATTCGAAATTGTCCAGGCTGTCGAAGGCAACCGAGGAGCACTTTAGTGCGACGAGCTAGGCGAAGCCAATAAACTAAAGCACCGTCCGTGTTATAGCCAGATTTTAAAATTATCATGATTAAACCAATTATTTTTAAGATTTACGAAACTTTTTCTTTGCAAGCTCTTTGAGAGCTTTGGGTTGAGGTCAAGCTTGTGCGGCTTTTAAATGTTCCTGCAAAATGAAATACCTAACTTTAATGACATCTATAATGAATAAGAACTTGATTAATGAGACAAATAATGAGATATAGCCGTAGAGGCATCTTTTAAATAGTAACTTACTCCGGAAATCCTAATTAGAGCTTCACCTTTCAGATCGGAATTATAAAATGAAACCTTTGCCTTTCCTGTTGAATCGGTTTTAATTTCAGGATTCCAATAAATAGTGGTTCTGTTATCAGGTATTTTGCTGTTGTTATTTTCATAATCAGGTTTATAAAATTCTCGTGCCTGGTAAATTCCCTGAAACGGGAAAATAATTGCTCCTTTGGGATTTCCCCTGTAAGAATTTGAATAGGTGGTAAATGAAATAACGGGTAAATAATCTATATCTGCCATAGGCGATCCTTTCTCCAGAAAAGAAGGTGGTGCTACTTCATTCATTGAGACTCTTGATGTTGGTGGTGGTAGCGGCGGCATTACAAATCTACTGTATTCACTTCCAGCCTCATAAAACTTGACATTCGATATTTCATTAACAGGAATATTTGCTGCCCATTGGTAACGCAAAGCATCATAACAAGGTGGACAGTAAGCTGCGGTCATAGGGGCTCCGTTTACAACAAGAATCGGCTGAATAGCATTCCCCGCTGCACCGAACCCAATGGCGGTAAAGGCTTTTTCGCCAAATTCCTCATATATCATCTGAAATAAGTTTTGGTATTTTTTCCCCGTTGGATCTTTCTTATCTAAATTGATCATAACATCAGGTTTAGAATACCAAGGGTGAGATTTTGCTCTCACACTAACTTCCGGCAAATAATTATATTTAATATTTGAGGCATCTAGTGACTCCATTTCAGCATATTTTTCATTGAGGGTTTTCAGGTAACCCGGTTTATATGAAACAAAGGGTAGTTCATTGTTTCGATAATTAATTCCAGGAACAGGAATAGTATCAAGAGTAAAACCTAGATCATCAATTCTCTTTTTTTTATTTCTATTCTGAATGATAAAAATGTGGGAATCATTAAAGAATGGCATGTCAATTTTAAATCTGCTCTTTTCATCAACTTTAACAATACCATTATAACCTGTTTTAAAGTCTAAAAAAATAATATTATAATCACTGCTGGGTCTACGACTTTTATTTAATACAGTCCCATCTATGTAAAACCCCTTTTCGACCGGATACATATCTTTTAATGTATTGCTGTACCGGATTGAATTCCATAATAAATTACGCCAGCCTTGCGTCATCATTATAAGATCAATATTTCTTTTACCAGAAGGAGTTGTATCAGCAAGGTTTATAAATTTATAGTCGATCTCTCCTTTTATTTCGGAAGCAAGATATAGGTATGACTCAATATCAGGAGTATTTGAAAGTGAGTCAGTTTTTGAAGCATCCACCACTGCTATTGCGAGAGATGATTCAACCTGTTTTCCTGCAGCATCAGTGACATTAATAGTCAGATTAACTCTTTCTCGTGGCCGATAATCCTTTTTATCAGTTTCAACATGTATTAACATCTTCTGATCAAGTCGGTTATTAAATACCAACCGCTCGGCGAGAGGCCGGAACAGACTATCAAAAAGGGTTATTTGTACAACACCTTTGGGATACGTTTCAAAAGGCAGTGGGATCCGGAGTACTCTTGTGCTCAGTTTTGCTTCAATTGAAGTATAAACAACTCCCCTTACTGATACAAGGAGGTAATGCCTGCTTTTATAATTGTTCTGATTATTTTTAATATAGATTACGCTGGAATCAGAATTGAAATTCAGAACATAACCCTGTGGCTCAGTAACCGGAAGACTAAATGCGTATTTGTTGCCTGACAAAGTTAAAAGCGCTTTATAGGATTGATTTAAATGTGGGGTAAATCCAAATTTTCCTACTCCCGATTTATTCCCTGTGATATGTGTAACTATGTTTTGATTTCCGTCGACAACATCAGCATCAAATTCTACAGGATTACCTCTGTTATCCTCAGCTTTATAGGCAATTACTGATTCGATTCCGACAACCATTTTCCCACTTTCCGGGAAAAACTGAAGGTTAATCCCTGATCTCAATGGAAGCGATAATCGTTGCTCTGAGATGATTGCTTTATCGGAAAGTGTAATTTTTATATCGGCAAACGAACAGGAAAGAGATGATGGAACAAAAAAACCCATCGAACCATTGAAATCCTTTTTTAAATTGAAAATTTTTCTCACGCTTAATGAATCATTAAGTCTAACAAATACTTTAAGTTGCTTTTCCTGAGCTCTGTGTTCTTCCGGCAGAATTGCATGGAGGTACAAGTCTACAGAATCGCCTTCAGTGCTTTTATTTATTACAGGATTTACTACAATCAGGTTACTTATGTTCGATTGATGAACAGGAATGTCTTTTTCGAAAAGATATTCATTCTGAAAATTTCTCATATATTGAGTATATGCTCTTATGTGAAATACCCCGTTTTTCAGATCTTTATTAAGTGCAAAATCACCCTTTGACCTGCCATTCCTGATGATGAGTTTCAAATGCTTTTCCAGTTTATTATCTGCATTGATCAGATCGACATATAAAATTTTACTTACGAAAGTTGAATCTATATGCAGGTTGTCGAGCACAAAAGCACTGAACCATATAGTATCTCCTGCCAAATAATCCAGGCGATCGGTTTCAACATATACATTTTCAACAGCAACAATGTTATTATTCATTTTTTTAACCAGAGAGTCTACTCCGATTATTTCATTTACAGTGGAAAGGCGATTTTCAGAATAAAACCTGTTATTATTCTCCCAGTTTTCAATTTGTTTTTGTTCTTCAAAATCCGGCTTAACATATGAGTTTTGGGCCCAGAAATCATGATTATAGGGCTTTTGGAACAGTATTTCTGTTTCTGAATTAAAAGCTGTTGACTTTCGGGATAATGAAAATTTTGCATTAAAGTTAATCTGCTGCCTCGACTCTTTTAATGTTTCATGCATGACATGATCTCTTACAGCATTACTTATTAGAGAAGAATCAGGAATTACAGCAAAAAGTGTGCTTTTAGAAATGACCTGATCAGTTTTATTCTTCTGAATCAACCTGAAATCTTCATTTTCATTGATACAATCCATAATATATCTGTTTCTATTCTCAACGCAGGGAGAAAAAGAAATTTCAGTTGAAGAACTTTTGTTATCCTGCCATACTGTCGAAGGTCCTTGTATTCGATTCCTGCTTTTTGATTTAAAATGGCTGGTTAAATATACGATCGAAGTGTCGGCGACATTAATATAATAAACATTTTTGGAATCCCCCAAATTGACCCCCACCACAGCAATCAGACTCCCATTCTGTTCAAAAAATCCCATTCGATTGATATAACCTTCAATAAACATTGGCAGGTTGATGAAAGGGTCAATTTTAAATTCTAAACTGTTTTCAGTAAGTCCGGGAATATTGTCTCTTGTCGATACATACCGGGCAATATCTGATTGATCTCCCTGAAGAGAATACTTATTGACATTCATGTGTGCATATCTTTCAAACAAGCTGGTTATCGTTGAATTGACCGATGAAGTGATACGGCAATAAACAAGTTCCCTTTGTGAAGGATCCTGAGATTCAGGATTATTGTTTATCCGGAATTTTTCGAGAGCCTTTTTAAGCACTAATCCAAATTGTATCGGCGTTTTATTACTAAAATTATTTTTATGAATTTCAAGAGGAGTAAGTGAAATCAAAATGGAATCATTAGGATAATTTAAAATAATAGTCTCTTCTTTAAAACCAAACTTTCTGATTTTGAGAGTAGCCGGGAACTCATGTGGAAATAAAATAAATTCTCCTTTAAAATTTGATTTTGTAAACGAGGTTTTATCGCTGCAAGAAACGTTTGCAAAACAAACCGGGGAGTTTGTTTTTAGTTTAACTAGCCGACCTTTAATAAAACCTTTTTTTTGAAATATTTCAGTAGCTGGAAAGGTAGAATCAGATAAAGTGCCGGTTCGCAGTTCAATAGTTTCCTGCTTTGAGGGTTGAATTAGTTGAGTAGATTTCTGTCCTGATAAATCAACGGAGACAATATATAGGAATAAAACCACGAACCCACTTAGAAAGGACTTAGTCATGGGATGGTCTGTTTTCTTTTTTAATAAATCCATCAAGTCAGAGATTTTATTCTTGGGAGTTTTTTTGTCTATGAATCGCTCTTACTAGATGAACAAATTTTATGCCAAATATGCGGTAGCGCTATATTAAAAAAATGGTCATGTAGTAGTCTAACGTTCAGTTTTTCTGCTCATTGGCTTATAAAGGCCCGGCGGTTTAATTTAGTTGCCGTCAGCGTCGCGGTGACGCGTTTTTTGCCAGTCCCGGTAGATGGACGGGAATTGTCTGGTCATGATGAAATTGTCCAGATGGTACCAAGTCCCGATAAGTGGACGAGCAGTTTTGTGTCATGATGAAACAGTCCAGATGGCGAGCAAAAAACAAGGCACCAGCGTGCCTGCCCTCGTCAAAGGCGGGGTCGGCCGGCAGCCCTATTGACTCTGTATCGGCAGCAGAAACAGTCCGGGTACCACATAATTTGATAAGTGGAATTTAAATTTAAACTCATAGATTTTTGAATGCAATGATAGGGTAGCCCGTGCTGACGAAGGCAATTACCCATACCATCCCGTTGGCAGAAGTGCATTTTAGTTTTTTATCTTAATAGAATCATTGGTTACTTTATATAATTTGGGCTCAGTAATTCCTGCTTTTATAAAATAATCTTTATTCATATCAAAATGGGATTCAGTCATCCTATTTAAGTACTCTTCTATTGGCTCCATTCTTTTTTCCTTTCTCCTTTTATTGACATTTGCACTGTCAACCAAGTTTATAGGATAAGCTTGTCCGATTGAGTTATAGGTTATCTGTGTGCCAAATATCTGCTGTTTTCCAGTATTTATGAGTTCTCTATCTGTCAAATAGGCATAATTTCCAGGATCAGCATTGTTTTTTTCGACTTCAATTTTCATACTTTGAAGTACTCGTAATTGAAAATCTGGCGCAAAGTCGCAGTGTTGTACCATTAACCAAAAATTAAATTCACCCTTCTTTCCAACAAGGCTATATCCAGGATACCCGAACTTAATGAATATTTTCTCTAAGCTTGTTTCATGAGTTCTAAACACACTATCTTTAAAATCCTCCCACTTTTTCTGTGTTAAGTTTTTGAATTTTTCAGGTGGAAATGCATTACTTGCTGCCAATTGATCAGCCTTAGCCAATTTATTTAACTCATCAGCCAAGTCTTGATTAAATCCAAGTTTCTGCTTAGCATCATCCTTCTGGATATATATCTGTTGATAACTCAGAAATAGTAATCCAAATAGTATTATGTTTCTTGTTTTCATAGAAGTACTGTTATTTTGCATTACTGCCAACGGCTGCAGTATGGTTTGTTGCCGTCAGTGACATGACTGTGCTTTTCATATCACACTAAGTGCTGCTATTTTTTGTAAAAAGAGTTCCATAGCGACTCTATTTCTTTTATATCATCTTTTGTTAACTTATTGACAATATCATTATCAATAAAATATCTTAATTCATCGACGACTTTTCCAAAAGTAAGCAGCGTACGCTTGATCTTTTCAACCGGGAGATCTAATTCATGATTCGAAACTTTATCAATAAGTAATTTTCTCAAATTATTACTGAATCTTGTCATTTTATCCATAATAATCCATATTAAATGAAAAATATTTATTCATGATATTAAATATTGAGTAAACCAAAGCTACTAATTTCCTAACAATGGCTATGGGTATTAAAACGGTAAGTCCCGGAGCTGATTCCAGAACTTGCCTCTCGCTTCATGGTAGGCGTGCTATCCATCCCGTGCAAATATTTTATTCTTTTCTTTAAATGAACTTAAAATACAAATCAGGTAATACCAAAATCTCATTCATTCTTAAGAGTTGTTGCCAGATTGGTTTTTGCAACTAAAAAAGCATGCATTAGAATAGAAACTTGAATAATGATGATTGTTATTAAACCCGAAAACAGAAATATCAAAACTCCAATGTTCTTATGATAGGCGAAATTCTCCAACCAGCGATGAATAATATACCAACCGATTGGCCATGCAAATATCATTGCAACAAAAGCTAATCTGAAAAACTCTATACTAATATCTAAGAATATTTCAATATTTGTTGCACCATTCACCTTGCGAATCGCAATTTCTTTACTACGTTTTCTTAATACCAGCAAAGACAATGCAAATAAACCCATTGCTGAAATGAATACTACCAGAAAAGTAAATACATTGAGAATCTTTAATAATTGCGCTTCTTTTGTATACTCTGATTGAATTGACTCTTCAAATGATTCATATTCGGGTGATGATTCTCCAAACAGTTCCTTCCATAAATTATTAATTGATTTTTCGACTTGTTTTTTTGTTCCTTCCCGATATCTGATCCCTAATTCACGTAAAAATTCTTTTTTTGAAAGCGTTATTATCAGGGGCATAATTTTCTCATGCATTGAGTGAAGGAAAAAATCATTAACTACACCAATGTATTTTTGGGATTCAACAGTAGAATCTGAAATAGAAGTTATGCCTAATGCTTCCGCAGCAGTTTCGTTGACTATTTTTGTATTAATTGAATCGCTTGCTAAATCAGGGGAAAAATTCCTTCCGTTTTTGATTTTTATTCCCAGCATTTCAATGAAATCATAGTCTACACCTATGACATCCATTGTTACTTTTTTGTCAGGTACACTTACAGAAGCAGTAACTGATCTGTTTCCTCCATCGTACAGAGGAAGATAATTTGCTCCGCAAACACTTACAACATTGGGATTTTTTTTCAATTCATCCTTAATTGTATAGTACTTTGATCTTTCCGTTTTGCTCAGGTAAAGTTTTATCAGATTTCTGCTGTCAAAACCCTGATCGCTGGTTTGCATGAACTTAATTTGTTGCCTGATACCGGAAGTAACCAGTATGGTTCCGATCAACAATATAATTTGTATTATAAGTAGTGCCTTCCATATTATAAATTTCCCTGATTTCATTTCTCCCTTTTGACTGAATGCGAGTACAATATTTAATCGTGAATAGTATAAAGCCACATAACCGCCTGATATTATACCTGAGATTATAGCAATCAAAACAAATACTAAGATGTAACGGATACTTTCTTCAGATGTGAAGTACAGATTCAGATTAAACCAGGCTTTTATGTGTGGGATCAGAATTTTGACAGCTAATAATGAAAGAATAAAGGAAATCAGAGAAAGTAACACTGCTTCTCCTATAAATTGCAATTGAATTTGTTTTTGCGATGCACCTGCTACTTTGCTATACGCTATCTCTTTATATCTGGTCATTGAGGAAGCTGAAGAAAGTATCACATAATTAATACATGCTATAATTATTATCAGTATAGCAACCAAAAAAAAGATATTAATTGTTTTCAGGTTGCCTGATTTAATTGAATTATTCGCAAGGTCACTCGAGTGGTAATAAAAATTTTTCAGGTTTTGTAAACTAAACTGTACAGCCCCATATTCTGCTGGCCGGTACTTAGATAGCCCTGAAATATACTCTGCAAATTGTTCAGGATCTGTTCCATTTCTTAAAAGTACGTAGATGTCAAAATCTCCCATGACCCAGGAATTCATTATATCTTTTGTTGAATATATTCTTTCAAGATTTTTAATAGCCCAGCTTATATGACAAAAGCTTTTTACCTGAATTGATGAATTCCATGGAAGGTCTTTAAACACACCTCTTATTGTGAGTAATTCATCTTTCCCATTTATATTCATTTTCAGAACTTCCCCCAACGCTTTCTTCCCGGGGTATAACTTTTCTGCAACTGATCGGGCAATTATAAGATCATAGGGATCTTTTAAAAACTCATCCTGATTGCCTTCTATAACATTGAAAGTAAGAATTGAAAATAAGTCAGATTCTGTTCCGACCATCCTGAGCGACACTTTTTTGTTGACCTCATTCTCATAACTGCCAAATACGATATCTGCAGGAACAACTTTTTCTATATCAGATCGATCTTTCTTAATCATTTGAAATAGAGGAAATGGTGTGCCTGGCATTTTGATACCAACCTCAGGAAAATTTTCAATTATGCGATAGACTCTTGCCCCATTCTTTTGGAATTTATCATAGGAGTACTCGTTTAATACATAAATTAATAGTATGAAACTAAAAGTGAAACCGATTGTCAAGGCAAGAAGATTAATAGTGGAATCTAACCTTCTCTTGTTAAAATTTCTAATGGCAAGATTTAAATAATGGCGTAGCATTTTAACTTTCTTTTAAAGGATCAAATAATCACTAAGTTATCAAAAAGAATTTTAAAGGAACAGCATCACCTGGATAAATGAGAAAAAAACACCTAAGACAATTGGGTATAGCTAAGTTCTTGTTATAGTTTTTATAGATATCAGGCCCAATCAAAGGTTCCCTATTCTAAAACTGAAAATCCTGGATTTCTCCAGGATTTTCTTAGCTGCAAGATGGATATGCTATCCATCTCCAAAAGATGTGCTTTTCATAGCACTGTCTGTGTTAGCGGTTGAATTTTTTATTCTAGTAAACCCTTAACATAACTGTCTATATTATTTGCAATAGTTGAGTCAGATAAGATATGGAGATCCTGTAATTCTATTCTTATTTATTATTCCATCCAACACCAAAACGGGGTAAAACTGAAGATATAACAAAATGATAAGGATGGTTCACATTCTTCACCAGATAAATGGAATTAGTCTGTATTTTGTTCTTGCCATATACTCATAATATCCTGGTAATTCCTTCTGTAGCGTGCGCTCTTCAAGAATTGTACGCCAAACGAGTATAAACGCAACAATTGGACCAACAAGGATTCCATACCACGCTCCAAGCAATAATGGAGTTCCTAAGACGAATATTAGCGTTGCTGCATACATTGGATGTCGTATGAATTGGTATGGGCCAGTTGAGATTACTACTTGTCCACGATCCTCTTGGACTCTTACCACTGGAGATAAATAGGCGTTTTCTCGAAATGTCAGAAAGAACAAAATAAACGATACTATAAGTATGAGTGCTCCAAGCAGTTCAACCCATTCAGGTACGGGGGACCAATGGAAATGGCCGGCATCATAGGCGGTGAAAAGTAGCCAAATGAATACAGCAACATAAAGAAGTGGGCGGACTAATTTGTCCCATCCCTTCTGATTAGACACACGCACAAGCATACGTTCCCAGAAGAGGTCTGGGTTTTGTAAGTAAAGCCACAAGAGAATTAGTAGCCAGAATCCGAACCAAAGCCCGAGAAATACCCAAGCAGAGATCCACGCACGTATGCCTGCCGGAATTAACACGGGAACGGCATAAATGAGTAGGGTACTGAAAACTTGTATCAGAATAAGCATTACACGTGGTTTCATAGCTGGCATAACATATTTCTTAAATTGTATTAAAGGTAATGAAATTGAGACAAATTTAAACATATTTTAAGAGTGGGTAGCTTTTACTGATTTTGAGAATAGCCACAGTCTGGAACGGCCCAGCGGCTTAGTTAGTTGCCCCTTTCGTCAGGGCTAATAGCGTTTTGGCCAGTCCTGGTAGGTGGACGAAAGTTTGGTGTTATGTTACGATGAAGTTGTCCGGTCTGAGGAAGGCAATAACATATTCAACAGTAGGAGTTATTCAAAAACTTAAAATTGAAAATAACTTAGGATAGATTATATTAATGTCATAATTTTACTAAATAATTATCTAACTCTAAAAACCAATTATGAAACTTATTGAATTTAAAGCTATTGATAACTTTGAGAATGAGTATACAATTTTCATTAATCCTGAATATATTGAATCACTTTATACGATTACAGATAAAAGCAGGATTGGAATAGGGCTGGTTTCTGGAAATCCAGTTGAGGTTAATCATACTCTTGAAGAAGTTAAAGAGAAATTAGGTATTGATATTGAACACGGAGATTATAAACGCACTGACAAAACCCATTAAATAGTTCCTTCTCTTGCATATCTAAAACATGTGTTATGAAAAAGGCCAAATTGATTAACAATAATGATCTCACAGAAGGTGAACTTTGGCAATTACTTTCAGATGCTCTCATGATTCATTTTAAAGATCATAATGCTAAGATGTTAGAAGTTTTTGATGCTTCATTCACTTATGAGTTTACGTCCGAAAATGATGATTTCGATTATTACCGAGTAGAGTTCACTATTAGTCCGTCAGATGGTTTAGATATTTCTTGGAATGAAGCCGAGCAGTTTGGAAACATCTAACTCATACTATTGATTAAATCAAGATAGTTGGTAATCTCTTGGCCAGCATGGTTTTTCCTGCTACGGGGGACCAATCATAATAATGATATGTAATTTAAATATGCTATATAATTAATTGAAATTTAATACTTTAATGATTAAATATTTTTTTGATTATCTTTATATATTAATCATAATACATAATAAAATGGCATTTAAAGTGTTCAAACAAATGGGGAAAGATGTTATAATTAACATCGAAAATATTGTATACATCAAGGTGGATGATGTTTCAAAGAAAAGTGTAGTCTATTCTACAACTCTTATTAATGAAGTGGATGAGTCTTTAGAAGAGATAGAAGTAATGCTCGGTATAGGACCTAAGAAAATAACGGGTAATTTATTTAAATTATAACGGCACTCCTCTGACGGAACAAGTCTCGCTGCACATCTTGGGTGTTCTGTGAAGTCAAGTGGAAGAAGGTAATGCCGCTGATATCAAATTTCAGAATTATTCTAATATGATGCAAATAAAAAGCCCGATCATTTGTCGGGTTTTTTCATGGAAATAATTTTAGAATTAATCATCTGCAAATCATAACTTTGTAAATTATAAGTCAAACCTTTAAATTATTTCAAAATGAATTTTATTACATTTGCTATCACCCGACGTGGGAGTGATGAAGCCATTTTTATTAATGCTGAAAGCATTGTTTTTTTTCATACTCATCCTGATCACAAAGAAAAGACTGTAATAGGATTATCCAATGGAGGCCCATACACTCTGGAAAATTCTATTGAGGATGTAAAAACGAAATTAGGTATTGTTCCTAAGAAAAAAACAGGGTTTGACATAGCTTAATCAAAAAGTGGCACTTCTTAACTGAAATATCACGCTGTGCTTTGAAGTCAAGTTGAGAAAGGAAATGACGCTGATATCAAATCTGTTTTATATTATTAGACCTTTACATTTGGATCTGCGTAAGTGTATATCCATTTGATTCTGTTCACATGGAAATTAATTGGTTCATTTATGACTATATTATAAAAATCATAAACTTGGTTTTCACCTGTCTTTTCCAACGGGAATGCTTTTATGTAAGAGTCATCCGGTGCTCTTTCAGGTTTAAAAGTTAAAGGTTTCAATTCATTATAGACTTCTTGAGTCATGCAGAGTATTTTATCTTCATTCTGCAGGTCAGTAAAATAGATAAAATGACCTGCTGTATTTATAAATCTCCTCTTCCCCATTATCTAAGCCTTATTAATCTTAACAAAATACTAATAAAGAAAACGGCACCACCCTAAAGAACTCCAAGTCCTGTCTATTGGTTTGAATAAATAGGAAATGCCGCATCAGTAAATTTCAGAAATATTCTAATATGATGCAAATAAATATAATCCGCCAAAATATAGATTAGATTTCTTTCGTTAGTTTTTGAGTTGTGTGTCGAGAAAGCCCTGATTACTTAATTTGTAGTCGGAGTTTTTGTTTACCTTGTATAATAAAATGTTGAATTATAGAATATAAAATTAAATTCCTTGATTTTTCAATATTGTTTAACGATGAATCTGTCAGAGAATCACCTCTTCATAAAAGTGAACTTAATAAATGGCTAAAGGAACATTCATTATCTGAAATCAAAGAATCTCTTTATTGGGGATATTCAATTAATGATAAGGTAAAATATCTTAGGATAAGAAGAAGTAATGATAAAAACTGGAATGTTTATGATATAGAAAAACAAGATAAAGTATATTTTTCATTTACTTGCCTTAAGGTAATAGGATTTATAACTGACTTTGAGAAAAAACTAATAGAGAAGCTAGAAAAAGAGGAACTGGAAGAAAGACGTAAAAAATATCCATATTCACCCCCTCCAACTGATGATGAGGTACAGGTTACTTCATAAAAGAAGTAGCATTTCCTGATTGGCTTTTGTGAAAGTATCTGTTGTGTGAAGTAAGTCTCTATTACTAGTTTGAGTAACCTGGAAGTGCAGGAAATGCTACTGATACCAAATTTCGAAAGAATATATGGAATGTACAAATAAAAACCCCGGCTTTTTTAAGGTCGGGGTTAAAACTTTAAGAGATGAGGTTTTCTCACTCGAAAAAGTTAGTGAATCAAATTTATGAAGTCCCAGGGCAAAAAACAAATTTATTTTAAAGCAAAACTCAGCCTATTTACTTCCGGGACTTATCCTCGCTGTGCTTGAAGAGAATCTTCATGTGCTAAATACTATAACAGTCTATATAAAATATTTGGCCCTTTATTTTTATAGCATAATCCACGCAAAACGAACTGCCCATTTTTTGAATACTTTTTTGCAACATCATCAGTCAAGTGACTATAAAATCCACGTATATCTCTAAGATAAATCATAAGGTCTTCTTTGTTTTCAGGCGTTATAAAGACTTTATATGTAATTTCGCCTTCCTCAAATGTCGAAGGTTGTTTTGCTTTAAAATGAATTGCTTCTTTATATGTCATAAAACAAAAGTTTCAATCAAAGTTACAATTGCTTATTATTCAGGTCAGTGTTTGAGCAACCCCCCCAGATCGCTCCATTGGTAATACCATCTTGCGAGGCCCCATCTCACAAAATGAAATTCGAACAAAAAAAGAATGTGAAAGTTATGAAATCGCTGAATACAAATCAAATCCTTTTTTAACCAAAAACAACTAAAAGACTTTACTTTACTGACTTAGTTCAACGTAAATGCCAGCATCGGCCAAAAGTGAAGCCCAGTCGCAGACGTTTTAATTGTATTGAGATAGAATATTTCCTAAATTTGATATCTCTTTGAGCAGGGAAATGGGTTCCGCTTCGATCCGATACACCGGTACCAGAAATAAGATCCGACTTAAAACTTATAAATGGAGGTTATTGTTATGAAAACAAAAAGTTCTTTTTCAGTATTAATCTTTTTTGTCATTCTTGCTATTGGTGTAGCATTGGCATATGCCAGTTATGATGTTCAGGACAGTACGAGAACCATATGGATTGGAGTGATTTCTTTCCTGGTTGCCCTTATTGTTTCATCTGCAATTAAGATAGCAGATCAGTGGGAAAAAGCAGTAGTATTGCGGTTAGGACGTTTCCATTCACTCAGGGGACCAGGACTCTTTTTTATAATACCCGTCATTGACACCGTTGCTTACTGGATTGACATCCGCGTCATTACAACTTCTTTCACGGCAGAAAAAACCCTTACAAAAGATACTGTGCCTGTTGATGTGGATGCAGTACTATTCTGGAAAGTTCTGGATGCCAAAAAGGCTGCCCTTGAAATGGCCGAATATAAAAGCGCAATTAACTGGGCCTCCCAGACAGCCCTGCGTGATGTTATCGGTAAGACGATGCTCTCGGAGATGCTGGAAGGCAGGGATAAGATAAGTAATACGCTTCAGAAGATAATTGATGGACGTACCGCACCATGGGGTATTAATGTGATTTCGGTTGAGGTTAAGGATGTTCTGATTCCTTCATCACTGCAGGATGCTATGTCAATGCAGGCCCAGGCTGAAAGAGAACGTCAGTCCAGGGTGATCCTGGGTGATTCTGAACGACAGGTGGCAGAAAAGTTTGGAGAAGCTGCAAAAACATATGAAAACAATCCTACAGCTCTTCATCTGAGGGCGATGAACATGCTGTATGAAGGATTGAAGACGAACTCCACAATAGTAATTGTTCCTAGCTCAGCACTTGAAACCATGCAGTTAGGGGGGGTTGGCTGGAATGACAGCATTGACCATGGGATTGAATAAGGAACGTGAAAAAAAAGAGAATGATAATGAGCCTGGGAAAATAAAATAACACCAATAACCACTGGAGACTTAGGCGACAGTATTTTATTATGCTAAGCTCAGAAACTGTCATTTATGTTTAAAGGTTTGATTAATGATATAGCAGCGTGATAAAACGTCAGGCAATGGAATAATTGAAACGGATTTTATGTAATCGCCCCCTGGATTGCGGTTCCTAACAAACGACTTACCTGAATTGAGAGAGGTAACTTTCTCTGGAAACAATGGAGCGATAAATCATTTAATAGAATTATAAGAAATGAAACCTGCTGTATATGATTCTGGATTTGGTTATATTACGGTTGAAGGTTCAAAGATTAACCACGACATCATTATTCGACTATCAGGAGAAATAAAAAAACGAAAGAAAAAACTTTCAAAAGCCGTATATGGCTCTTCACATATAATTTCCCTGGAAGAGGCAAAATATATTTATCAGGATGGCGCTAAACGGTTGATAATCGGAGCTGGCCAGCAAGGAATGGTGAGTCTTTCGGAAGAAGCAGCAGATTATTTCAAAAAGAAGAAATGTACGATAGATCTGCATCCCACTCCAAAAGCAATCGAAAAATGGAATGATGCCATAGAGGCAGTAATTGGTCTATTCCATATTACGTGTTGAACAGGTGTATTTAGCTCCAAGCAAATGCTAATCAAAATCTTTAAGTCCACTGCAAATTCAGGCTATTTGATCCTCTCTAAAAAATGAATAAGGAGTTTGATATGAAAGTCGTCTTGGTTTACCCCAGATGCCCTGATACTTTCTGGAGTTTTAAGTATGCCTTAAAATTTATTTCTATAAAGGCAGCATATCCGCCATTGGGATTATTAACTGTAGCAGCAATGCTTCCAAAAGATTGGGAGAAAAAACTTATAGATATGAATGTAACCAATCTAAGAGATAAAGATCTTGAAGGGGCTGATTTCGTTTTCATTAGTGCTATGACTATACAGAAAGCATCGGTAAAAGAAGTGATTAGCAAGTGCAAAAAAATGGGTATCAGAATTGTCGCTGGTGGGCCTCTATTTACTGCTGGATATGAAGAGTTTGAGGACGTGGATTATTTTGTGCTTAATGAGGCTGAAATTACGCTACCACTTTTTTTAGAAGATTTGATGAATGGGTGCGCGAAACATATTTACACCTGTAAGGGATTCCCGGATATAGAAAAGACGCCAATTCCTCTCTGGGGACTTATCAATATGAAAAATTATGTATCTATGAATCTCCAATATTCCCGCGGTTGTCCTTTCAATTGTGAATTCTGCGATATAACTACTCTTTTTGGACACAGGGTTAGAACAAAGAGCAAAGACCAAATATTAGCTGAATTAGAAAGTCTGTACTTTCAAGGTTGGAGAGGTAAAATATTTTTTGTTGACGATAACTTCATAGGAAACAGGAGAAAGCTAAAACGGGAAATCTTGCCTGCAATAATCGAATGGATGGCAAATAAAAGACATCCCTTCACCTATAACACAGAAGCGACTATTGATCTTTGTGATGACGATGAACTTATGCAATTGATGATCAAGGCAGGCTTCTATTTAGTATTTCTCGGCATTGAAACACAGAACGAAGAAAGTTTGGTAGAATGTAATAAGTTTCCAAACAAAAACCGTGATTTATTAGCCTGTATTAAAAAAATTCAGAAGTCCGGCTTGCAAATTAACGGGGGATTTATTGTAGGGTTTGATAGCGACCCCCCTTCAATTTTTGATAAGCAAATTGAATTCATCCAAAAAAGTGGAATTATCTCTGCTATGGTGGGGCTATTAAATGCACCACGAGGCACCAGCCTCTACCAGCGCCTTTTAAGAGAGGATAGGTTATTGAATGAGGCTTCGGGAGATAATACAGACTTTTCAATAAACTTTATCCCTAAAATGAATTATGAAATACTCATTAATGGATATAAAAGAATTATCAACGGAATTTACTCCCCTAAACCTTATTATGAACGGGTCAGGAGATTTTTAAAAGAGTACAAACCATTACAAAAGACCCATTTTCAGTTCAGTTATATTCGTTTCCATTTTACTTATCTCGGGGCATTTTTAAAATCTATATGGTTTCTCGGTATAAAAGATAAGGCAAGGATTTATTATTGGAAGTTATTCTTCTGGTCTTTATTTAGCCGTCCACGATTTTTCCCGTTAGCAATAGTTTATGCAATCTATGGATTGCGCAATTACCAAAAATTAAAAACTGAAGGACGAATAATTTGAAATTGGATTCAGAATTAGTTAACCTAAGTAGGTCTGTAATACTCTACATATCAATGTACTCTTTAATCTTTTGATCGCCCTTTCTTTGATTTGTCTGACCCTTTCGGTTGATAGATTAAGTACCTCACCAATTTCCACGAGTGTATACGTCTGTTTGCTGTTTAATCCAAAATAAAATCTGATAATATCGGCTTCTTTTGGGGTCAATTTAATAAGGACCCTTTCAATGTCTTTCCTTAGTGAATCCGTTAGCAATTCTTTATCAGGGCCGGAAGTATCTTCGATTAATAAAACATCATACATGCTCTCTTCTTCACCTTGTACAAGAGGGGCATCCATTGAAATATATCGCCCAGCGTTTTTTATGGCTACTCTCACATCAGCAGGAGCTAGATCTAATGCCTGTGTAATCTCAAGGATAGTTGGTTCTCTTTCATACTGTTGTTCCAGTTCAGCCTTGATCTTTTTTATTTTATAAATATGATTCATTCTGTTTAGTGGGAGCCGTACAATTCTTGCGTTTTCTGACAGGGCATTCATAATAGCTTGTCTGATCCACCAAACGGCATATGATATGAATTTAAAACCCATTGTTTCGTCAAATCGTTGTGCTGCTTTGATCAAACCAAGATTTCCTTCATTGATCAAATCCGCAAGACTCAAGCCCAGGTTCTGATACTGTTTTGCAACAGATATGACAAATCTGAGATTTGCATTTATCAAACGATCACGTGCATTAAGGTCCCCCTTGTGTATTCTAATGGCAAGATCAACTTCTTCTTCTGCAGTAATCAGTTCAATCTTGGCTATCTCATACAGGTATTTGTCAAGAAATGAATTCTCCCTGTTCGTAACCTGATTGATGATTTTCAATTGCCGCATTTAAAGGGGGATTTGGGCTTATGATCTATACTTAAAATCCTTTATAAAGGTACCACTTATTCTAGCAAAATTCAAGCTTTAATAAAAATGACCATTTAGTTTTAATATAATAAAAAAACCTTAAAAATATAGTCTTTATATTTGGTATTTTAATAAATATATATTATATTTAACTAAATATAATTAGCCAAAATAAAAGGCTACAATGAATAAAAACTACAAAATCACTAGAGAAAAGTTCTTTGACCTTCAGGAACGCAATGCCATTCTGAAGACCTCTGAAAAACGGGCTAATGCTGACAAGGCGAAAGGCAGGGTCACTTGGCCAATTCGTTACATGCTGGTTCATTTGGCTTTGAATTCTGGTTTGCGAGTTTCAGAGATTGCCAAACTTAAAATTGAGGACCTAAAACTTTCCATAAAACCATCGTACATCTTTGTCCGCAACGGGAAGCGTAGAAAGTCCCGTGACGTTTACATCGATCTGGAGTTAACCAAGCATCTACAGGAGTTCATCCTTCAGAAGAAAAACTGGAATCAATCCATAGAGCCATTAGCTCCTCTGTTTTTCGGTCAGGGAGGTCAGCACTCGACCACAACAGCCTTATACATCAGTTTCAAACAGGCTGTCCGGGAAGCAGGCCTTCGTGATGATCTCACCATCCATTCTGCACGGCATAGTTATGCAACATTACTTTACTACAAAACAAAAGACCTGAGAGCCGTACAGAAGCAGCTCGGCCATTCAAGTTTGAACATGACTACATTGTATGCTGATATTATGCCGGAGGAGAATGAAATATTAGCAAACGCAATACTTGGTAACTGACTCATGAAAACTCAAGTTCAATTAAAACAAGATCTTCTTCATTTCTATACCGAGGGTTACTATGGTGAGCAGCTACAGGACTACATTGATGATAATGAATCTTCTTTCAAAGCTCTGAAAGGAAAGTCCATAGAATCTAACGTTCTTCGTGAAATCTACGAATTAAGCAACTCCATCTAAGATGTACATGAGATGGATGTTCTATTAAAATCAATTAGTGAAATTCGTTAAAACAAAAAACCAGAACTCTAAAACACACAATAATGATACAAATAGATCAGATTTTTGTAACTAAAGATCCAAGTTCACCCCTGCGTGGGCATTTTGAACTTACAATTGATGAAGTCCGCGAGTTTGGGGAAAGTTTCTTCAAGTCAGGATTTATGACTAATGTTTGGCTAACTGACGGCTCATCTTATAGCTTTATCCATACTATTAAAGGTTGGGAGTCGTGTGAAATG
>JBEKDR010000088.1:0-17139 GCA_050014255.1 Bacteroidales bacterium | reverse complement strand
GAACTGCAGTTTCTCCCCTGAACATGCCTTCCCCGGAACAGGGAGCATCCACGATTATAATATCAAAGTAACCCGGTAATCTTCCAAATGCTGCCGGATCGTTCTGCGCAACGAGGGTATTTCCCAAACCCCATTTTGTAATTGTCTCTGCAAGAATTGTGGCCCTTGACCGGATGGCTTCATTAGCTACCAACAGATTGTCAGGGCCGATAATATCCGAAAGATGAGTACTTTTCCCTCCGGGAGCGGCACACAGATCTAGCACCCGTAAATTTCCCTTGAGAGATGAAGTCTGCCTGATTACTTGTTCCAGGAACATGCCAGAAGCTTCCTGCGGGTAGTAACAACCTGAATGGAAAAGCGGATCAAGTGTATAAGATGGTCTGTTTTCCAGATAATATCCATCATTGCACCATGGAACAGGCTCAGAGTTCAAAGGTTTTTTGTTCCACTTCGGCTTATTAATTCTTATACTTACCGGGGATGGTTCTTCCAGTGCTTTTAGCAACTCCTCTGCATCAATATATTTTTGACTATGAATCCTTCTTTTAAATTCGTCCGGGAACATATTATTAAATTGGGTTGCGGTGTGCGGTGTTCGGTGTGCGGGGTGTGGTATAAGTTTTAAATTCCTTTCTATGTTTTTTCCGTGTTTTTGTTATGTTTTCTCCATAGGTAGAATACAGGGATGCCGAGAATCACAATTCCCAGTCCACGAAAGGTATAATCCGGTTTATAAATTAAGAGGATCACCATTATTGATACCGTAGTCAAAATATAAATTGAAGGTATAACAGGGTAACCAAATGCTTTATAAGGTCGCGGAATATCAGGCCGTTTTACCCTCAGTATAAATATTGCAAGAATAGTTAATGTGAAGAAGATTAAAACTGCAAAGATCACATAATCAAGAAGATTTCCATATGTGCCTGACAAGCAAAGAATTATGGCCCATATCCCCTGAACAACAATTGCAAAACCCGGGACTCCGTTTTTATTTAATTCACCTGCTTTTCTAAAAAAAAGACCATCATTTGCCATGGCATAATAAACGCGGGGAGCAGTCATTATAAGACCATTGTTGCATCCAAAAGTACTTATCATAATAAATATTGCCATAATAACGGCAGCATAATTTCCAAATACGACACTCATTGCAGAGGTTGCCACCCTGTCGTCGGTTGCATACTGTATGCCGCGGCTGATCACATTGGCGCCATCGGGAGAGCCCGACAATGGAAGAATTTTAATATAGACAATGTTTGTAAGAATATACATTACAGAAACTATCAGAGCTCCGAAAAAGAGGCTTAATGGGACATTCCGTTTCGGATTTACCACCTCACCCGAAAGGTAGGTAACACTATACCATGCATCTGATGCGAATAATGATCCTACCAACGCTGTTCCAATAGCAGTGATAAGAGAAAAACCGACAAGAGGGATCACCTGGTTACCCGGGCCCACCTTGCTTGCCTGCCAGAAGACTTCTTTATTTATTTCCCATGAATTTATATTTTTTATAGCAAGAAAACCTATGGCAACAAATCCTAAAAGGGCAATAACCTTTGTTGATGAGAAGAAGTTCTGAACTGTCTTTCCGGTCACAATTCCCCTGGTATTGAGCCACGTCAGGAATGATATCATGCTTATCGCAACTATCATTGTGCTTTTGATCTTCAGAGGACCTGCCTGGAAAAGGATATTCTTTTCGGAAACCCAGGGAAACAGAACACCGGAAAATTTTGCAAATGCCACGGCCACAGCGGCAATCGTACCGCACTCAATAACAAGGAAAGTGGTCCACCCAAACAAAAATCCGATCAGAGGATGATATGCTTCTTTCAGGTAAACATACTGGCCGCCAACATGTGGCATCATCGAGGCCAGTTCGCCGTAACTGATTGCCCCTATCAGAGTTATTATTCCGGTGATGATCCAGACTATAAGCAACCAGCCTGGAGATCCTACATTCCGTGCAATATCTGCACTTACGATGAAGATTCCTGATCCTATCATTGCACCGGAAACAATTGATATTCCATCGAAAAGATTTACACGTTTCTGAAGGAGATGGTTTTCTTCCTGCATAATATCAGTTTATATTGACAATTTTAACTATATAAATGTAGCTTGAAAATCAATTTATTTACCCCTTCCCCGGGGGAGTAAATTGATTTTCTTCGCTCCCCTTGGGGATGGGGTAAACGAAGAAAATCAATATTTTTAAATTTTTAGCAAGTTTTTCATTAAATCAAAGTCTTTTTTTTTGATAAGGTCAAAGAAGTAGTAAATTTGATTTTGCGAAACTTAATAATCATAATAAAAAACCAAATCTATGAAAAGGATTATTTCAGTAGTCACTATCGTCTTCCTCTTTTTAAGTGTAAACGCACAAAAATTTGACCAGCTCGCCAAGTCTCCTCCAATGGGATGGAACAGCTGGAACAAGTACGGATGCAATGTAAGTGAAGCTCTCATTATGGGAATGGCTGATGCTATGGTCAGCAGCGGGATGAAGGATGCTGGTTACGAATATGTCGTAATTGACGATTGCTGGCAGGTTTCGAGGGATGAGAACGGACAGATAGTGGCAGATAAGGATCGTTTCCCTCACGGGATAAAATACCTTGCAGATTATATTCACTCAAAAGGGCTGAAGTTTGGCATCTACTCCTGTGCCGGAACACTTACCTGCGCAGGGCGCCCTGCAGGCCGCGGACATGAATACCAGGATGCCCTGACCTATGCGCGTTGGGGCGTCGATTACTTAAAATACGACTGGTGCAACACTGGTACACAGGAACCAAAAGCTTCATACTCTATAATGCGTGACGGTCTTTATGCTGCTAAGAGACCAATTGTATTCAGTATTTGTGAATGGGGTTCAAACAAACCGTGGGAATGGGCAGGTCAGATTGGTCACTTATGGCGTACCACTGGTGACATCTCCGATTCATGGAATAGTATGATAGATATTTTTTCACAGCAGAAAGACCTTGCCAGATATGCCGGACCTGGTCACTGGAATGACCCTGACATGTTGGAAGTCGGCAACGGCGGAATGACAACGGAAGAATATAGGACTCATTTTTCATTATGGTGTATGCTGGCTGCCCCATTAATAGCAGGGAATGATCTTCAGAATATGACTCCCGAAACCAAATCAATTCTTGTCAATAAGGAGATAATTGCCCTTGACCAGGATTCACTCGGAAGACAGGGGGTGTGCTGGAGGGATAATGGTGATTATCAGATATGGATGAAAATGCTCGCCAAAAATGAAAAAGCCATATGCCTGCTTAACAAAAGTGATGAAAAAAAGAGCGTTCTGGTCGACTTAGCACAACTGGCACAGGCAAGTACAATGAGATGGGGCCCTCCATCACCATTTAAACTTGAAAATTTCACAGTCAGAGATTTGTGGGATCATAAAGATCTGGTACTGAAGGAATCTTCAATGTATGTTGATCTGCTACCTCACTCCGTGAAGGTATACAGGTTTATTAAGAAATAGATTAAAGCAGATTCCTCGCTGTCGCTCCACTCGATATTACAACATTTTGTTTATCAGTTTGCGAACTGAACCTCTTTCCCTGTTAATCTGATCCTTCCGGTCATTACCTGGGTGAACTGCGGGTCAAGATATCCTTTGAAACCCGGTTGTTTTCCTCCTACCGAGATAGTAAAGTAGCCTGGTTCAATTACCCGTTTTGCCTTATTGTTGATAATGGAGAATTGACGCGGTTCAAGCCTGATCTCAACAACTTTGCTTTCACCTGGTTTAAGTGAGATCCTTGCAAATCCTTCAAGCTGGCGGATTGGTCGGGGTGTTGATGCTTTTTCATCTGTAAGGTAGAGCTCAACCACTTCATCTCCTGAAACTTTTCCTGTATTTGTTACTGTAACTTTCACTGTGACTTTTTCTCCCGCAACAACTTTTTCAGGGATTGATAAATCGCTGTATTTGAAAGTTGTATAGCTAAGCCCATAACCGAATGGATACAATGGTTCCCGGGTAAAAAACCTGTATGTCTTGCCTGTCATATCGTAGTTCTCAAAAGCAGGAATTTGGTCAATTGATTTATAATATGTTACAGGAAGTCTTCCGGCAGGATTATAATCTCCAAAAAGTACATCAGCGACTGCATTACCTCCCTGCTGACCTCCATAACCGGCAAGTAAAATTGCAGCAGCTTTTTCCTGGGCTTTATTTACCGATAAAGCACCGCCACTGGTCAATATCACAACTACGGGTTTCCCTGTTGCAATAACGGCATCAAGAAGCTTTTCCTGGGTAGCAGGAAGATTTAGGTTGGTTCGATCGCCACCGCTAAAACCTTCAATCTTAATCGGCATTTCTTCTCCTTCAAGACGCTGAGACAAACCAAGAACGAGGACTGTTGCATCAGCCTCTTTTGCAGCAGTAACAGCCTGTTCTATCATCGCCGGTCTTGGTGGTGCCCATAAAAGCTCAATGGCAGCATCGCCGGCATAGTTTTTATAAAATACTTCTATCTTATATTTTTTGTCGGCCTGAAGTTCAGCCGGGGCTTCAATATGAATAGCTTCATGCTCGTTCATCGAAGAAATCAGCTTTTTACCATCGAGTCGGATTTCATAACCTGATGAGCCTAAGCCACCGATTGCATAGGTTCCGGAGACCGGTGGAACAAGAAAGGTCGTCCATCGTATTCCAAAATTGTCATCGGGCATATCGTACCTCGGGGAGAAATGTTCCCAATAGAAATTTATATTATCATCAACTCTGGTAAAAACAGGTTCGCCGTTCATTTCGGTGTTATTAAAATACTCACCGTAAGCACCCTGAATTCCTTCCGCTGTCTCAAGATATCTGGAAGGGATTGGAACTAAATTATGGATACCCTCAGCCAGATCACTACCTTCTGCATAAATTATTTTAGTAGAAGGTGCAAGCTTACCCGTAATTCCCTTCAGGATTGTGACAGGATCCTTTGGAATGCCGTTATAATTACCTATCAACGATTCATAGTTGTCAGCATTAGGACCTAAAACAGCGATGGTTTTAATGTCTTTTGAAAGAGGAAGAGTATTATTTTCATTCTTCAACAAGACTACTGATTTTCTGGCTGCCTGACGCGAGAGGGAATTATTATAATCAGAACAGTTTACAAAAAAGGGTATCTGTGCATAAGGAACCATCTCATCCGGATCAAACATACCAAGTCTGAACCTGGCAGTAAAGATCCTTTTTACAGCTATATTGATATCATTCTCGGTAAGCAATCCCCTTTTGACAGCTTCGACGAGATTCTTATAATCAGATCCGCATTCAAGGTCAGTGCCGGCTTTGACAGCCTGGGCGGCTGCCTCGGCAGGATCTTTCGCAAAATGGGTGAATTTATAGAAGTCGGAGATTGCCCAGCAGTCAGATACAACATAGCCCTTAAATTTCCACTCATTACGCAGAATCCCGTACAAGATCGGGTTCGCGCAGCACGGATAATCTCTGAACATATTATATGCGCCCATTACCGAATACACGCCTGCATCAACTACAAGTGTTCTGAATGCCGGCAGGTAAGTCTCCCTGAGATCTACTTCACTTACCTTTGCATTAAATGAATGTCTCAATGGTTCAGGACCTGAATGAACTGCATAATGCTTGGCAGTAGCGACTGTTTTGAGATATTTAGGATCATCGCCCTGCATTCCTTTTACAAACTCATAGCCCATTCTTCCTGTAAGATAAGGATCCTCTCCATATGTTTCATGCCCTCTTCCCCAACGGGGATCGCGGAATATGTTAATATTCGGCGACCAGAATGTAAGTCCCTGGTAGATACCTGTCTTGCCCCTTCTTTGAAATTCATGATATTTTGCCCGTGCCTCATCAGAGATAGCGCTTGCAACATTAAACAGAAGTGTTTCGTCCCAAGAGTCTGCAATTGTAATTGATTGAGGAAATACTGTCGCATAACCTGCTCTTGCAACGCCGTGAAGAGCTTCATTCCACCAGGTGTAAGCTGGGATACCCAGCCTGGGAATCGCCGGAGCCGTATAAACCATCTGATCGGCCTTTTCCTGAAGAGTCATCCTTGAAACAAGATCATTAACCCTTTCTTCAAGAGGAAGAGCCGGATTTCGGAAAGGGAATTGGTACGGGCTCTGCTGTGCCCTTATCATAATTGTAGTTGCAGACAAGAATAAAAACAATACAAGTGAAAATACCTTTTTCATAAGTAGAAATTTAAATTTGTTTCTAAGGTTTAAATATGAATTAAACCTTAGGCAATGCCCAGGGCTCTCTGTAACTCGGAATAAGAAAATTGTTGGCTTCTGTGTCATTTGTAAATTTCGTTCCATCCCAGATGAGCTTTTTCCCAGTCCGGTAAGCAATATTACCAAGTGCAGAGAATTTTGCTATATGTGCACCAATCTCAACACTGGCATTGGTATTAGGATTACGCTTATTCATACATTCCAGAAAATTTGTCACGTGCTTATTCAACCCTTTTCCGGTTCCTTTTGCGAGGGGCACTGCTTCCATCCTTAATTTCCCGTTAACATCTTCAGGAATTACTTCCCAACCATCGCGGTCCACTACAAGAGTTCCGTTTTCACCGACAAAACCCAGTCCGTGATTACGGCCATAAGCGCCGTCATTTATTCCAATTGCATGGTCCCACATAACATTAAATCCATCGAATTCATAAATAGTCTGTAAACTGTCAGGAGTTTCGCACGCATCGGTTGGATAACCATATTTGCCACCCATTGCCATTACAGACTTAGGGGTAGTGACATTCATGCCGTAGAGAGCATAATCAAGAAGATGAACTCCCCAGTCTGTCATCAAACCACCGGCATAATCCCAGAACCACCTGAATGTAAAATGGAAACGGTTCCTGTTGAAGGGGCGTTTGGCTGCCGGCCCCAGCCACATATCATAATCGACTCCCTGAGGAACTGGCTCATCAGGCAGAACCGGAATTGACGGGCACCATCCCTGGTATGAAAATACTCTTACAAGTCTTATTTTCCCGAGCTTGCCTGACTGTATAAAATTAACAGCATCCTGCCAGTGCGGATCACTTCTTTGCCACTGACCAACCTGTACAACAGTTTTATTTCGTTTGGCAGCGCTCACCATCAGATTACATTCTTCAATAGTTCTTCCTATCGGCTTTTCGCAATATACATCTTTCCCGGCATCACATGCAGAAATCATCTGAAGACAGTGCCAGTGGTCGGGTGTTCCGACGATAACCACATTGATATCTTTATTATCAATGAGTTTCCTCCAGTCTTTATATAAATTTGCAGGTTTCTTGCCCCTCATTTTCTCTACATCGGCTGCCCTTCGGTTAAGTACATTTTCGTCGATGTCGCACAAAGCAAGGCATTCTACCTGGGGATGATCAAGAAATGCAGTCAGGTCAGCAAAGCCCATCCCATTGCATCCGATCAGACCAACATTGATTCTGTCAGATGGTGCGCAACCAGCTAAGACACTGGAGAATGATGGGACCAGTCCTAAAGCTGCGGTCGTTAAGGCTGTGTTTCTTATAAAAACTCGTCGTGTTGTCATTTTTAAAATTATTTAGTAGGATATCTATTTAACTGAAAATCTGTAAATGGTAATTGAAACAAATGTTTCACCTGGATTAAGAACGGTAGTTGGGAAATCAGGATGATTTGGGCTATCGGGATAATGACCGGACTCCAGGCATAAACCCGACCTGTATTTGAATACCTTTCCCCCATGGCCGGTTTGGGAACCATCAAGAAAATTTCCGGTGTAAAGTTGCAATCCCGGCTGATCTGTAATAACTTCCAGCAAACGACCGCTAACAGGTTCATATACTGAAGCATCAACCTCTTCTTTATTGTCAAGGACGTAGTTGTGATCATATCCCCGGCCAAGTACAAGCTGGTCATACTTATCACCAATTCTTTCGCCTATAGCATGAGGTGTTGTGAAATCAAAGGGTGTTCCGGCTACAGGACGAATCTCCCCGGTAGGGATCATAACTGAATCAACCGGAGTAAAAGATGAAGCCTTAATCGTGAGGACGTGGTCAAGGATATCACCATTGCCTGCCCCATGAAGATTGAAATACGCGTGATTAGTAATATTCACTACGGTTTTCTTGTCGGTGGTACATTTATATGCCATGACAATCTCATTGTTATCAGTCCAGGTATATACAACTTCAGCTTTCACAGTACCCGGGAATCCTTCCTCCATATCGGGACTAACATAGGTAAATTTAACAGCAGGAACTTTACTACCCTTAATAATTTCTGAGTTCCAGACAACACTATGCCATCCGAGAGGGCCACCATGAAGCGTGTTTGGTCCATTATTGAGAGGAGTATTATATTCAACACCATCGAGCTTGAATTTTCCTTTTGCAACCCGATTAGCATATCTTCCGACAACAGAGCCGAAAGACATATCACCTTTAAGTGTTTCATCAAAAGTGTCATACCCGAAGGTAATATTGTCCTTTTTCCCATTCTTATCCGGAACCTCAATCCAGTTGATCTTTGCTCCGAAATTAGTAAGCTTTATGAAATTACCTGCTTTATTTGTAAGAGTAAACAGATAAACCTCTTTGCCATTGTGCGTACCGAAAACATCCTTTTTAACCATTTCATTATTTTTTGCTGACTGGTTGCAGGATGTGAATATAACTGAAACCAGTGTAAGTGATAAAAACAGTATTTTTTTCATATTTATAAAGATTAATTCTCGCTAAAATTAATAAAGTTTCGAGACCTCCTGACGGGATGATTAAATTAATTAGGTTTCGCATACAGGTCTATTTAGTCCTGAACTGCCATGCCGGGAAACCTGTTTTGTTAAACAATGAAGCTTCAGCACCATTACGCCAGCAGTATCTTACTGAAACAGGTTCCCTGACCCAAGGCGAGGAAACAAGCACTTCATTATTTACAATTTTTGCATCAGCCTTGACGTAATGTCCTTCCTTGCCTGCAATTTCGAATTCTTTAAGCTTGCCATTCTTTGCAATCAGTCCGTCTCCCACATTATCAAATTGCAGTTTTACAGAACCGGCAGAAATGGACATCGATTTATAAACAGGACCGACACAAGCAGTTTTTATCCCATAGTCGTTATTCAGTGCAAGCATAGCAAGTCTTTCACCAACCTCTTTCTTAAAAGGTGGGTGAATGTTCATTATAGTTGCTATATCAAGAGTAACAGCCATTCCCGTTTTGGTCAGTTTAAGTGTTTTCTCCTGGGCCTCCCTCAGAAAGCCGGATTCTGTTGAATCAACCCCTGCATAAACATACGGGGCAATCTGAACAAAATAGAATGGAAAATCTTTGATACCCCATGAGTCTCTCCAGTTCTGAATCATTGCCGGAAAAATCTTGTAATACTGATCTGCTCTGCCCACATTAGCTTCACCCTGGTACCATATTGCCCCTTTTATCTGATATGGCAATACGGGGCTGACCATTCCATTAAATAAAACTGACGGAGTGCCCGGACCAATATTTACAGGCCTTTTTCTTGTTAGAAACTCATTTTTTGAAAAGTCGTAAATATAGAATTTGCTCCCCTTTAATTCTGCGACTGGTTGGTATTTCCAGGTGCCTTTAAGCGGGATAAAGGTTTTCGAATTACTTTTTAATGATAGTTTCATCTTTTCCGGAGCACCATATATTCCTCCTCCGCCCTGGGTATCAAGAACACGTACAGAAATTGTGTTGGCGCCAGCCTTAACCAGCGAGGCATGAATTTCATAATTCCTGTCAACATTCCAGAGGCCTGAAATCTCTGATGACCCGATAAGTTTTCCATTAAAATATGTACGATCCATATCGTCAATCGGCCCCAAAGACAGGACCATGTTCTTTCCTGTCATATCCTTAGGAATCTCAACCATTTTCCTGAACCAGACGGCTCCGTCAAAATCTCCAATAACTGTCTCAAATTCAGTTGGAAGAGTCATTACAGGCCAATCCTTGTCGTTAAATTCCGAGGCCGGGACATTTTCATCATTGAAACTCAGATCCTTCCACTGGTCATTTCCGGCAGGCTTAACATCAACCTGATTATGGGTATTCAGCCAGGACTGGTACTCAGCAAGAAGAGGAGCCGATTCTTTAAAAGCTTTTATTTCTGAAATAAACTCGCCTGCTTTTTCAAGTGACTCTGATGAAGTCCATGATTCTGAAGGTGTTCCTCCCCACGCGGATTCAATCAACCCTATGGGCACATGCAGCTCATTATACAATTTTCTTCCAAAAAAATATGCTGTTGCGCTGAATTGCTTAACAGTAACTGGAGAACTAACCTCCCAAATTCCGGTGCATTCATCAACAGGTTCTTCAGATATCTTTTTCTGTACATTGAAAAGACGTATTTCAGGAATTGAAGCAGATGCAATTGTCGCGGCTGAATTCATTATTGTGTCAGCAGGGGGCCATCCGGCGAGTGGCATTTCCATATTTGACTGACCAGAACAAAACCATACCTCCCCTATCAGGACATTTTTTAATGTAATAGTGGTATCATTACTTGATATGGCAATTGTATAAGGTCCACCTGCCGCAGGTGTGGTTATATTCACCATCCATTTACCATCTTTACCTGATACGGCCTGACCATTTGACTTCCAGCTTGCTGAAACAGTAATTTTGCGGCCGGGATTTGCCTTGCCCCATATCTTTGCAGTCGTTTTCTGCTGCAGTAACATATTATCGCCAATAAGGGACGGTAATTTTAAATTTGAATGGCTCTGACAACTGATCAGAGTCAGAAATAAGATTAGAAAAACTGTGGTCAATTTCATGTTTTCGAAGGATTAAAGTATTTCTTATTATAAATAATTTTGCGCGAAAATCATTTTGTGTACAACGCTTCAAGGGCACCTGCAAGATAAGCGGCCGGCGCATTCCAGTTAATAGCTATTTCATTTGAAGCATAGGAACAAACAGAGTCAGTATAAGATTCATCAGGAATCCGGGAAGGGTACGTCTTACATCCATCCTGCTGACCTGGATTTGGCCCTCCGACTATCAGGCCAGGAACGGGATCTGCAATACTGTCAGCTTCCGATGGGCGGTGATGCGGAAACATTGGTGTCTTGTGCCCATAGCCTGTTACAAATGAATAGCCTGTTGCATTCCGGCCTAAGACATAATCAAGATTAGTAAGTGCATAATCCAGGTATTTTCTGTCTCCCGAAAGTTTATAAGCCTGAATCAATAAAATTCCCTCGTTAGTCGCTACTGAATTGCTTCCCCATATAAAATCTGCGGCTGACTTACCCATTATTGTCTGATAAGGACGATCAAAAATACCTTTTGCCATTTCATCTGCAGTTCTTATTATCCGCTCTTTTAACTCTGGAAAATCTTTCATAGCTAACTTAGTCAGTTTCTTTTCAAACCTTTCCAGGGTGTAGTATCCGAGTAATCTTACATCACCCCATTCAGGAAGCGGCATTTGAGCATCTGGAAACATCGGAAATGCTGTATAATAGTTTTCATTTCCGGTAGTTATATATAATTCAGCAGCTGCCCAGATAAACTCATCACTGAAATCTGAATCCCCATAAGCACCTGTATTAATAACAGGTTTGAACAATTTATTCATAAGTTCCTGGTTATATGCCACTTTTGGGTTTTTCACCGCCCAGTCCCAGGCTTTTTCTGAAGCTTTTACACAGGAATCTGACAATCCGGGAAATACATTTTTGAATTTGTCGAAAACGCGTCCTGCCTGAGCCGTAACTGCTGCAAAATCTAGTGTTGCTGCAGTCCCTTTTTGAACAACATAACGTGGGGTCACAGAAGCAGATGGCATAACCATGGCATCAAAATCGGCATTTGTTACTTTATTATAAACGCCTCCATCGAAGGGATCCTGCATAGTCAGCATCCAGCGGAGGTTCCAGACTATCTCATTAAGCAGATCAGGAGCTCCGTTTCCGCTTTCAGGAATATTTATTCCGAGTGTATCGAAACAGGCCGGAAAATCCTCATATAAAGAAAGTAATGTGCCCATAGTAATACCACTGTTTACTACATATTTGTTGTAATCTCCGGCATCATACCAGCCACGGGGACAGGAGATAATAGTACCAGCTGGCCTGGCAGGTGAAGCAGCTGAAGGATGAATAATAATTTGAGTGTCAGGATGACCGGCTGCCCGGCTCCACTTGCCTGCAAACTGAGGCTTAAGAGCTATGGACATCCTCTGAAAATAAAAGCCTTTAATAAGCCCTTTTGTGAGGTTGGTGAAAACCTTAGGTTTAATTTCGAAGGTATAGGAATCCCCTATTCCAGGTAAATTCAGTACATACATTCCAGGCTTCGTAACTGTTGAGAAATCAGCAATCCGTGTGATTTTAGGAGAATAATCTGATTTATGAGGATCGCTCAGTTTTGATTTGAATATGACTTCTCCGGATGTCACTGACTTAATAAGAAAATCGCCATCGATATTATCTGTAATGACAGCAACTTTTTGAGCATCAGGATAGAAGCCGATCTGGTTAAGCCGGATTTTGGATGCAGCTTCCTGCGCTGTCAAAACTGTCGAAATGACAGAGCAAATCATGATTGTTAAAATTAGTTTTCTCATAGTCAATCTGAATTATTTTAGATATGTTTTACTCTTTTAATAGTGTCTCTAAAGAACATTCTGCCTTTCAATTATTTCAAGGCACATCCTTGAATCATGATAGGGACATTTCCAGAATCCTGCCTTATCCTCTTTAAGATTTGGCTGCAGATTTTTATCAACGCTCCAGTACCATTCGCCGTTTTGTCTGTCCACCAGATGAGTAGAGATAAATTTCCATGCTGCCAGGCTAAGATCGAGATATTCTTTTTTCCCCGATAATGTGTATGCATTCACAAAGCCAATTACGGTTTCAGCCTGTACCCACCAGTGCCTGTCAGAATCAATATGTTCCGATTTGAAGAATTTTTCATAAATCATACTGCCATCAGCCATTATCCCTTCTCTTGAGGCTTCCGCAATTCTGAGACAAATGTTTTTTACTTTTCTCAGCACAGTTTCGTCACCAAGTACCGTGGCAGCTTCGTAGATCAGCCATGACGATTCTATATTATGTCCGTACGAAACAAGGTCAGTTTTATCGTTCCATTCTTCATCAAAGAACATATTCAGGTTAAATGTCTGGCTATTAACGATCTTATCAGCAAAAACAGCAATCAGTCTGTGCAGTTGTTTCTTCAGGAGATCATTTTTCCAAATTCTGTAAAGATTTGTATATGCTTCCAGAACATGAAGATGAGTATTCATTGTCTTTTTTTCATTAGCGTCCTTTGCACTGAGACGAAGATCGTCAAGTGCGCCCCATTCTCTGGAGAAGGCTTCAAAATACCCATCAAGCTTAATATCGTAGCTATATTTCTCAATCAACCTGAACAGTTCAATTGCTTTTTCCAGGCAAGTCGGGTCATTTGTTACCCGGTAATATTCTGCCAGTCCATAAATTGCAAACGCCTGGGCATAAATCTGTTTTTTGCCATCTTTCATCTTTCCTTTGTGGTCGAGGAGCCAGAATACCCCGCCATATTCCTTATCAAAAAAATGATCGAGGAGATAATCTTTTGATCTTTCGGCTGTTTTAAGATAATCGACGTTTTTCAGAATTCTGTAAGCCGACGAAAAGGTCCATAGAATCCTGGCGTTCAGCACACATCCTTTGTCAGCATCATTAAAAACATGACCCGAACCATCTATTCTTCCATAGAAGCCGCCATTTCCTGAATCGATCATTTTCCCCATCCAGAACGGCAGAATATTAGTTATCAGTTCTTTTTTAACTTCTGATTTAAGTATTTCCAGCTTGCTTTTTGACATATAATAAGTTTCATATAGATAGACCACTTATATTAATTATCATTCGATAAGCATGAACTTCGCTTCTTCACGTTTTACCCCCTTTCTTATTTCCCCCAAGGGGGAAACGGTTTTGCATAGCTCCTTCCCCCGTGGGGGAAGGCTGGGAAGGGGGTATACTCAAAATAAATGTTACCGACCACTGCTGATTCAGTTTATTCTTCTTTTTTAACCGATTCTCTTCTGACGGCCAGTTCCGCACTAATCGTTAACATTTTCTTTTCACTGAGAGGATAGATGAACATGAAAAATGCACCTAATAAGGTTCCTATCGCCGGGAAGAAACTCAGCATCATTTTTATGCCTGTCTGAGCTTCAGCTGTTTGAACAACATTTGCCTTGAATCCATAATATCCAAGAAGCCAGCCAGCCAGCGCTCCACCCAGGGTCCAACCGAATTTTTGCGACATAGAAGATGCGGAAAAGACAAGACCTGTAGCACGTCGCCCGGTTTTCCACTCAGAATAATCTGCAGCATCAGCATACATCGACCAGACGAGAGGAAAGATAATACCGGCACTCATGCTGATTAAAAATTGAAATAAAAATATCAACCTGACGCTATTCCTGTCGAGCCAGTAAAAAGCAATACTGAAAACCGCAGCAAAAAGCATTGCATATAAGAAAGTATATTTCTTACCTATCCTGTCTGAAACAGGTTTAGCAAGAATTACTCCAACAATATTTGCAGCCTGTCCGAGGACAAAATAAAGGCTGCTAAAAGTAATTGTAAGGTTTATAGCTTTTATTGAAAACGCGCTTTGTCCCTGTATATAGTATTTGAAATAATATATGGCAGCTCCGTCACGGATAGAGTTAAAGAATATTGCTGCGATGCCTGCTCCAAGCAGAATGAACCACGGAGAATTATGCAACAGGTCGTTAAGGTCTTTTTTCAGCGAAGTCTTTACTGTTACGGGTTTGATACGTTCACGGGTCCATGAAAAAGTGAACATGAAGAAAGTTATTGCGATAATTGCAAATACTACTGCTGCCAGCTGCCACCCGAGCTGAAGATTAATACTTCCCTTCCCGATTTTACTGAATATATCAACCAATGGTTCAGCTAGCGCAAGCACCAGCAGACTTCCTCCAAAAGCAAAAATAAACCTGAAAGTAGCCAGGCTGGTCCGCTCTTTTCCATCGGCAGTCATGACTCCCATGAGTGAAGCGTAAGGCACATTGATCATGGAGTACACCATCATCATCAGGGAATAAGTAATAAATGCATAGATCACCTTTCCCGATTCTGCAAACGAAGGGGTTGTGAAAGTGAGTACTCCAATAATTCCGAATGGTATTGCAACCCATAGCAGGTATGGTCTGAACTTACCCCACCGGGTCTCGGTCCGATCACCAAGAATCCCTACAAAAGGATCGAATGCGGCATCCCAAATCCTTGTCACAAGGAACATGGTCCCGACAAGAGTTGCAGAAATCCCGAAAACATCGGTATAAAAAAACATCAAATACATCGAGAAGAGTTTCCAGAACATCGAGCTGGCTGCATCGCCAAACCCATATCCGATCTTTTCCTTAAGTTTCAGCTTTTGTGAGATCATAGAGACAGTTATAAAATGCGTATAAAAAATTACTATTTCTTCTTCTGCAATTTAAGGTTCCTGTCGATCAGTTTTTTTAGTGTTTCAACCGAAGCAGCAGACCCTAACCCGTCTGCAGGCGTATTCAGGCAATAATCGACAAGTTTATCAATATTTGAAACAGCTACATGCATCCTGGTATCTGATGAAGCATAATAAATAAAAACTGATCCGTCATCATCTATAATCCAGCCGTTTGTAAACAATACATTCGAAACATCGCCGACTCTTTCTTCCCCTTCAGGAGCCATGAAAAACCCGGCTGGTTCTGCTATTTGCTTTGAAGGATCGTGTAAATCAGTCATATAAAGATAAAGGACATATCTCAGACCGGCGGCGCAACCTCTCACGCCATGTGCAAGATGCAGCCATCCTTTGTCTGTTTTTAACGGATGTGGTCCCTCACCGTTTTTCTGTTCCTTTATAGTATGATAATAGCGAAAGTTAATGATTTTCTCTTCTTTTATTTCAGCATGCGTGATATCATCGACAAGTGTCCA
This sequence comes from Bacteroidales bacterium, assembly GCA_050014255.1. Taxonomy (GTDB): domain Bacteria; phylum Bacteroidota; class Bacteroidia; order Bacteroidales; family VadinHA17; genus LD21. The sequence continues at coordinate 1,138 of JBEKDR010000088.1, read as the reverse complement.
GCCAATACCACCTCCTGATCCGGCGTCAATAAATCCATCTTGCGGACGGGTATAAAGAGCATACTTGCCATTGAAAAATTCAGGATGAAGAACTACATTTCGCTGCTGATTTCTTGTTTTGAGATCAGGAAGCCTTTCCCATGTTTTAAGATCATGGGTTCTGGCGATACCTGCAGCAGCTACAGCAGAAGAGAGATCACCTGCAGGGGCTGAAGGATCTTTCCTTTCAGAACAAAAGATCCCATAAATCCAACCGTCTTCATGTCTGGTCAGGCGGATGTCATAAATGTTTGTATCAGGATTCTCTGTTTCAGGCATGGTAACCGGGTAATCCCAGAACCGGAAATTATCAACTCCGTTGGGACTTTCTGCTATTGCAAAAAAAGATTTCCTGTCATTGCCTTCAACACGAACAGCAAGTATGTATTTCCCGTCATATTTCATTGCTCCGGCATTGAATGCTGCGTGTATGCCAAAACGTTCCATCAGGTAAGGATTCGTTCCCGGATTAAGATCATACCTCCAGAATAAAGGTGCATGATCACCTGTAAGCACCGGGTATTTATATCTGTGGAAGATCCCGTTCCCCGGTTCAATTCTTTCATTTTTCCGGTTCAATAATTTCAGGTGTTCCGCAGTAAGGACGTTCAATCTTGATTTGAAATCGGTCTTCATGATAAATGTAATTTATTGTTGGTACCCTTTTCTTTTCTTTCAGTCTATTCTTGCCAATTACTATTTTATTAAAAATTCTGCCTCTATTTCAACCAGAAGGTTATCGCGGCAGATATCAGATTGGATAAAAATGGCAGGAACTTCAGGAAATCGTTGACTGCAAATCATCTTTACTTTTGCAAAATCGTCCTGATTTTTCACGTAAACTCTGAGGAGAATAAATTTCCCCCATTCTTTACCGCTGTTGGCGATCATTTGTCCGATTCTTTTTTGATCAGTCAGCTTGTTGATGTTATCAATAGTTACAACAGTTTGTCTTTCAATATCTTCAATTCCTATTATGTCCTGCCCTATGATTGAAGCTGTGCCTGAAATAAAAATTGTCGATCGCATCTTGCCAGTTATAAGAAGTGCCCTCTCAAACTGAGGGGGATGTTTTATTGAGTTACCTTTACCGGAGACT
>JBEKDR010000087.1:0-17603 GCA_050014255.1 Bacteroidales bacterium | reverse complement strand
AGCAGCTGTTTTGTTTGCTGCGGCTAATGTTGCATCCAATTTGACTGAGATAGGACCAAATTTCTTAAATAATTTTGATTTCTGAACTTCAATTGCAGCATTAATAGCTTTCATTGAATCCTGTACAGCTGTAAATTCAGCCGGTACATAAACAGCTGCTTCAGCAGTCTGTGCAGCTGCGATTGCTGCATTAGTAGCATCTACTTTTGCCTGTGGAACTTTTCCACAACTAGAAAGGAAAGCAACCATTACGATAGCGGCTAATCCCATTAAAACTTTGTTCTTCATTTTTCTAACCTTTTTAATACTTTGTTTATTTAACAACTTCCGATCTATTTAAAATTAATCGTTTTAGTTTAAAAATTACGGTGCGAATATATTAAAATTTAAGAATAAAACAATATAAAATTCAAATTATCTTTAATTTCAATATAAGAAAACCTGTTTTAGAATCAAATTGAATAAAAATTTAAGCTCTTTTAGTAATCTGAATACTAAGTAAATCACATCAAATTAAAAAATGTGCATTTCGTTATTATTCTGATGTAAAACCCAGGATCTTTAATCCATTTTGAATCTCCCCGGCAGACATGAACAGGTTCCATAATAAACCGGTTCTGTAATTCTCTATCATAACAACGACAGGACCCTGATCAATTGCCAGATATCTCTGAGGAAACCAGTTATTCTGCTCACTGAAGGCATCATAGAATCCATATTCGCCCCAAAGCTTGTTTCCAAGATTAAAATAAAAGTGCTTCAAGGCATTCATTGATTGCTCCGGAGTGTAAGGGAAAGAAGATAAAGCAGCCGTCGGCGAGATGACTCCCAGATCGGTTGTCTCGCCCGGAGCATGAGCAGCATAACCATTCATGGAATAACTGGCAGTGAGTCCCCAGCAGGAATCACTGTATCCTTCAAATTTCTTAGGATTAATTGAACACCACTTCCAATTAATAAGAGTCTGATTTTTATTCTCCTGCCAATAATCTGCATATTTGTCTTTCAGGAACTGTGGATCCAATCCCAGATATGAATAATGAGCCCAGAATAGAGGTCCTCCGTATTCCTCTGCTCCATTATGCCTTAGATTCAGTACATATCCATATTTGCCGCTGATCGTGGTTATCGCGCCAGACCGGGCCCAACCTTCATGATAAACTTCAGAGCTGATTGGATATGTGGGTGATGATGCAGCTAAAATATACAGTATCAGACATTCATTATAACCTGTTACTGCAAAGTTCATATCCCATCCATAATTGGGAGACCAGTGCCAGTACATAACTTTTTCACCTCCCTTTGTGAACCAGCTCCATTCTACTTCTTTCCATAAATTATCAATTTCTGCAGCAAGTGACTTTTCCTTTTCAGATCCGTTTATAAAATACTGCCTGACAACAAGTAATCCTTGCACAAGGTAAGCAGTTTCAACAATATCCGCTCCATCATCTTTTGGACTGAATGGTTTTACTTTTCCGGTTTCACCATAAATCCAATGCGGCCATGCACCATGAAACCTGTCAGCTTTTTTAAGAAACTCTATTATCCTGGAATAACGGTTAAACGCTTCATCTCTTGTAATAAACCCTCTTTCGATTCCTGCCAGGATTGCCATCAGGCCAAAACCACTGCCCCCCGTTGCAACAACATTCTTGTCATTCTCGGGATATACACCATCAACATGAAATCGTTCGCGTGCCATTCCTGAATTAGGCTCAGCCCCATCCCAGAAGTACTCAAATGTACGATACTGTACAAGTGTAAGAAGTGAATCGTCAGTGAGAGATTCCTGTTGTGTCCCCGATTGTCTTTCCTGACTTTTATTTCCCGGCGAGCAATTAGTTGAGATAAATATAACAAGTATGGTCAATCCAAGGATCGAACAAATTAAGTACAGCAAGATTTTAAGTAACTTTCTCATTGAAAACCTTTTAATAGATAAATAAAACAATATGTACCAGAGTAAAATCCATCTATAAAAATAATTAATTATGAAAGTCAAACTGTAGAATTAAGATTTATTTTCAGGCTAGTGAAAACTGTTAACCTTTTTTAGGATGAGCCAATCACCTATAAGGGATTGCCTTCGGCGATCCCTGGTGGGGCACCGTGCAAAGCCAAAACAAACCCTGTCGGCTTTTGATTATTTTCCCTCAGTTCCTTCAGAAAGCAAGCGGACTGCGTCCGCCGGAGCTCGCAATTCCAAAATGATTAGATATCTTATCTGCAAAAAGAAAAACTCGCCGTCGCCCTTCTTTGGTCAGGCTATGGCGAGCGAAGGCGGAGAGAGGGGGATTATTTTCAATGATCCCGTGGGGAGTAATTTGGCCTGCGGAGAGAGGGGGATTCGAACCCCCGGTACAGTTTCCCATACGGCAGTTTAGCAAACTGCTGGTTTAAGCCACTCACCCATCTCTCCAAATAATTCTGACACTTATCCACCTTCGCCCTCCGAAGCTTCAGCGTAGGAGGGTCACCCATCTCTCCAAAATCATGTTGCCTGGCTTGCTGAGCGCGACAAAAGTAGGAAAACAAGCATAAAGTGCAAAATAAATCAAAATTTTATTTTAAACCCCCAAGCAGGGCGGTGAGTAGTTTAAAATTCTCAAGTGTCTCCTCATCAAAATCAGAAGCTTTAATCTTTTCTTCTTTAACATTTGCCAGAAATCTGCTTAAAATGAAATTCCTGGGAAGCTCCTTTTCTTTTATATATACTGAATTTTGTACTGTTATTCCTTCTCTAGATTCCAAAAGATAATTCTTGAAATCAAGTGTCGATAAAAGATCTTCGGAATTTAAAAAAGTGCCTGGCATTCTGATAATAATTTCCCTGCTGCTGATATCTGTCTTGAAAACTGAATTTTTTAAAAGTTCAGCCATTTGCATCTCATCATCATTGTCAAAAAGCAGAACTGCAAAATCCATGCCCCACCCCATCATGATATTACACAACAATGGAATGGAAGAGACATTGGTTGAAGGTATTACACAAATTTTGCCTTTAAATCCCATTAAAAGAATAATCGCATTTAACATGTAAAATGATCCTGTATCATTTACAATCAGGTTAAATCTCTTTGAGGAGAATCCTTCACCTCCCATCGGGTTACCAAGAATGTTTTGCAACGGGGTGAGGGTATCGGGTGAAGCCGTCGATAATTGCAATGGATCAAGTATCCTTGATGTGCTTCTCATGCTGTCAAGATCATCGCGCTGAACAGCCAGAACTCTGTGAAGCTTGTTGATTTCAACAAGATGCGGCGAATGAGTGGTATAAATAATCTGGATTTTATCCTTAATATTCTCAAATACTTTCAGCACATCCTCCTGGGCCCTGGCATGAAGGCTTACACCTGGTTCGTCAACCAGAAGCACCATCTGTTTGTCTATGATATTGGCAGAAGCCATTAACTCCATATAGAAGGATAAAAACCATCTGACACCTCTGCTTCGCTGCTTTGGATAGAGGCGTTCACCTTCATCTTTTATCCAGAATTCAAGATATGGTTTGCCTGCTTTGCCTTCGTAAGAAGCATTATAGTGGTCCAGTTCAAACTGAATATGGATCTTATTATTCCTTCCAATTGATTGCTGCCAGAAATCATGGAAATTATGTGTAAGGGTATTATTCAGATTTTCAATTTTCTGTTTCAGTATACGACTCGATGGCTGCTGGAAAAAAGAATAATCGAGCTGAGCCAGAGAAAGAAAATTTCTGGCAGCTTTATAACCTTCAACATTTTCATTCCCTCTTATAATGTCTTCCATGTCGATCCTATTAGGCAACAGACTCCCAAAGTCTTCAAACAACTCAAAAACAGGACAGTGCTCAAAATACTTTTTGCCCAGGAATGCATTGTTGAATTGTGATTTATATGATTGAATGACCTCATTTACCTTATTCTCAGCCTCTTCTTCAGTGCTGCCGTCAATAATATACCCTGAAAAGGCAATATGATTGTCAAGTTGGGCTATCCAGAGTTCTCTTTCAGATCTTGTTTTCCGGTAATCAGAAAGCACCTCTTTCCATTCTCCATCAACATCCTCTTCAATAGGGCGCATCAGTAGCGTCATCCTCTGATGCCTTTCTTCCAGTTTGAGTGAAAGTTCCCTCATATGATCGTCGATCTGAGTGCTTTTCTCCTGTAATTTCTTCCACTTTTCGCCAGCTCTTTTGATTGGTTGTTTCTTCAGAAGGATATCATTGATCTCTTCTTTTTGTTTTTTTAATTGATTCAGTTGATTTTTCAGTCCCGGGAAATGGTTATTCTTCTGATTTTCCACATCTGCAGGTTTTCTCCCGAATAACCTGAAGCTGAATTTTCTCTCTTCATTCGGCGAAAGTTTTGATCTGATATCTGACTCTTCTTCATTGAGCTTTGAAAAAGTTGTCTCAAGATCCCGGATTGATATCATCTCTTCTTCCAGCTTTACGGTAACATCGTTCAGGTAGATTCTCCAGGCATCTTCAAGTGAATCAAGATACTGGCTTATTTCTCCACTGACATTAATTACAGAAGAAAGATCCGCTATCCAACTTCTCGTAAGCTCAAGATGTGTAAGACCCGACAACAATTCTTTCAATTCTGTGCCCGGGTTATCCGTAATTTTAATTAACCACCCTTTTGGAATAGTGAAACGACAGCTTACTTCAGGCAAAGAAAGGTCACTTCGCAGAATATCCTCAGAGATAATTCCGGAATAGAAAACCTTCAGTCCCTCCAGAACTGATGTCTTACCTGATTCGTTCTGACCGATAAGGCATGTAATGTTGTCGGGGGAAATATTCTGCCATCCGGTATCAACAATCGATCTGAAGTTCTTTATTCTGAAAGCTTTAAGCTTCATCATCGTATTAATAATTATAATTGAAAACCAATAACCAGAACATCATCCACCTGCTGGGCTTTTCCTTTCCACTCATTGAAAGCACTTTCTAGACGTTGTCTCTGCTTAGCCATCGGAAGCTCTTCAGATGCATGAATTATGCGTTTGAAATGTTTGTATTTAAATTTTTTGTCTGTAATTTCTCCGAACTGATCTGCGAAACCATCTGAAAACAGATAAAAAGAATCTCCGGGTTTTGTATCAATGCAATTATTTGTGAACGAGGCCTCCTTTACAGGTGCGACACCTAAGGTCATCTTATCGGGTTTGAATTCAGTTAATTCTCCATTTCTTATCATGATAAGAGGTCTGTTTGCGCCTGAATATTGCAATTTCCTGTTGTCACTGTCGATGATACATAACCCGATATCAATACTGTCCTGCGCATCACGACTGCTACCTGTCTGATGAAGTGCCTGCATAATCTTCTCACGCGTCCGGTTAAGTATCCTGTTGGCATTTAAATTAATATCCGACTGCATTATCTCATTCAGAAAACTTATTCCAAGGATACTCATTAATGCACCGGGAACACCATGTCCGGTGCAATCGCCAGCAGCAATACACATTTTCTGTTTGGTGCGGTACGCATAATAAAAATCCCCGCTGACGATGTCGCGCGGAAGGAAAAGTATAAAAAAATCTTTAAGCCGTCCTTTAAGAATAGCCGGATTAGGCATTAAAGCACGTTGTATCATTTGTGCATAACGGAGGCTAGCAACATGATCATTCGTACCCTGCCTGGGGATCAATGAAAGCAGGTCGGGATTATCTTGCTTTTCGACGTTCATAGACGGATCTCATTAATACAGACAATAAATATACATCATTTTTAATCCTTTTCTACCAGTTTATGTACATTTTAGTTATCTCTTCGTTTAAGAAGTACTACATTCTCAACATGATGGGTATGTGGAAACATATCCACGGGTTGTACTCCCGCAACATGGTAATCACCTGAAAGCAATTGTATATCACGTGATTGTGTTGATGGATTGCAACTTATATATACAATCCTGTCAGGAGCAGCGCTGGCAATGATTTTTATAACGTCCTCATGCATTCCTGCTCTTGGAGGATCAGTAATAATTACATCGGGCTTTCCTTCAGACTCGAAAAAAGCTTCTGAAAGAACATCTTTCATGTCTCCGGCAAAAAAGTGAGTATTGACAATGCCATTGATTTCCGAATTAATTATTGCATCCTCTACTGCTTCATCAACATATTCAATACCTATTACTCTGTCAGCATGGGCTGCGATAAAATTTGCGATTGTTCCTGTTCCGGAATAAAGATCATATACGATTTCTTGCCCGGTAAGTCCTGCAAAATCTCTGGCTGTATGATAAAGTTCAAGTGCCTGCCTGGTATTTGTCTGATAAAACGACTTTGGTCCGATTCTGAACTTCAGTCCATCCATATCTTCAACTAAATGATTTTCACCCATATAAAGTATTGGCTCCTGATCATTAAGAGAATCGTTTCTTTTAGAATTAATTACATACATCAAAGATGCAATCTGAGGAAATTCTGAAGCAATAAAATCAAGCAATCCGGTCCTCTTCTCAACATCATCATGGAAAAAAACTACAATAACCATGACTTTGCCAGCCAGAGAGTTACGGATCACAATATTTCTTAGAAAACCCCTTTGTTCCCTTAGGTTAAAAAATTGCATGTTTTTCTTGTGTGCATACTTTCTGACAGCATTTTTAATTGAATTTGAAGGTTCGGGCTGAAGATGGCACTCTACAATGTCAAGAACCTTATCGAACAGACCTGGAATGTGAAAACCCAGGGCATCTTCCTTTTCAAACTCAGTACCAGAATCCACCTCTTCCTTTGTAAGCCAGCGTTTGTCGGAAAATGTGTATTCCAGTTTATTCCTGTACATGAATATCTCTGAAGATCCGATAATCGGCCTGATCTCAGGCAGAACAACCTTCCCAATCCTTATGAGATTATCCCTCACCTGCTTTTCCTTAAACTTAAGTTGAAAATTATAAGGGAGATGCTGCCACTTGCAGCCCCCACAGACTCCGAAATGGACGCATCGGGGTTCAATCCTGTCGGGCGAGTATTCATGAAACTTTACCACTCTGCCTTCAAGGTATTTCTTTCTTTTCTTAATAACCTTTATATCAACAATATCGCCAGGAATAAGCATCGGTACAAAAACAACAAGGTTATCCACCCTTGCAATTGCATTGCCCTCTGCTCCTATATCAGTTATCCTCACCTTTTCTAAAAAAGGCAATTCCTTTCTTCTGCCCACTTTTCTGTCTTTCAAATATTTATTACCTTTCCCTAAACCGCACAAATATAACTGAAGTAACAGTAAACCTGATAACCAGAACAAATAAAATTGCCACACTTTTTCTATATTTGCAGACATTTAATATTTTATATGGTTTCGGTTCAGGATATCTCAGTTTCATTTGGAAGTTTTGATTTGTTAACGAATATTTCCTTCCTGATAAATGATCAGGACAGGATTGGTCTTGCGGGAAAGAATGGTTCAGGAAAATCAACCCTGCTTAAAATTATTTCAGGTCAGCAGAGTCCCACTTCGGGCCTGATCGATATGTCAAAAGAGGTTTCAATAGGGTATCTTCCCCAGCAGATGAAAATTGATGACACAACAACCGTAATAAATGAAACAATAACAGCATTTTCGGAATTGATCGGCCTCTCCGAAGAAATAGAACACTGCAGTTCTGAGATCGCTCGAAGAGAAGATTATGAATCAGCCGATTATCTGAAACTTTGCGATCATCTTACGGTAGTTGAGGAGAGGTACAGGATGCTCGGAGGAGCAAACTACATGGCTGAAGCTGAGGTAACGCTGCTTGGATTGGGCTTTGAAAGAAAAGATTTCGACAGACCAACACAGGAGTTAAGCGGCGGATGGAGAATGCGAATTGAACTGGCTAAGATCCTTCTAAGAAAACCTTCTCTCTTTCTTCTTGATGAACCTACCAACCACCTTGATATAGAATCAATCCAATGGCTTGAATCATTTCTTGCCGGTTACTCCGGTGCAGTAGTTCTTGTATCACACGACCGTGCTTTTCTAGATAATGTAACCAAAAGGACTATTGAAATCTCACTCGGCAGAATTTACGACTATAAAGCCTCATGGTCAAAATATCTGATACTGAGGGAGGAAAGAAGAGAACAACAGATCGCTTCGTATAGAAACCAGCAGAAGATGATTGAGGACACAGAAAAATTCATAGATCGTTTCAGGTATAAAGCTACAAAGGCAGTTCAGGTTCAGTCTAAGATCAAGCAACTCGATAAAGTCGAAAGACTTGAAGTGGATGAGGAAGACAAAAGCGCCATTAACCTGAGGTTTCTTCCTGCCCCACGTTCCGGGACTGTTGTAGTGGAAGCAGAGAGCCTGACGAAAAAATTTGGATCACTTACTGTACTTAACAAGATTGATTTCAAAATCTCAAGGGGAGAAAAAGTTGCATTCGTGGGCCGAAACGGAGAAGGAAAAACTACTTTATCGAAGATTATAATCGGTGAACTCGATTGGGTCGGCAATCTGAAAATAGGGCATAATGTCAAAACAGGATATTTTGCTCAGAATCAGGATGTTCTGCTTGATGAAAGCAAAACAGTCCTGCAGACTATTGATGATATTGCCAAAGGTGATATAAGAACAAAGATTCGCGATATGCTTGGAGCATTTCTATTCAGGGGAGATGACGTCGAGAAAAAGGTCAAAGTACTGTCAGGAGGCGAACGGGCCAGGCTTGCACTTGTAAAACTTCTCCTTGAACCGAGTAACCTTTTCGTTCTTGACGAGCCTACTAATCACCTTGATAAGCGCTCAAAAGATATACTTAAACAGGCTCTCATCAAATTTGATGGCACATTAATTGTGGTATCTCATGACAGGGATTTTCTGGACGGAATTGTCGGAAAGGTATATGAATTCAAACACAATAAGATTAAAGAGAATATTGGAGGAATTTATGATTTCCTGAGGAAGAAAAAGATTGAAAACCTGAAAGATATTGAGAGAAAAGATAAAGCTAAAATTGAGTCTGCAAAGGAAAATGTATCATCTAATAAACAAAAATACCTTGAGAAAAAAGAGTACGAACGTAATCTGAGAAAACTGAGAAAGAGACTTGAGGAATCGGAAATGGCCATTGAGAAAATAGAAGCTGAAATAATTGCTGTTGACAAATCATTTATGGAGCCGGGAAATTCTTCAGAAGCTCATGAGATTGATTATAAAAAATACCAGGACCTTAAGGAAAATCTGAATGATGAGATGAATCGCTGGGCTCAGTATAGTCAGGAGGTTGAAGAATTTTTACAAAATAACAGATAAAAATGGATCTGCTTCAGTTTGAAAAAGAGTACAGGGTACATGTTTACGAAACCGGACCTGATGGTAAACTTAATTTATATTCTCTCTTTAATTATATGCAGGATATTGCCTCCGACCATGCAATTAGACTTGGATTTGGGAGGGACGACCTCATGAGAGATAACCGATTCTGGGTTCTTTCAAGGATCTACGCTGTCATAAACAAATGGCCATTATGGGAAGACTCAATAATTTTGAAGACATGGCCAAATGGAACTGAAAAATTATTTGCACTCAGAAATTATGAGGTAAAATATCCTGATGGAACCCACATTGCTTCAGGAACATCATCCTGGCTAATACTCGATCGTACTACAAAAAAAGTCCAGCGACCTGATACTATACTGTCTCAGTACAACCCTAACCTGCATAGTGAAATATCGCCTGTCAGATACGCAGAAAAAATTGATCCTGCCTCAGAAAATGGACAGATATCTCCATTGTTCAGAATTAAAGTAAGCGATCTGGATGTTAACCTTCACACTAACAATGTCCGATACCTGAAATGGGTATGTGATTGTTACGATCTCGATTTCATAATGAATAATGAACCTCAATCTGCTGAAATTAACTATCTTGCAGAATCCAGGTTTGATGAAGAGATCATAATAAAAACATCTGCTGAAAATGAGAATGGCACTTTCTACACTCATTCAATATTCAGAACCAGTGATAATAAGGAACTATGCAGGATAAAAATTGAATGGAAAAAAGGCAGCAATAATAAATAATAAATTGGGGTATGAAAAAGAGTATTTCTATCCGGACTGTTTGTTCAGTGATATCAGCTATTCTGCTTGCAGCAGTGTTCAATTCGTGCAAAACTACGCAACAGACTGTTGATTACAAAGATCTGTCCTATCTTTATAATCCCTCAAAAAGTCCGATCAATCCACTATATAATGTTATTAATCAAACAGATGAATCATCTGTGTTATCTGTAAGGTTTTCCATCAGCGATCTTTTTTTCTCTGAAGCTAATCCGGACGGCGTTCCAAAAGCTTCAGTACTAGTTACAGTCAAACTTTATAGTATGAGTCAGGGGAAAGCTATTGCCGATACCTCGGTATTAGACTTAAGCATAGTTAAGGAAACCGGAAAACAGGAATACATTTATAATATACCCCTGAAAGTTGAAAAGGGCGTGGAATATCTGGCTGAAGTAAAAATACTGGACAAGCTACGACTTCTGGTAGCACAGGATTTTGTTCAATTTAATACTATGTCGTACGACAACAGGTACAATTTCAGGGTTCAGGGCCATTTCGATAAAAATGAACTCTTCAGTCCCGTTTTAAGAATTGACGAATATGTAAATCTTGTATATTCCCGCGGTCATATCGACAGCTTATTTATCTCATTTTACAAACCTTTCAGGGAGGTGCCCGATCCGCCATCGATGCTTCTTCCGGAAAAGACTCTTGACTACGACCCACAGAAGGTGGTGGCGCTTCCTTATTCCGATTCTTTGCCTATGATGTTCCCCAAAGAAGGTATATATCTCTGTTCTATTGACAGGAATATCAAGGATGGATTCACATTATTAAATTTAGGATCCACCTATCCAAGGCTTACTACTCCCGAAGTGATGATAGAACCATTGGCTTTCCTGGCCTCGCAGGACGAAATGACAGACCTTAAATCCGCTGCTAAACCCAAAGCAGCGCTTGATGAATTCTGGATAAAATGCGGGGGGAATGTAGATAAAGCCCGCGAACTTATCCGGATCTTTTATACAAGAGTAATGTATTCAAATTATTATTTTACATCTTATAAGGAAGGATGGCGGACTGAAAGAGGAATGATCTATATTATGTACGGACCTCCTGATAAAGTCTACAAAACAACCGGAAGTGAAATCTGGGGTTATAAAAAACCCGTTGTAAAATCAAAATGGGGAGGCAGATTTACGGTGACCGATTCTTATCTTTATTTCAACTTTAAAAAAAGAGAAAATGTCTTCTCCGATAATGACTTTTACATTAGCCGCAGTGAAACTCTTGTAACTTATTGGGATAAAGCTGTTGAGAGTTGGCGAAAAGGTATAGTATTCCGGCTCGACAATCCAAAAGGCATTTAGCATTGAGCTAGAGTCTGGAGTGACTTTAATCTGAAGTGGACGTTATTAAAGCCTCTCTGCCGTCCGCCAGATGGCTGACGGCATCTCCCCTAAAGGGATGCTGTCATGGGAGTTTTGGCCCCCCTTCAGGGGGGTTGGGGGGCAAAAATTAAAAGCACACTAAACCTTGAAAAGTATTATAAAGAATTTTAAATATGTATTTATGCAGAAAGAAACAGATTGTATTTTTGGATTGCATACTGTGATAGAGGCAATCAGAGCCGGAAAACAGATTGACCGGCTGCTTGTAAAACAGGGTCTTCAGGGTGCTCTCTATCATGAACTTATGACTGAAGTTAAAACACATAATATTGTTTACCAGGTTGTACCTGTTGAGAGAATAGAACTTGTGACAAGGAAAAACCACCAGGGAGTTCTGGCATGGCTCTCGGTGATTGAATATCAATACATTGCCAATTTACTACCAATGATTTTCGAAAAGGGAGAAGATCCTTTAATAATTGCTCTCGACGGAGTTTCGGATGTCAGAAACTTTGGTGCTATAGTCCGCACAGCAGAGTGTCTTGGAGCACATGCTATTATTATCCCCGAAAAAGGATCGGCCCGTATAACAGCCGATGCTGTTAAAACATCGGCCGGGGCTTTACATTCGTTTCCGGTTTGCAGGGAAAAGAGTATTGTTCATAGTATAGAGTATCTGAAAGAATCAGGTCTAAAGGTATATTGTGCCGGTGAAAAATCTGCAAGGTCAGCTTCAGAAACTACATTAACCGGGCCTTCGGTTTTAATTCTTGGTGCTGAAGACAAAGGTATAAGCCGGGAACTTTTAGCATTGTCTGATCATCGGATAAAAATCCCCATGACAGGTACAATAGGGTCACTTAATGTATCGGTAGCGGCTGGTATTCTTCTGTATGAGATAATAAGGCAGCGGTCAGTCTGATTGTTATTCGATAATATTTCTTATTCTCTGATCAAGCATCTCCTGATCGACAGTAAATGAAGCAAGACCTGCCAGCGTCAATAAAGTATCAGGAGCAATATTACCTTCACTTATCTTTTTCTCCCACCTTGCATGAACAGGAATTTTACCATCGGAGACAATGAAACCTTTCTCCTCTTTTGTCAGTGAGGGGAACATATCTTCACATCCCTCTTCATGAGCTATGTGAATCAGTTCAGGACCTGAAGCTGGTATTTTCCCGGCTAACCTTTCAGCAAGATTAAGCACTTTACTATCTACTTCCCAGAACTTTTCGATGTGAGCATCTTTTGCCGAATCAAATAAGCTAACATCGTAATTTTCATGAGTCCGGGATGAGAATTTGCCGCTTAATTCTTTATGCCCGGCAGCTGCAACCTTAGGTGGCATTGTAAATACATCTACTCCGGCCAGAAGTTCAAGCTGGTTGTAATTCCTCAGGCTTGCTGCTATCTGTTTGGTTTGCCATGGGTTCTTTGCACCGATGCCTGTTACCCAATTCTGTGAAGCGATTACTGCCTTCTCTCCTGCACCTGAACCATCACCAAGTTTGTTATTAATCATATAAGCACCAATTCTGCCAAGGAAGACGTTCACGTAGTCGGGTCTGGATACTCTTGTTACAAGTACATTTTCACGAGCGCTGAATCCAAGAGTGAAATTAATTTTAACTCCCGAATCCTTCAGAAGCCTGGCTCCAATCAATCCTTCTGCCGTATACGGAACCTTTATTATAAACTGTTCCGGACAAATATCATGGAATCTCCTGCCATAGTTTTGAATAGCCTTGATATCATGCGCAGTATCGGTGTGAAGTTCGACACTTACATATCCTCCAAACTTCAAAGCCAGTCGCAGAGCATGTCTGGCGTTCAAAATAAATGCTATCTCTTTGACTCTTTCTTCCTGAGGGAGGTCCCGAACAACACTTTTGGCCTCGGTGATAAAAATATCATATATACCCTTTTGTATTTGGTTGTTAAGCAACGAATTATTTGTTGTCAAGGCAGCCATCTCGGTGGTCCAGTTTGCTTCGGCTTCCTCCACATCACCTGTGTCGAGCCACAGTTCCGTACCTGTACTAAAAAGTGATTCCCAGAAGGGGTCACTTTTGCCCGTAACATGTTTTTCATTAAGATTCTTCCAAACAAAATCGCTAATCCTGGTATTTATGTCAGCCATGGTTTCAAGTATTGATGTGATATTCAACTATTTCATTTTTTCGATAACATTTGCAGGTCATCACCTGTAGGTTGCTGGAAAATTTTAAGTCCGAACTCCTTCATTATCGCCAGCAGATGTTCGACTATCTCGGACTGCAGATTCTCATATGATATAAACTCAATGCTTTTTGTGAAGAGATTGAGTTGTAAATGAAGGCCATTACCTTCAAAAGCACGGTGTCTCATAATAATTGCCTGCCCGGTATCAACACCTGGATGTTGCTTTAAATAAGCTTCAACATAAAATCTGAAGATACCGAGATTGGTAAAATGCGAGGAATTAAAGAAGGGAGCCTCCATTGAGTCAGAGACTTTATCCGGGAGAATACTTTTTCCTTCTTTTGATTCGATAAGTTCTTTTAATGCTGCAACCTTGCAAAGTCTGTCTTTTAACTCCTTATCAAGGAACCTCACACTCTTCATATCAATGAATAGTGATATCTTAACCTGTCTTATGCCGGCTTCTTGCATCCCCTTCCAGTTCTGAAAAGAATCATTTACCAGCGAATAAGCAGGAACTGTAATTATTGTCTTGTCGAAGTTCTGTACTTTGACAGTATTAAGAGTAATATCAGAAACTATTCCGTCCACATCCCTGCGAGGTATTGAAATCCAGTCACCCACTTTCAGCATTTTGTCGGCTGAAAGCTGAATACTTGCAACAAGTCCAAGAAGAGTATCCTTAAAAACAAGTATCAGAACTGCAGCCATAGCTCCCAAACCGGCTATGATTGTGCTTATATCTTTTTTGAATATTACCGATACAATAATAAGGATGGTAATAACTACGATGAATATCTTCAAAAGCTGAACATATCCTTTTATGTGTCGATGCCGTGCAATTGGCAGTGTTTTATAAATTTCATGCCAGGCTTCTATAAATGAGTTAATGACTACCATACCTATAATTAACATATAGATATATGTCAGTTTATGAACAACTATCAGCCATCCGGGATAAGCTTTCAGAGCCCATGCTGCCATGAACCATATTACAAGCGCTGGTGCAAAATGCGATAACCGGGTGAAGACTTTCTGTTCAAGGAAAATATCATCCCATGTTGTAGTGGTTTTTTTGACAATTCTGGTTGCAATCTTCAGGATGATTGCTTTTGCAAAAACATTTGAGACCCAGCTAAAAAATATTACAATGAGCACAAGAGCAATTGTACTGAGAAATGAAGAAAGGCTATAACTTAATCCTGCATCGATAAACAAATCTTTAAACCATACTGCAGGATCATTCATGAATGGCATATTAGTTTCTTAAATAATTAGTGGCAAAAATAGATAAATTATCAATCCGTCTCAATGAATATTTTTAGCTTTGCATCATTCTGATAAAAATAATTTTGCTATGAGAACAATCATTTCATTCATTTTGTTTAGTATCTCGGTCACCCTGTCGGCACAGGAAGGTTTTGATAAATACTTTACCGACAAAGTCTTAAGGTTCGATTTTATGCTTGCCGGAAATAGTGACAAGACCACTGTTTACCCCGTAGGAATGAAGGAAGAACCATTCTGGGCAGGATCTAAAACGAATATGATAAACCCTTTCAATTCGGGAAATTTTAAATATGAAATCTTTGATGTCAACGGGAATACCCTTATCTATTCCAGAGCGTTCTGTACGCTTTTTCAGGAGTGGCAGACAACTGCTGAAGCAAAGAGTGTCGACAGAAGTTTCTATGAAGTGGCTACAATGCCCTACCCCAGGGACAAAGTCAGATTTGTTCTTAGTAAAAGGGAACGGAATGGTTTATTCTCAAAATTGTACGAAACGATTATTGACCCCGCGAACTACTTTATCAGGAAAGAGAATCCGGTAAATGTGGCCGTTACAAAGGTTTACGGCGGAGGTGATCCACATACCTCTGTTGATCTGGCATTTATTGCCGAAGGGTACAAAGCTGATGAAATGGGTAAATTCAGGGAAGATGTTAAAAAAATGGCTGATTATCTTTTTGCTGAAGCACCATTCAGTGACTATAAGGATAAATTTAATATATGGGCGGTTGAGGCAATATCACAAGATTCCGGAACTGATATTCCCGGTGAGAATATCTATGTAAATACAGTATTGAATTCAAGCTTCTATACCTTCGATATCGACCGTTATCTTACTACCCAGGATATCAAAGCCGTGAATGATTTTGCAGCTGCGGTACCCCATGATAATATAGTTGTACTTATAAACAGCAACAGGTATGGAGGAGGAGGCGTTTACAATTACTATACGGGAACGACGACGGGACATCCGCTCTCGCCAAAGGTTTTCATTCATGAATTCGGGCATGGTTTTGTTGGTCTGGCTGATGAATATTATTCTTCCACCGTAGCTTATGATGAGTTTTACCCCCTGAATGTGGAACCATGGGAACCAAACATAACAACAATGGTCAACTTTGAATCAAAATGGAAGAAGATGATTGCAAAAGACACTCCCCTGCCGACTCCCTCTGAAGAAAAATATAAAGATGTAACCGGACTATTCGAAGGTGGAGGCTATTCTGCTAAAGGAATATACCGCCCGGAAATGGATTGCCGGATGAAAAGCAATGGTCCTAAAGGCTATTGTTCTGTCTGCCGGAATGCAATTAAAGAAATGATTGAATTTTATGTTAAATAATAATTTCATGTAGGGAACAGTCGCGACTGTTCCCTACAATAAAATAAATCTGTTATTTGTTCTTCCTGTCAATAAGATAGAACAATACAAGGCTGAGACCACCGAAGAAAAAGATCATTGATGTGTAATCGGCACCTTCGTTAAGTACACTGGCATTTGACAGGACTCCACCAGTAATTATACCCAATGCAATTCCCATAAAAAGCATTCCGAGTTTCAGTGTAAACTTGTTCCAGTAATGCCAGGAGCTTTGACCTTCTTTCCCGGTGTTGAAAAGACTTGCATCTGCTCCTTTATCAATGAGTGCCATTCTCTCTTTGTTACGGGTAGTGAAATGAACATAATAAATGCCAAACATTGTGGCGAAAAATGCGATAAAAGCAACTAGTACTCCCATGACTTTAATTATTAATTATTGATTAAGAACTCTATTTGCACCTTTAGACTACTATACCAGTAATCAGGTTACAAAAAAATGATTAATAATATTTCTGGTTATTCCCGTAACCAATTAATATCTTTACTCGTCAAACAGACAGAATGGATTATAAAGGTGACATATACTATATTGAGCAGATCCTTGCGGGAAATAGTAATTCCTTTAGTTACATCGTCGACCGGCATAAAGATAAAGCTTATAATCTGGCATTCAGAATATGCGGAAACCATGAAGAGGCAGAAGAACTTGCACAGGATTCATTTTTAAAGGCGTACAGGTCACTTAAGAGTTTTAAAATGAAAAGCAGTTTTGCAACCTGGCTCTACAGGATCATTTATAATACTGCGATATCGCATATAAGAATTAAGAAAAAAGGAGTTCTTTCGCTTGAAGATTTTCCCGCCGATGCCACTGATTTTATCGGGAGCAGTACAAGTGATGAGGAAGCTGAAAAGGAATACAGAAGTTCACTTGTCAATTTTGCTCTTCAGAAGATCAATGAGGAGGAAAGAGGGTTGATAAGTCTCTACTATTATGAGGATATGAACATAGAAGAGATATCGGATGTTACCGGAATGAACAAATCAAATATTAAGGTAAAACTATTCAGAGCAAGGCAGAAGATGTTTGAAATAATTGAAAAAGTTGAAAAGAAAAATCTAATATATCATGAATAACCGGGAAAAAATTAATGATGATCTTCTGAGGCAATATATTAGTCCTGAAAAGATTGAAAAAGCCCCTGAAGGATTTACTTCTAAAGTAATGACACGTGTTCAGTTAGAGACAAGGGCTTTAATATTGGCAGAGAAATCGTGGAAAAAAAATCTTGTTCCGGCAATTTCGGCTGCCATTACAATTTTGTTAATTGCTTCAGCTTTTCTGATTCCGGGCAGTCAGTCTGATGCATTTGCAAATCCGGTTTTAAGTCTTTTCAAAAACCTTAATTTCTCAATGCCTGAGATTA
>JBEKDR010000086.1:0-17730 GCA_050014255.1 Bacteroidales bacterium | reverse complement strand
TATTGATGTGATGTCTGTAAAACTCCTGCTCAAGCGGCATGAAATATTTCCGTGCAATTTTTTCTTCTTCTTTGTGCTTCCTGAATTCAGCGATGGTCTCATTATGATCCTTGAAATATTTCCTTGTACTGGTATGAAAGAACCCTTCAGGCAGTAAATCATAAAATCCTTCACGATGCAGGAATACTTCCCATTCCTCTTCCTTCAATGTATTTGAACGTGACATTATTTTCTCAACATCTTTTGAAAAGAAACGGCGGAAAATACCTAACAGACGTACTGAAACGCCTGACATATCTGATTTTTTGCCAGCCAGAAGATGACTTACGATTACCTCAGCCAGATAGTCAATATTTTCCGGATTATTCGTTAACACATTCAACTTTATAATTATACATACACGATGAACGTTGCTGTAAAGACTTTTCGATATGATTCATTATGTTTTCCTTTTCAACATCACCCTTTTCATTGCTGAACTTTAGCAAAACCCGGATGCAATTCCGGAATCCTGTATTCCGGTCAGGTTCCAATGAAGAATCTTTTTTAATGATAACTTTATTCAAATCTTTTCCCAATTCTGCTTTGCAGAATGACTGTATATCCTCAACAGTTACGATCCGGTTCCGCGTCAACAGCTCATTCTTGAAAAGCAGCGTCCTTTCAAGCTGATCGGGAGGATTTTTGCCCCCTGTTGAAGTGGTCAGAAATCTCAGGCATTTTTTATCAAAATCGACGTTTGAACATTGGCTTCCCCTGGTAATATTATTGGCAAAAGGCCCTGTGGTTGACCAGTATTCAAGCCATACATCCTCGGCTACAGCTGATTTCATGAAGATGAAATGCATATTGTTTTGTTCACTGCTTAATTTTGAAACACTTAGCTGGAGCCTGTTTATTATAATCTGAAGATCATTCAGCTCCTTTTCAATCATGGATGCATTCAACGATCTGAATGATGCGTACTCCTCTCTCAGCAGTTCAAGCAAGTAAAGCACATGTTCGTATGCATCGCGTTCATCAAATCGTTTTACACCTTTCATGCGCACTGTGTAAGTACTTGGAGCAAAATCGCTTGCTCTTTTAAAGGGCACTTCCTGATAATTGATCTGGTTACCGCTGATGATTTTTCTGATTGTAAAAAACATATCATCCGTCTGCAAGGGCAAAATATTCAGGTCGGCATTTATAGTAAAGGGCCGGTTTGAACTATGCAATCTTCTGTTCATCACCGGGAAAGCATTGGGAGTGCAGAAAACGGATGCAAAGGCTTCATGAGGAAAAATTTCGGGGAATTGTATCTCCAGCCAGCAAAGTTTTTCCTTTATTTTCTCAAGGTCCTCCGATGCAAAGAAATCGTTAAATACAGAAGGGAACGTTCCGGTTTCAGGTGCTACATCGCTGCAAATGGTGATAAAGCAATCCTTATAGAAACCATTGACAATTTTTTCTGTCTTAACATTGATATCCAGGAAGCTTTCAATATCAATTGAAATATCTTTGTACAGATCATCAATTTCCTGGCTATAACCGCTTTTCACGGTGATTTCGTTACCCTTATGAAACCAGCTGGCAATTTGCAATAGCTTTAACAGGTAACTTTTGTTTGGATTATTAAACCAGTCAAAATAGAAAGAAACATCCTTCAGATTGCTTACAGATGGATTTAGCTTTAGTCCCATCCAAAGGGTTTGCTGATGTGAAGCAGATTTGACTTTTGACCGGAATTTAATTTCCTTGTTCAATTCATTAACCTGCATGACCTCTCCTGAAGTAGCCAGGAACATCACTTCAGCATCGATTAACCTGAAACCGGATGTCGGAGAAAAAAAGATCTTCTTTTGTTCCGTTTTGTTATTCAGCGAATTGGTGTATTCTTTTTCGATGACAAACTGATCTGTAGGGCTTGTCATTTTCATGGTCGATGCGGGTTTCGCCTGTATTACCGCATAAGCCGGGATGGGGCGCAAATTCACCTCAGGCAACAGGATCTGTGCTACTTTTTCCAGGATTCTCGATCGTGAATTGTATAATGCAGTAGATAGACGTTCAAATTCAACAGAACATGCCCCAAAGAGCATGTCGATAACCGGATCAAAACCTTCCATTTCCGAATCGTGGTATCCCCAGTACTTAGCAGCATTTTGAGTCAGCCTGCTTTGAACAACCTCTTTTTTATTTTCTATTATATCCATTATATTAAGCTACTGACAAGGGACTGAAAAACAGAAATTCATAATGTTCAAATGGTTCGTTCAGGTGCGTGATAACACCCTTTATTTCAATAGTCAGCTTATGTTTCAGGCGTAATGGTTGTCCTTTAAAACGTTCAAAAAATTCTGCCTCCTCCAGGTCAATCTTTATCTCAATATTACTGATCCGGGGTTCATTAAGCTCGACGGATGAAAGTATGGAATTATGTAATTCATCGAGCCATTTTGAAATATTGGCAACCGTGCTGTAATCCTGATTCCATATAAAACAGCCATACATTTGATTGTATCGGTATTCACAAAAATGGGTCTTGATGATCATATTGACATTCATCTGAATCGATTCTCTGATATCGCATAAAGGATGCTTCTTTTTTTCAATCAATGCATTGGCATCAAATGGTATGGAATAATACTGTTTCAAATTATCCGGTATTAATTAATTTTTACCAGCCCGCCCGTAATTTCAGTCACACCGGTTCCTGCAACTTTAACTATAGCCCCCGAAATTTCCGTCTGGGCGTCCCCTTGCATTTTTAATTGAGTGGCATCAATTTCAGTCTGTGTTCCTTCTAATTTTAACTGAGCCTGACCTTTCACAGAGGTATTAGTTCCTTCCAGATCCAATTGAGACTGACCTTTTACGGCAGTTGAATTTTGTCCCTCAATTGTTATTTGCTGACCGGTAAGCTTAATACTATTATTAGCATCTAACTGATAATCATTCGCCTTAAGTTTGGTATCTTGACCAGACTCCATTGTAATATCAGTATTGGCAGAAATCTTTATGTTTTCAGCCGAAATTTCAAGGTCTCCCACTGATTTAATTGTAATCTTTCCATTATTGTTAAGGCTCAATGATATTTCATTGGTGGGTGAAGCATCATCTTTATTAAGGATCCTGATTTCTTCCTTTCCATTTTCGTCAATCAAAATAATCTGGTTTCCATTGCGTGTCCGTATCGATTTAGTGTTATTGCCGGCATGATACCAATGATCGGGTTTTGAGTTCTTATGATATACACTGCCTATTACAAAAGGTTTATCGGGATTATTGCTTTCAAATCCTACCATTACTTCATCGTCAATTTCGGGGATAAAATAAAAACCATGCTGATCACCATTGGCTGTTTTACCGCCATGTGCATGAATAATCCTTAACCAGGGCGTGGAATCCTGGGGTGTTTGCCAGAAAAACCGGACTTTAACCCGGCCTAGTTTTTCAGGGTCATCATTGTCCGTAACAATTGCCGGCTGTATATTGCACTCCGGCAATTTCACATTATCGTTCGTGGGTGGCTTGTTATTCTGTTTGGGAATGGCTTTGAAATGATTTTCGTATTTTCGTTCGGAATCAATGGTATGCTCTATCGCGGTTATTATAAATTCTCCAAAATCACTTTCCTGATTGTTATCACTTTTAATTTTAATTACAGATCCGGCATTAATGGAAGGGTTAGTGCTTGAACCTTCGTTACAGATAAGCTTTCGGGTGTCAGCAATTCTTTTTGTTTCATAATAATCATTAAAATCACTTTCTTTCTGAAAGTTCTCATCGGAGAAAACAATATAATCCTGTTTAAATGCTCTTTCCGATCTGGATAGTGAATGATCACCATGCGGATCCAGATCGTTTACAGCATAATTTTTTGTTTCCCTATTGAAGGTTTTATTTTCCAGGTATTCGTAAGTAACAGCCTTATAATTAAGGTTTTTCAAACTAAATGAAAAATCAAATCCGATAAGATTCCTGTCAATTATGATTTCAATAACCTTCGATTTATTGAGTGATCCAAATATCAGTTCACTTCCCTTATAAAAGCACCACTCACCATATTTGTCGGCTATCCGGTTCAGAAAATGGAAGTTGCTTTCGTTATACTGTACAATATATGGAATTTCGTCCCGAAATGAAGGGTTACTGTTCAGTTTCAGATCATTTTGAGGAATATTATCGAGTGCAGCCTGTACAACATCATTGAGCAATTTTTCTGTGAAAGACCGGTAGTTGGGTCTGCCATCTATTAAAATAGTAGGACTATAACCATAAATATGGATTTCTTTTGATCCCGAAGATGTACGGTTGAGCCTGGCTTCGGTCACCAGACCGTAAAACCTGTTTTTAACACTATTTTGTCCGTTTTCAATGCTTTCAAAGATTATCTCGATTTCTGATCCAATGAAATCCCTGATCTTATTCAGGATAGCATTGTATTTCTCTTTATAGAAATCGGCAACATAAACTACTTCAAACTTATGATGCCAGTCTATGGTTTGATTTACACAACAATAAGTAATGGGGGAAATATTCTTTCCCCCTACTTTTACGGTTATCTGAACTTGCTGTAACAATTGATTTCAGGATTAGGGGTTATTTTCCTTTGCGCACATCATATTTAATACCATTGATATCAATGGCAGTACAGGCAATGGAAATGTGTGCACTGTTACCTCCACCACCGCCACTAAAGGACTCATTAAATGAGCAAATATATGCATCTGAGAATTTAATTGTTCTCAAATTTGATCCGGGGTTATTGGCATCTTCAACTTTAATGGTGCCACTCAATTTCTTTTTCGTAGTGATCCATTGAATAAATTCGGTTTTATCAGTCAATTCGATGCTTAAGCTGATTTCCGAAAGCATGAGTCGGGCAGCAGCAGCATTTGCCTCAAGGCCGGACATTGGTAACGATGCGCCATAAGATACATTATACACCTTAACATCTTTAAGGTTCTCAATGTCTAATTTAATTTCTTCCATTTTACTTTGTTTTTAAAGGTTAAACAATTTTTTATAGATCAATTATTCTGTTTTTTCCGAAAATTCGGCTTTCCATTCTTCTGCTGTTTGGCCTTTTGTTCCGCCTAACCGCAGCAAGAAACTTTTGGCCGGGAAGAAGGGAGTAATATGTACATCAAGATGGATCACTTTCGTTTCCGGATCCTGTGTGACATCAACTACCTGGAAGGTCTCGATGATTTTACCATGACCTTTGATGCTCCCCAGGAAGCGGGCTATTTCCATCTTAATATCACGTTCCACCTG
The DNA here is from genome assembly GCA_050014255.1 of Bacteroidales bacterium. GTDB lineage: Bacteria > Bacteroidota > Bacteroidia > Bacteroidales > VadinHA17 > LD21. The sequence continues at coordinate 12,468 of JBEKDR010000086.1, read as the reverse complement.
GGCATCCCAGTTAACAAAAGCCTGGCGGTTCAGGAAATCAATGATAACCTTTGCCACATAATCAAATACTCTGACTACCGAATAGGTTTGGAGGCCAATATCGTTTCCGTTATACAGGGTTTTGGCCGACATACCCATCACCTTGCCCCATTCATGCACCATGGGCACCAAACCACGTCTTTCAAGCTCCGAGATCTCGCTTTTTTTCATTTCGAACTTAACCCCGTTGACCTCATTCAAACCACCGTGCATTTTTCCGGCAACAGGTTGAGCAATGAGCGTACTGTATATTTTTCCAGCCAGGGAAGTAGATGGTGGAACAAATAAATGATCTTCTTCACCCAGTTCTGCATACTTTTCTCTTCCTACAATCCAATTACAGGTCAATATTGCGTTTGACTTGTAAATTTCGCCCCCTGTTAACCCGGCAGAATCGAATTCTTCAATAACCGCCTCCGGATCGTCCAGATGTTGAAAATCGGTAATGAGCATTACCTTGTTGTTGTATGCTATTTTCGCCCATTTATCAACAGCCTGGTTGGAACCCAGATAACCGGGGAGCACAAGCAATGAATAATTATCCCGTAAATCCAGCCTGTCATAGTTCTGTTTTAATTCTGCCGTTATTTTATCAATGACCATGGTGTTTTCCATATCCTTCAGCTTATCCGGATCAACATTGAAAAATGTAATATTCCGGATCTTATCCTTTTCAGTATTTTTATAAAATAAAGCTACTGATCTATAGGATGTTTCAAGTTCCTGGGTCTCTTTTATTGCTTTCTTCAGGTTTTCATTCAAAAGCTTAGCCGCACTTTCAGCTTTTTCCTGGGATGCTGTAATTATATCGGCCACATTTTCAGTAGTTGTTAATAACTCAATCCAGAGAGCCATTGAATTCCTTAGTTTTTCTCTATCACCTTTCTTACCCGATTCAGTAAGAAATATGTTTTTTCTGGCTTTTGCTGAAGGATCCATGGAACCTGCCCCTTCAATCGTTTCCTTTATAAGATCAAATCCGCCATAATCCGTTAACGACTCGAGCGCATTTTCAAGAGGAATACTTTCTATTTTAGGGTGTTCTGTTGTTTTAACTTTTTCCTTCGAAGGTTTTTCAACCATATTATCTTGTTTTTCAACTTCTTTAGCCATAGGATTTTGTTTTAAACGTTTGCATTATCAATTTCATTAATTGTTGCCTGCAGGGCCTGTAGAAAGCTCTTTTTTGCTTCAGGATTTTGAAGCGCAGTTTTCAAAATTTTATTCGTCTTTAGTCTTTTAATTATTCCATTGCACGCATCTTGCTGTATTTGCAGCTTTTTTAAAAGATCACTCTGATTTATGAGTCCGTCCCTTCTAAAGTCTAAAAGACTATTGAACTTTAATTCTTCTTTTTTGAGTGCTCCATTTTCGTCTTCAAATTCAACTTCAGCATTTGGTTTAAAATGTTCAAAAACATCATCGATGGTTTTTAACCCTTTCACCGGCTCAAGTTTTGTGGGTTTATTGGTTAATTTCTGCACAAGAAGAGTTTTATTCGAAGAAATATTTGAAATTGCTTCGAATGATTCCTGAGGAACTAATTGCCCTCCAATTTCGACTTCATTTAGCATAGTTTCTGTATTTAAAATATAAATTATTGTTTTTTACGGTCTACCTTCCAGACCAGTTCATTTTCTTTATTCAAGTCAAGTTTTAATTTGTCAGAGGCTTTCACTTCTCCTGAAATGATCATCCTGGAGACCGGCCTTCTTAAATAATTACGTATTACCCCGGTAATGGGCCTGGCACCGTATTTAGGCGAATATCCCAATGATGCCAGATTTTCTTTAGCCTTTGTGCTGATTTTAAGCTCTATTTCGCTCTTATTTAATAAATCTGAAAATTTTTTAAGATGTATTTCAAATATCTTAACAATATTTTCTTCGGTAATTGGGGCAAAAGGTAAAATTTCTGTTATTCTGGCCAAAAACTCGGGCCTGAAATATCTGCTCATAACCTCCATTAATTCATTCCCGGTTGGCAATCCATCTTTACTGAATTTTTCAACAATCAGGTCACTTCCAACATTTGAAGTAAATAATACAATTGAATTGGTGAAATCGCCTTCCTTTCCGAGCCGGTCGTGTAATTTCCCTTCATCCATTATTTGCAGAAAAACATCAAAAACAGATTGATGTGCCTTTTCAATTTCATCAAATAATAAAACCGAATAGGGTTTTTCTCTTATTTTATTAACCAGTAATCCACCCTCCTTATAACCTACATAACCCGGAGGTGCCCCGTATAATAAAGCAGCTGAATGCTCCTCCTTAAATTCAGACATATCAAACCGTATCATCGCAGACTCATCATTGAAAAGATATTCTGCCAGTGATTTTGCCAATTCCGTTTTACCCGTACCGGTCGGCCCAAGGAGGAAAAAAGAACCTATTGGCTGCCCCTGTTTGGTTAACCCTGCCCTTGATTCAAGAATTGATTCGGACAAAGCTTTAATAGCATGATCCTGTCCGATAACCCTTGATTTAAGATATTCTTCAATTTTCAATAACTTTTCTTTCTCACTGGTTTGTATTTTGCCAAGCGGAATCCCGGTTTTACTGGAAACCACAGCTGCAATATCCGCATTCAGAATAGTGCCCTTTTTATTTGAAGCAAGGATTTCAAGATTATCAAGAATACTTTTCAGATGTTCAGTATATTTTTGTGTATCATCAAATTTTATAACAGCCTGATCAAGCTGGCCACCCAATATGGGGCTTATTTTGTTTTTCAACTGATTTTCAAACCAGACCAGTTCAGATAAAGGATCTTCTGATTTTTCTTTAACCAGTGAATCAAGGTTATTTTTCAGCTCCTGGATACCTCCCAGGGATACTTCATCCATTATTTTAATTGACGCCATTGTACGATCAATTAAATCGATTGCGGAATCGGGTAATTTCCGTTCTTTCAGATAACGCTTAGCCAGGAATACTGATTCCCTGATTGTTTCATCCGCAATCTTAATATCATGATGTTTAACATATAGGGGTATAATATGTTTTATCATTCTGAATGCTGTTTCGGCATCAGGTTCCTCAATTCTTAAAACTTCAAATCTTCGGTTGAAAGCTTCTTCGGATTCTATAAATTCACGATATTCTTCATTTGTAGTAGCCCCTATTAATGTAAGTTCTCCCTTAGTCAGTTCGGGTTTAAGCAGGTTAATTACACCTGTTCCCAGGGAAGCTGTTGAATCAAATAATGAATGAATTTCATCTATAAAGAGAATAGCTTTATCAAAAGTTTTAAGCTCATTGATTATACTTTTAACTCTGTCTTCTATTTCGCCTTTGTATGATGCGCCTGCAGCAAGAGCACCTAAATCCAATTCAAACAAGAAAGCATCCTTAAGATTAGCCGGAATTTTACCCTCTGTTATTTTCAGGCAAAGTCCGTCAACCAAAGCGGTTTTCCCTACCCCCGGGTCACCCAGGATCAAAACATTTGGTTTTGTTCTTCTGCTTAAAATCTCAATGATTATCCGTGTTTCTGCATCACGCCCTATGATCGGATCTGTTTTTCCTTCCCGTGCAAGTGAGGTTTTGTCAATACAATACTTGAAGAGTGCTTTTATCTGCGAAGTTTTTCTGGATGGTTTCTGCCCCGGTTCCGGATTAGATATAGATTCAACTGCAGATGTCTCTGCTAAAATAAAATCAATCAGTTCGTTGTTTGTTATAATAAAAGATTTAAGCTGGTCACCCGAAAAAGCAATATTAGGTTTGCAGATTGCAGTTAATAAACAAACAGGATCAATAGTTTCTTTTGAGAATTTTATCCGGATTATATCAGCCTCTTCAAAAATCGATTGTATTTTTTTGTCACCTGGTGGATCTTCTTCGATATTACTCGCTTTTGGAAGACTTTCCATTCTTATATCTGCCCATTCCTTCAGGTAATTTATGTCTTTATCCATCCGGATGAGCAATTCTGTAAGTCCTATATCCTGGTGTAACAAAGCTTTTAGGAGATGAGGAGCAGAATAATGTTCATTCTGATAATCTTTAGCGATTTTCCGGGCAATAGTTATTGCCTTTTGACTATTCTCCGATATTAAATTTATAAAAGACATTTAATTAGAGTTTCTGCAAGAGTCAGGAGAAAAACTGATTTTAATTCCTTTTCAGGACGCCTTCATCACTTTATCAACACCGGGAACACTAAGCTAAATGCGATATGATATTACTACTATATACCCAAATTTAAACTTTTTTTTCAAATTACAATTGATTTACCGACAAATAATTTTGGAAATTTAATCCATTATTTTCCTTCCATAATTTTAACGCGAAATACGTAACACGCAACGCGAAACGTTAACCGCTATTTCTTTGAAAATATCCAGGCTTCAGGATCAAATTTAATCTTGAATTCTCTTAAATACCTGGTAGCCTCATTAAGATTATTAAAAATATTAACTGAAACTAATTCAGTTTTTATCCCATTTCGGTTGGTCATATTAATAATACTTGTTTTATATCCCAGTCTGTGATATTTTCCAGCTGTCAGTTTAGCGTTTTCAGGGTTAGTAAAACTGCCAACAATAATATAATAAGTAACTCTGATATCCCGTGCAAATTCAGGATGTTTTTCTTTATCAGATTTAACTAAGGAATCTTGTAGCATTTCTTCTACTGCCTTAGTTTTAATCTTAATTCTCTTCAAAGAATCAGCAACACGAATACTATCTTGGTGTGCCCACAATAATGCCTCTTTTATAGTTTTATTCCCAAAGACAAAGAATCCTTTTTCCCTGAGAAACCTTCTAATCGGGAAAAATAATAATAAAATTATGATTATTGCAGGTAAACATCTTCTAACATAGTATATGAAATCGTCAATCATTAGTTTGAAATTGATTTAAAATGAAAAACCAAACTTACCAAATATAGAAAGCAATTCAAACTATTTCCATATAGATGTGAGATGTGAGATGTGAGATGTGAGATGTGAGATGTGATTATTTAAGTACACCATTTTTCAGGATTATTGATAATTGATATTAACATTTTACGGACTTCATCATACTCACTCAAAATTCTATCATGAGTATCGTTATTAATATACTGACAGTCTTTAGAATAATCAAGCCAGTTTTCAGTTTCATATTCTTCGCCTAATGAGTCAGTCAACTTATTAACAAATGCCTTTTCATATCTCCGTTTTGCCCATGACTCTGCAATACAGGCTGTTACAGATCTAGATGAACGACGTATCTGGTCGATAAGAGAATATTTTTCCTCCTTTGGAAAACTTTTAGAAATTTCAAATATCTCCATGGCCAATTTGTAGGCTTTTTGGTAAACAATCAGGTCTTTAAAACTTCCTACTTTACTCATAATCTTCCTCTTTAGCAAATAACTCTAACACTCCTCATATCTCATATCTCATATCTCATAAAAAAAAAGCCGTCTTTTGAGACAGCCTCTTCTATTTTATTGCATAGCCATTCAGTTAAAATCGGCATTAACTTTTTCCGGGTGACTAATAATAACATTCTCTTCTTTTTGTTTTCCTATTAATTGTTTCGATTTATTTGTCTCATTCCAGATTTTCAATGCATAATAAAAAGCATAACCCAAATCGATTGCTTTTTTGTTTCTTTTCCTGGCAGAAGTCACCAGGATATTCGACATCAGACTGGCTAATCCTACAATTATACCCATGAGCCAGACAATACCTATTTCCCGAAGCGAATAAGATAAAACAATAAAAAAAAGATTAACACAGATTAATATAAGAGTTGCCTGTAAATGGGTGCATCCCAGTTGAAGCAATCGATGGTGTATATGCTGACGGTCGGCTGTGAAAGGAGATTTGCCCTGTTTAATGCGGAGAATGAACACCCGCAGTGAATCGAAAAGTGGAACTATAAGAATTCCGCAAACAACCGTTGGGGCTGATACAATTTTTGCTGTTCCCTGAGCAACTAACTCAAGCTGCAGGAAACGACATGCCAGTACTCCCATGATAAATCCGATTACCATGGACCCGGTATCACCCAGAAATATCTTGTTCTTTTTACTAAATACATTAAAGTAAAAAAACGCTGTCAATGTCCCTACGAATGAAAAACTGAGTATAGTACACGCAATATTTCCGGTCATCCAAAACCAGATACCGAAGACAGATGAAGTTAATATTCCTATACCGGAAGCAAGTCCGTCAATTCCATCGATCAGGTTAAAACCATTAATAATTACTATAAATACAAAAACAGTAAGTAATATGCTGGCAACGTAAGGTAAATGTCCTATATGAAATAATCCATAAAGGTTAGTGATTCTGATGTCTGCAAAAACTGCAATTAAAATAACTGCAAAAACTTGTCCTGCCATTTTTTTCAGGGGATCGATAATCAGGATATCATCTTTAATCCCAACGAAGAAAACAATGATTAATCCGGAAATTAAGTACTTCAATTCGAATTTAAAGTATGCCCCGGCAAAAATTACAGTTGATAATACAAGTCCTATGAATACTGCAATACCACCGAGATTTGGAATGGCGTTAAAATGCGATGTTCTGCCATTAGGTGTAGAACAAAGATTTTTTAACCTTGATATATTTACAATTGACGGAATGATAAACCAGGTCAGGCAAAACGCCATTAAAAATCCCAGGAAGATCAGTATCCAATCAGGAATAAATATAGAAGAAATGTTTACTGGCAAGTTCACAATAAAATAGTTTAGCTGCTGTTCACGTTAGTTGATTTAGCTTGAAAATCTAAAAAAAGATCAAAATTACTTATCGATAATCCAAATAAAATTCTTAGAATTCAGTAATAAAATATGATTATATAAATTTACTAAATATTAAATATTGTTTTATGCATTTTAATCAAGATACTCTTATGGCAATATTAATAATCAGAAAATAATACAAAGCTAAATACCACATAACCAAAATGTTAGAACATACTTAAACAGAACATGTTTAGTTGAAGATTTTTACGAAAGTCTATAATTACATGACAAATGTCTATTTTCCTGTGACGAAATTCTATTTTTGTACGTTCGGTTGAGTAAACTTTACTGTTCTGGGCACGCTAAACGAGTAAATTGTTCAGGGTTCAGAAATACTGCGCATCGTACACTCTTCGGTTGACACTTTTCCAGCTTTAAACCATTTCATTTCTTTTCTTTTTTTACATCAGCAACTCCCCTGTAAAACAACCTGGCATAAACCAACCCTCCAAACTCATGCATAGCATATTCCATCATGGCGATGTTCGATGATGATGGAAACCAATCTCTTATTCCATTTTTCCAGTCTGATTTCACCAGGTGGTTCGTTGGTGCAGGGATCGGTATCTGTCCTGCTTTTCTGAAAAGCAACATTGCTCGAGGCATATGTATAGCATCGGTAACAAGGATAAGAGTGTTACCGGTTCCGAATTTATTTGTAAAATTAAATGCCTCCATCCGTGTGTTATCAGATGCAGGAAGTAGGCTGATTTCTTTTTCTTCCACTCCCATAGCGAGTGCAGTTTGCTTTAAAATCTCTACATGACCGTACTTTTGACCTCTTGACGCACCTGAAAATACCAGATGACTCCCGGGCAATAGACTGTGCAGCCTGATTCCTTCTGATAATCTGCTTAGTGAATCGAGCGTCGGTTTCCCTTTTGAAGACAGATTATTATATTCTGAACGCCCGCCGCCCAAAACTAAAATAACAATTGTTTTACCTTTTGGAATTTGTGATATTTCCATAAGTTGGGTAAAACGATCTTCGAGTGACCTTACCAGTATTGATGGCACAAACGGAAATGAGATCAATGTAAGCCAGAGAATTGAAAGGGAACCAAATATCAAGCCGGTTCTCTTATATTTAAATAAATAAAAGATTATCCCTGTCAGAAGAACAAGCCAGAATATTGATAGGGGCATGCTGAGAAAACTCATTTTAGAATTCATCAAACAGTTAGTTGATAAGCTGGTTATACCTAAGAACGCAATAATATAATGTTCCCAGGTGCATCAGGAATGTGTTTTCGTATTTCATCACAAGAGCCCTTTTCCAATGCAATGATATGAATAAACTCTTAATTCACTCTTCTTTCCGCTGTGACCTAGTTTCAATTCATTGACGAAATTTTATTTTTGTACTTTCAATTCCGAAAGAACGTATTGCAATAAAAAGCTTTTGTTCCTTTTATTACTGGCATATTTCAATACGTCAGCTTATTCACAGTTCATCAAATCACCCGGTTATTCAATTGAACCCGGAGTAGTATTGTCAGTGGGTTAGCAAACTCCATTCTGGCTAATGTCTAATCAATATGGTCTGATAACACCAAATAAGTTTAATTCATGAATTAGGTTGGGACTAAAGACGAATTTATCAGTTGACAAAAACATTGATTACGATTATGGTTTAGATATTATAGGCCGACTGAGTAAAAACAATAAGCTTTATCTGCATCAGGCCTATCTGCGGTTAAAATTTCATTTTGTGAATTTTCTGGCAGGCAGTATGGAGGAGAAATTCGGGAACCAGGACAGCTCCTTTTCTTCAGGAGGATTATTATGGTCTGGTAATTCCCGGCCAATGCCCAAAGTTTCTATTATTGTTCTAGATTATACACCAGTCCCTTTTACCAGAAAGTATCTTGAATTTAAGGGTGGAATATCTCATGGATGGTTCGGTGATAATAAGTTGATGAAAGACAGCAGGTGTAACATTAAACTTATAACATGTTATCAGAAAATTATTTATTAATTAGTTTTTAATAAATTTTTTCGTGACCAATATTTCCTTGCAGATAATCATCATAATATAAATACCGGATTTAATGTAAGATAAATCAAATTGCTTTGAAGTTTCTTCATTTGATAAAGTGTCAACATAAACCTGTTTACCTGCTAAATCGGTAATTATTACTTCATTTTTTTCATTTTGAAGTGGAATGATAAATTCAATCGAAAAATGACCGTCATTGGGATTTGGATAAAGATTAAGAATTTTCGAATTAGCATCGTACTTAGTATTAGACACTACTTCAAATTCAATTGCTGATGAAGTAGTAGTTGCATTTAAATTGTCCGTTGCAACTGCCGTTATTGAGTAGGTACCTGGTGTGACATCTTTCCAGGTATATGAATAGGGTGGTGAAGTCAATTCGACTAGTTTAGTCTTTCCACTGTAGAATTCAACCTTAATTATAGTGCCATCCGGATCAGTAGCAACAGCATCGATAGTAATTGTAGAATTCGTTATATACATATTACCTTTGAGGGGATTAGAGATTTCGACAAACGGAGGCTGATTTACAGTATTTGTGCTATTAATAACAGAAATTGAGATTGCTGATGAAATGGTTTTCACATTCAGGTTGTCCGTAGCAACAACAGTTAAAGAATAAATGCCCGCTGCTACATTATTCCAGGTAAATGAATATGGAGCTGTAGTCTTTGAACCAATTTTAGTACTACCATTGTAGAACTCTACTAAACTAACAGAACCGTCAGTATCTGAAGCACTGGCTGTAATCGTAATATTTGCTGGAGAGGAAAATGAGCTGTTCATAATCGGAGAAGTTATTGCCACAGCAGGAGCAATATTAATACAATTATTGATTACCGCTTGGTTGCTAATACTTGATGCTAATCCCCCTGAGGCTGTCTGTAAGGGATTAGCTGATGGTTTAATATAGGTAACTGTTACTACGTTTCCATTAACTACCGGACTTGCAAGAGTAAGCAGAACATTGGTTCCTGAAACAACAACTTCATTCACTGGCCTGGTAACAGAATTAACCTGAACAGTAAAGGCAGAAGCAGCAGGAACAATACCGGTAAGACTAAGATTATAAACCATTTCTAAAACAGAAGGAGTAACATTTTCTATGGCAGAGCTAACATAGACAGGGCTAGAAGGTGGAGCTGAAGGATTAGGATCTAACATTAAAACGGCAGAAGTATATGGCAATAATGTTATACTGCCCGAATATTTAGTACCCTTAATATCAATGTAATCACCTCCCAAAGCAATTTCCTTGTTCGAATTTGAAGCGTTGTATTCAAACCTAATTTTATTTGTATCTGCAATAGTTATGGGTGATTTATGAGAATTGGCATCCTGACCTGAATGTGATTGCCATTGAGCAATGGAATAATATACCTCTTTCCCAGGGTATATCCAGTTATTAATCACATCGTTATCATCTATAGGTCTTACATAATAATTATCATCCAAATTAGCAGTAGAAGTCAATTCAGAATAAGCTGTATATAAAAGAGAAAGTTGGTTTTCTGTTTTACAAAAAGCTATGTTTCTTTTTAGCTGGATATTATTCTGCCCGTTACTATAAGAAATGCAATCTAAATAGATTTGTACTTCATTATTGTAAAATGTATTATCTGTAATGACTCCATTAGTATTGCTATTCCCCAAATAACCAGCATGAGAACAATTGGCGACTGTATTACCAGTTATTGTGATCCCATTTGAATAACCATCACAATAAATCCCAGCTACACAATGACCTGATCCACTTGGAGTTCCACTTAAATCACCAATTCCGTTTAAAACTATATTATTTAAAACATTGCATGCATTTGAATCGTTAGTAACATTGTCATAAGTATATATTCCGCCTCCGTCATCTCTTTCTAAACAGAAACCATTAATATAATTAAATCGAACTGTTACATTTGTTCCTGCAAAATCAATCGCAGAATAACCAATATTACTGATATTATTATATTCTATAACTGTACTTGTATTACCTGTGGCTCCATATCCTATATAAATTCCAGTGTGAGTGGCAATTAATTTTGGATAACCAGTTCCTGATATTAATCCAACATTAGATATTTTGTTATTACTTATTGTTACATTGGTAAATTGATCTTTTAGAATAAGCCCATTATTGTTAATATCATTAATTGTATTATTGTTAAATACAAAATAAGATGAAGTTCCTGCTTGGCCACCAACCCCATCAATAGCATTTCCTCCACAAAACGATATTGAACAGTTTTGTATTGTAATATGTGGTGTAGTATTTAAAGTAAATGTGTTATTATTAAATCCCTGAAATGATAAATTATCAAATGTTATATAGCTTTGATTGCTGATGTTACATGCATTATTTATTATGCTTACTCTAATTGTATGGTTAGCAGGAACTTCAGATCCAAAATACATATAGAATGTTGATGTTGAAGCATTATAATACCATTCTTTATATTCATCAAGAGTTCTTAAATCATTTTGAATAAAAAAACCATATCCATCAATAAGATTATAAACTGATCCGGTTGAAAACGTTAATGTCCGATCAGTATGATTTGTAATTGGCAGATGATTTATTGTATAATAATTTACTCTTATTGCTACTTCTGCACCTTTCCAATCAGTTATAGTACTATTTAAATCTGCATTAGTCAGTGATAAATTTGAATTATGAGAATCAATTGTCATCCATCCCTTATTTGGAAATCTACCCATACCAGTATTTTCACCATCGACTGTTACCATAATTGGTGTAGACTCGCATGAAACAACTTTAGAATAAATGCCACCTCCAACATTAGTCCAACCAGTAATAGTCACAAATCCATTTATTACAGGGTCTGCACCCGTTCCATAAGCTCCTACTGTTATTGGATTTCCAATTGATCCGGATTTTGATATATTTAATGTTCCATTGAATGTATCACCACGATTAAAAAGAATCCTGTCACCTGGCTTAAAAGCAGAAAAACCAGAATTAATCTTTGCTATCGTCTTCCATGCCGTTGAAGAAGAAAGACCATTTGCAGCATCATTTCCTGTTGAACTAATATAATAGTCAGTAGCTGAGGCTACTAAACTGCTCAAACAAAATATTAATATAGATACTTCCTTCACAAACATTATTTTGACAAATATTGTAATTTTTTTGATTAGTTTGACTTATATAACGATTAATCATCAAAATTGTTACACTTATAACCTTTTAATTTAAATCAAATTACTTTCACTTCGTTAAATGTACTCGTATCCAAAAGATTAAGCCTATTGATTTATAACACATTATAAGATTAAAGATTAAAGATTAAAGATCAAAGCTAAATTAGCTTTCATAACCGAAATAGTATACCAATAAAAAAGGTGATACTTGACCACCTACTGTTGTATATCTATCAACCTTGTTTATGGAAGGATGCGCTAAAGTGTAGCAATTACTCTATATATTAACGACTATTTTCTTATCTTTCATAAATTGCACGAATAGGACAAAAAATTCAATTAAATAATTAAGAAATGATTTTTAACTGAACTACATTAGCGATTGGTTAATGCTTATTTGATAAATTTCTATAGTCCGTTTACATCAAAATGTCAGTAGTTCGTTTACATCTAAGGTTAAAATTTGTTTCACTAGTTCGTTTACATTAATATTTTTAAAATCGTTCTTTGAAATTTTGG
>JBEKDR010000085.1:0-30999 GCA_050014255.1 Bacteroidales bacterium | reverse complement strand
CATATTTTTTTGATTTTTAAGTAAATTATGAATTCAAAAACTTACTGAATAGTTCCCCAAGCCTTTATGCCTGGGGAACTTTCAACAATTTATTCATAGACCGGAATCTGAAAATGAATCTGAAAGATCATATTCAGAGAGCTCCACTAGATCTTGACAATCGTCGCAAATGTTCACCGATTCAGATGTAATTCCTTCTAAAATAAGATCTAAACTGTCATCAGACGGACAGAAAAATTCGCCACAAATTCTACATTTTACATTCATGATTAATTGGATTAGTGATAACTAGAAATAGAAAAACCTGACCAATGATCAGGTTTCATGATTAATAATTGAATTAATAAGAATAGAAGTGCGACCGGTTTTGCGATTGCAGCCGGCGTTCCTCCAAGTTAGCAGGCGGTATTTTGTGATAAAGGAAAGGTTAACTTGTTACCGTAGGCTTCGACCTTTCCGACTCACAAAATATTACATCATGTAAAGCCTGCGATTGAGGATTAATGCCGGATGCCGCGGGTCGCACTACTCAAACGAGGGAACGATTCAGCGGCATACCTTAACAGGCAATCCCTTCATGCAGCTGAACGAGAGTGACCGAGTACCTTTTTACTTGGTTAAATAAAACTTACAACATCCCCTTCTCTTCAAGCCATTTCCTTACTCTTTCATGCTCTACTTGAGTTTTTGCTTCAATGTCCTTGGTAATCTGCTGAAACTCTGGCTCATTTCTGATGCTGTCGAACAAAGGATCAGTTTTTATAAATCTTACCATCCATAAAGGCATCCGCTGGAATTGATTAAAAATTCTCAAATTTTTATATGCTTTATCCTTCTCTCCTTTGAAAGCATATATGCCTGCAAGATCATAATATGTATATGAAATTTGTCCACTATATAATCGCTTCATTTCAATCGACTTGTTACAATTTTTTATTTGTTCATTGAAATAGTATTCAGCCTCTTTTTTATAGCCATTTTGCCAGTAAGCATATCCTATGCGTTGCAAACCAGCTATATTGATTCCTCCCTTAGCTTTCAATATTTCAATTAACTTTCCCCAATATTTTAATGATTCTTTATACTGACCAAGAAATTCGTAAACTTGTCCTAATGTATACAGTATACCCGTATTGGTTGAATCTATCGCATAGGCTTTTTTTCAAGTTCAATGGTTTTATTGTCATTTCCTTCAAGATCAGCTAAACTAAGATAATATCCCAGTGAATCTCCATCCAATTTCAATCTATCCTGATAATATTGCTTAGCTTTTTCGGGAAATCCAGCGTTCTGGTACGCAAACCCAATGTCTCCTAATAAAGAGGGTAATTCTGCTCCATGATTAAGGGATGCAGATTTTTGAAAACAATAAATCATATTAATAAGGTCAGTACTATAATAAGAGAAGTTTCCTTTTTCAAAATAGGCTATCCAATCGTTTGGGTTGAGTTTTATGGCTTTATTAAATTCTTCAATAGCCTGTTCTGGTTTCCCGATTTCATTATAATATTTTCCTCTTAAAGTATGTGGCTCAGACAAATGATCATCAAAGGAAAGAGCAATTTTTGTAAGAATCAAAACAGAATCCATGTAATTTTCTGAAAAATATTCCTTTTCTTTCCCAGAATGCTTGTCCCAATATACCCATGCCAGACCTGAATATGCCTGAGCGAAAGTAGAATCATATTTCAATGATTTATTATAGAAATTTTTAGCGTTTTGTAGTGCTGCACCATTACTATTATTAATCCAATATTTTGTATGTTCTTCTCTTCCCTGTTGATAAAAATCGTATGCTGTCAGACTGGTAGTTGGTATTTTATTGATGAGTTGTTTTTCCGCAGGGGTAATAATTGTTTTCAGTTCTGCCGCTATTGACTGTGCAATTTCACTTTGGATACTAATTATATCACTGGTCTCCCGTATTTCATGATCATATGATTTACCCCATAGATGCTTTTCATTATTGCCAACAATTAATTGCACCCGAAGAACAAACTTGTTGCCATATTTTTGACCACTACCTTCAACGATGTAATTTACATTCAGTTTTTTTGCAATTTCAGGTGTAGATTTGGTAGTATTGTTTCTGTATTGTTCAACTGAATTACGTGAAAGAACCCTGCTGAAATCACTGATCTTTTGAAGATTATTGAGTATCTCTTCCATGACACCATCCAGAAAGTAAGTTGTTGAATCATTTGGACTGTCATTCCTAAAAGGTAACACTGCAATTGATTTTTCAAGCTGTACTTTTGGTTTAGATAGGGTTTGGATTAAGAAATACCCAATCATAATCAGTGCAAGAACAACGACAGTTGCAATGATAATTTTTATTCTATTATTTTTCCGAGGTAATGCTATTGGTTTAAAAACTTCCTTTGGTACTTCTTCTTTTTGTGTAATAGGTTGTTCTATGGAAGTTATAATCTCTTTTATTGAATTAGCAACTTTGTTGATTTGATCACGATAATAAGTTTTATTGAGGTTTTTTTCGGGATTATCTGATTGGTTTAATGGTCTGTTGACTCCTGCAGATTTATAAATAAAGTCAACACTGCGAAGCACACCTCCTAGTACGGATTCACATAATTTAATATCACTTGTGTCCAAGTCATATATCCGAACAGGTAATACCCTGCTTGCCACATTACCGTTAGGCAATTTTACCTTTAATCCGAATTGATCTTTAGAAGCCTGTTCAACAAATGCTTTGAATTCATGCTCCCATGCAAATGACTTAGGGTCACAATATGTGCGAGAAATAATTGGAATGAAAATCAGGCATTTGAGTTTATCTTTCAGCGATTCATCAACATCATGCGTCTCCAAGAGTCCATCATGTGGATTGATATCAAAATACACACTGATCTCTTCCTTGAAGGTTGATTCAAGTTCTGTCTTCAGAGCATCGACAAATTCACTTACCCACCTGTCGCCCTTGTTGTCTTTCTGGCGGTAGCTGATAAAGATGTCGTATTCGTATCCGGGGATGAGGCTTGCCATGTTCAGAGGTTCATTTTGATAAAGATAGGAAAGTTTGGTACACGAGTCAAATAAAAACCATCCACCCAGGTATTAACCGAGATGGATGGAATTAGCACGGTTAGTTTTCAGTGGTTCTTGAGATTTTATAGTTGAGTTGAACCATCTCAAAATAGCCGAAAACAAAATACAGCATGACTCAACAACTTAAAAAAGCCACCCACTTCACATAAAGGAAATGGATGGCGGAATCCTGGCGTTCGATTTTTTTGGACCTATTAACCAGGAATTAAGGATAAATACCTGAAACAATATCAACCAGATTTAAGGCAACCTTCAATGGCCATAGCGTGCTATTAAAACCTTCTGGAACGCGATATGATAACTTCTATTGCAACGATCCCAGGCTGGCTCTAATGACTCGCTATAGGGATTTATTCGTGCCCGGAATTTTGGCGGTTATGCAGCACATAAAACCCTTACAAACTTCTTCGCTTTTTCTTGGTTCTCATCTTACGAAAGAAGTACTCATCTAGTATTCAGATGGTAATATTACGACGCCATCAATTATCCAGATCTTAATGAAATTCAAAGGGAAATCTGAAAATTCTATTGATTGAGAGATTAAGGGCTTTGTCCCTACATCGCTCCGGCATGAAAGGTTCCAAGTCATATCTTTCGGGCTTTGTTTTAACTCCCAAATTTGAAATTTCACATCTCTGAGAGCTTTATGAGACTGATAGATTAATAAACTATCCATTAACCAAAATGCATCCAGAGTGTCTCTGACAAACTTAATTCCGTCCGTCATTAAAAGAGGACTCTTACCAGGGTACAAATGTTTATGATACATTGAAGTTCCGTGGAATTGTCTTAATTTTTTTGTAATCGTTTTGGCATTCATTTTTACATGGCTAAATGATTAATAACAAAAAAGGGCTGGATCTTTCGAACCAACCCCTCAAGATTTAAGAAAGACAATTAAACAGTCGCTTTGTCCTCTGCAGAATTTGAATATTCGTAAGTATGCGTAATCTTCAATTTCCGGGTGCTATTAGGTACCGGGACAAGATATTCAGGACAATCTACCTTCACAATTTCTCCAGGGATGCTAGATCCAATTAATTTTTTAGCTTCATTCTGGTTAAGTGTTGTAGGAAGTGAAATGGTCTTTGAACGAAGATAGAATTTGCCAGTTGCCTGCGACTTCTGAACTTCTACATTTCCTTGAAGTACAACAATGTTGTATTCTTCTTTCGATTTCGAGTTTACCCTCGTTTGGGCATCAATTACTTTTAGCATTTTAATAGTTATTAGTTAAACATTAAATGAATAATAGCACACAGAATATCCTGTAACGTTTACCGGTCAGAAGGACATAAAGAATGCTATCCAAATTCTAAAGATTACGACGATTTCGGTGTTGAAAAAAAGGTCATGAAACTCCCATAGAAATGAAGGGTGTGTGGAGGGTGGCGTGTACCCTTTTTTGAAATTTAATAAGTTTCCCAATAGGAAGTTGACGGGGGGGTAAATGATAACGGATGCCCTCTTCCACGAAGACATGTAAAAAAGGGGGGCCCTATAAAAAAATAAAATTTTTCTGAAAATATGGTTTAAATCACATGTGGTAATTTTACAGCTCCCGGATGTAAAATTAAGCCGGATTCAATAGAGATAAATCATCTTCATACGAGTATGTATATAGTAATATACATATATATATAAATGAATATGTTTCTAAAAAAGCTGGGCTCACTTCTACTCAGCCTTTTATCCTTATATAAAAGGATGACAGAAAAAACATAAATAGATACTATTCTACTACTTCTTCTTCCCAAGTATTTCAATCATTCGTTCTCCATTAATCTTTTTCCCCTTAATGGTCAAAGCTTCTTCAAGATCATAATGCTTGGGGACTCTGTTAATTTTGTGGGTGCAATATATCTTATTGAGGATTTCTTTGACTCTGCTTCTGGAATAAGTGGATCCAACTGCAAAGTTCTTTTTAATATCTATTAAAATGAGCTTGTGGGTGTCATCATGATTTTCCACCATTTCTTTTGCATAAGTGTAGTCCTTCCAGACTTTCCTGTAAATCTTGTAAGAATCTTCAATAAGACTTATCCACTCAACTCTCGTAGAGTAAATTCCCCAATCGATAACTCCATCATAATGATTATCTTCAAAATATCCTATAAGATCACGATACGAGACATCTTTTGGGATAAACGCCGGTTCATTAAGTGTAACATTACCAAAATAACCCTTGATATTAAAACCGTCGACATATTGTCTTCTGGTCTCCATTATGAAGTATTTATCAGAATTGAAAGCCTGTTCATTGATTGTATATCTGCCATCTTTGAAGAGGGTATACGCTTTGAAATCATTATCACACATGAAATATGACTCCTGTCCTTTGCTTTTAAGGTCATCATAATACGGAATGTTCAACTCTATCTTCCTTCGGACATTCTCGATTTTATTTAAGAGCTGCCCTTCATCCTGACTGAATATGGATTGATTGTAGATGTATATATAGCAACCATAATTTGGATTATTCTTGTTTCTCTGCCTCGATATTGCCTGCTTCAAATCTGTAAGCATATCTATCATCTGCCAGTCCTTACCCGTGTTGCTGACTACAATGGTCATAGCATCATCATCAATCAAATCGATTCCACAGAATCCGGAAGATGTAATAAAAAGATACTTTGGCAGTGGTCCGCTTCTGTACCGGTCAATTCCAGATATCTTAATATCATTCTTTAAACTGTCACCACAGATTATCCCACATTCACTTTTACTTAGTTCAGCATCCTTTATGACTTTTGAGATCTGACTAACAGTATTAATAAAGACAATGACCTTGCTAAATGTCTTCCCGGAAAGAGTCATTGAATTATTACGTTTTAAGGGTCTCAGGAACTCATCGCTCAATGATTTAAATGGATATGTCCTTTCACATATGATTGGAACTGCCTTCATAATATTACTCCACGCTATCTTGACCTGATCGATTTCACTTATCCAATCTGGCATGTATTGCAAAGGAATTGGTGTAGCACTAATAAAACTAACGGTATCCTGATATTCATTTGCAATCTCAAATAGTGTAGCAATTGCTTCAGGTCTCTGCTTGGTGGCAGAAAGAAGCATGTTCGACTCATCTATAATTAAATGGCAATACGGAAGCAGATGCTTTACTTTCCGGAGGCTGTCATAAGTACAGATGATCTTTGTAATAGGGGAGCTGTTAACGTAATCATCAATTTCCGTTGAACATGTATCTCCCCAAACTGGCAGGACAGTATTGTTGCTTCGTTCATTAGGATATTGATCCGCTTTATTAATTGCCAGGTATATCGTTGGCACCGCAAGTACCACGCTCTTATTATTTTCTAGGGCAACTGTTGTCATGCCACACGCGCAAATACTTTTATCAATATATCCTGAAGGAATAACGCTCATTGATTCTGATGCAAACTCAGTATCATAATTAAATAAAATCTGTTTCATTTTTCGTGTAATCTTAAATCTGTTAATACTTTTTTGATATAGGGGGCAGTTTTTAAGTTAAAACCTACCTTTATATATACTTTTTCAGAAATATTGCCCCCAGAACTGAAAAAAAGAGTCTTCGTAAAAGACTGTTTCACTGGCAAGCTTATTTGATTAAATCTTTATAAGTTAGCTTTCAATATTTCAAAGGAATATTTAGCAGTAACTGAAGTGAACTTCAATACCTATATTATAGTAGAATGTCTTGAAGATAACAACCTTATTATGATTGTTTTATCATATATATAGATGGCCTTCCTGGATACAAAAATGGCCAATCGAAAGTTGGAGTTCAGGAGCCCCTTTCAACTGATATTATTATGGTGTTTTTGAAGCTCTTTATTATGGGGAAATTGGATATATTTAATGAACAAGGAAGGGGATTTTCTTGCATCTGGAATATCACAACGTACATTATTACCTACCAACTAACCTACCAATTAATTAGCTATTATACTCAGTAGTTTTCAAATGATGTTTTAATTACCTGTAGCTTAATTGGATAGAGCATCTGGCTACGGACCAGACCCCTCCAGGTTCACTTATCAGAAACGCAATTAAACTAATTATCAGTTGATTGCGTTTTTTTCTTTTTTGGGCTCCTCAGCAGGAACAGACCGGGTTTCACCTTACTTCCTGACACTCATCTTAATTTCATAAATTTTCACCATTTTTGTATTCATTCCAATAGTCGGATGCAGTGAAAGACAAGAAGGGGGGGAAAAAATAATTAAATGGCAATTAAAAATATAATTTTTGACTTTGGCGGAGTTTTGATTGACTGGAATCCCAGGTACTTTTATAAAGATGTCTTCAGTGACATAAGTGAGATGGAGTACTTCCTCAGTAAGGTATGGAGCCCTGAATGGAATATGAAGCACGATGCAGGGTTTTCATTTTCTGAGATTACCCGTGAACTTCTGGAGCTTCATCCTAAGTATGGAAAGGAGATTGAAATGTATCAGTATAACTGGGAGTTAATGATAAAAGGTAAAATTTCTGAGAATACAGAATTGCTGAATCCCCTGAAATCAAAATACAGATTGTTTGGATTAACAAATTGGTCGGCTGAGGCATTTCCTGTTATTTGTCCCAAATATGAATTTTTTAAAGTTTTCGAAGGTATCATTGTATCAGGTGAGGAAAAGGTAGTAAAACCGGGGAAGGAAATTTATCAATTACTGTTGAAAAGATACGATCTTCTTGCAAACGAGTCGTTGTTTATAGACGATAGTCTGAAAAATATTGAAACAGCAAATGAGCTTGGGTTCAGTACAATTCAAATAAATGGAACCCAAAGTCTGAAACAAATATTACTGAGCAGGGGATTAATATAGAAGCGCCTGTTTTGACTGCATTTTAATAAATTACTCCGTGTGACAAATAGACAATAAAGAGCTTATTAATGCTTCATTAGTAGTACGTTCATAAAGCATCATTGTTTGAATGCTGGAGTGACCAGTAAGTTTCATTACAACAGTAGGAGGGACACCTTTCTCAAGCAATATACTTACACAAGTTCTTCTTGCAGTGTGACTCGATACCCAGTCGCACTTAGGTTTTTGTAACTGAAGAAGATTGCTCCCCTGGTATCTGGTAAGATTAACAGGATTTGTAATTTTAGCCTCTCTGCAAATCTTTGTAATCTCCCTGTTAAAATATTGCAGGGAGTACTTTGGAAATCTGAAACTGTACTTTTCACCAATTTCTCTTGCTTTGCCACACCATCCAACCATTGGTACATGCATATCTTTTCCGGTTTTGATGGATTTAAATTTCCAGACATTATCCATCACCTGTTCCGGTACAAGTTGCTGCATGTCAGAAAATCGTTGACCTGTGTAAACCTGAAACAAAAAACAATCGCGTATTGGTTCCTGGTAAATATTCACTTTTACACTTTCAATCTGCAATAATTCTTGCAATGACAGGGTTACTATGTCATGCTTCACTTTTACCTTCTGTCGAACTTCCAGACTGCGGGAATCGATCGAAAATCCATTTTTATTCAGCCATTTGATCATGCATTTTAATGCTGCTAACATTTTATAAATGGTATCATTACGATTCTTACGTTCAACAAGAAGGTATAGCCTGAATTCTTCCATAAGTGAGAACGAAATATCAGATAACTGGATTTTTTTCTTGCGGAATTTCTGAAAGCTTATCAAAACCTTCTGTAATATCTTGTACTTACGAATTGTCTCAGGCTTATATTCTGACATTCTTGCAGCAAGAAAAACATCGAACATCTGAACTATAGAATGATTACTGGATCTTGAATCGGATCCATCAATCCGTTCTACTGCCTCTGGGCGAAAATACTTTTTGAGATACTGTTTAAGTACAGGCCATTCAGTAACACCATGTAGTTTATATTCCAGTATTTGCTTAAGAACTTCCATTTTAAGATGATCCAGGGTATCATTCAGTTGTTCATAACCTATCATGGTCTTCTTTGCCCTCTGACTTTTTGCATCCCAGTGATTAACCGAGATGGTATGCTCTGTTGATAACCTGAGCATGTTAGCATGATCTTTAAGAATACAGATAATGATTTTACTTTCTGTACATGATTTTCTTACATAAAATTTAACATTCATTTTTGAGAAGCATTTGAGAAGCAAACCCCTCTTTTATCCTTCTCTGTAGAAAATATTGTTGTCCTGGTAAGTATCTGAATCTTTAGTAAAATGATGTCAGATAGAAGTGTAACGTGTTGATTTTCGCCCAGATGGTGAAATTGGTAGACACGCCAGCTTGAGGGGCTGGTGCCGGTTACGGTGTGCAAGTTCGAGTCTTGTTCTGGGCACCAAAAAAGAAACCAGATTGTAATCTTCAGTCTGGTTTTTTTCGTAAATTAGGGACATGAAGTCAAGACAGTACATTATAATTGTTTGTCTGTTCTTTTTATCTTTAATATTAAAGAATTGTAAAAAGGATGAATTTCTTCCTGATCTGAAAGGTAGCCTGGTTGGCTATGTTTATACCTTCGATGAGTTCTCACACGTTCTAAGTGACCATAGCGGTGTCCTGATAATAGCTATTGGAAAGTATAAAATATATCGCACTTTTTCAGATAAAAACGGAAGGTTTGAATTTGAAAACCTGCCTGCAGGAACTTATGAGTTGAACTTTGCGAAACCGGGATTCGGAACACTAAGGCAGTTTAACATTCAACATCTTGGAGGTGAGCCGACTGTGCTTAATATGGTCTTTGACCATTCTATAAATGGTTCTGCATTCTTTCTTTATCAATTGCCCGCAACTGAGATCACTTATCTGAATATTGTAAATGACACCATTTATTGCAGATGTTCACTTACTGCCATGGAACATGAATTTATTTATATTCAGTTATTTATATCATTGCAGGAAAATTTTGATACGCAAACAGCAGAGCTGATTCTCACTAATCTGGGTTTAGTTAAAAAAGGTGACCTGTTTTACGGACAGCTATATTATTTAACACCCCTGGAAAGACATCCGGGCCTTCCCTTCAAACCGGGGGAAGAAATTTACTTTAAGGCTTGCGCAAGTCCTTTCTATGGCTCAGGTATAACTTTGTTCAATCACTGGTATTTATTTGGTATCGATTCATACTTTGACTATGAAAATAATCGGATTGTTTATCCTGCCCTGGGTAAAGAATCGGCTCAGTATTCATATACTATGCCTGAATAAGATTTGCCTGATTATTCTGTTACAAGGCTTTTTCCTATTTTTCTCTTGTAAGAAGGATATGGTGCCCATGTTCACAAACAGCGTTATTTCAGGTTACTGTGATGTGTACGAATCGATGGGTGAAAACGCAAATATTAAGGTTGTCGCTTCAGGCCCTTATGGTAATACATTTACTCAAACAGGAGAGGGAGGCCATTATGTGATTACAGGACTCGGGAATGGGACCTACAGACTGGATTTTACCAAAGAAGGTTATGGGACGATCAAAATGTACAATATTCAGCTCTTCGGCAATGATACGGTAAATGTTAGTCAAGTTTCGCTGTTCAAAAGATATGACAAATTTGTAATGCCATCGTTGTCTAATATAAGCGTTGAGACTAATCAGAGATTTGGTCCTAATCCGGTAGTTATTATAGAAACCGACATGAGTTCTTCTACTGGAGCTTTACCAAGTCCACTTCCTGTTGTTCTGTTTACGGATAGTATAAAAAATGTATCATATATAAATTATACCTGTGTGCATCCATTCCTTTATCCTGCTTTTGATGATTCAGGTTCAGGAAAAATAGTTTTCACTTTTGATCCTGCTTATCTGCCATTTAAAAGCGGTTCGGAAGTTTTCTTAATAGGATATGTTTGTAATCCGAATGAAATCAACAACGGATATTTCGATAAATATTTTGGTTTTGATGAGTTATCTACTCTGATACCTGAAAAACACTCTCAGGTAATGAGTTTTATTATGCCTTAAAATAGATTTATATGAGGATCATCGGCCTGTTTTGTATTTTGACATTAATATTATTCGGTTGTAAAAAGGATAAAGAGCTATTAACAGGAGATATAATGGGGAAAATCACCGTTTACAATCAGGACCTGACTAATTCATCAGATAATTCAGGAGTTCAGGTCAGTCTTTACACCGATGCAGCACTACTTAGTACCAACCTTACTGATATGCATGGTATATATCGATTTGAGAACATGAAGTATGGAAAATACAGAATTGACCTGCAAAAGGAAAATTACATTGAATCTGAAGATTCTTACACCTTTAATCATATTGGAGGATATAGTCCAACGTTGAAAGATGGATCTATTTATGAAATACCCGACTATAACTTAACTATAGATAGCATTAAGGTTTTGTCTTCCGTTGGTGAGCTGCTGGTTTATTTAAAGATTGATGGAGATACGATAATTCCATTCCCTTATTATATCCTGGTTGGTTACTACGGTAATACTGAGGATGTTTCCAGTGATAATTATTCCGGACTGGTTTCAGGTATAGTCTCGAACTGGTCTTTGGCATCCTCTTATAAAGCACCCGCGGTTATTTATGACATCTACATGAACTTACCGCCCGGCATAATTTATATCAGATTTTACCTTTTAACCCAGGGACAAACTATTTACCATCCTATTAATAAAGAAGCACTTGGAAAACCTTCGAATGTAATCAGCTTTACGTGGCAATGATTTCTTATCAGAACCATTAAGTTTTCCATATTGTATATTTGCTTACGCCTCATGCCTATTTCTTTATCGAATCATAAATCGCCTGCAGTATCTCCGACCTGATATTCAGATCATAAAGAGCCTCATTTTTTCTTGTCGGATAGACCCTGTTACACAGGAAAACATAAGTAATATCATATACGGGATCGACCCATACAAAAGTGCCGGTATAGCCCGAATGGCCAAAACTCGCCTTTGAGGCGCTTTTTGCCGGATATGAATCTTTTTGTGACAGTTGTGAATTATTCAGGAGGGGTTTATCAAATCCCAGTCCCCGCCGGTTGTTATTCTCCGGAAACTGGACTCTTGTGTACTCTTCCAGAACACTCCTGCTTATGAGCTGCTGTCCGCCATACTCACCCATTCTCCGGTAAAGTTCCATCAGCTTCATAAGATCATTGGCATTCGAAAACAAGCCTGCATGTCCCGAAATTCCACCCAGCATTGCAGCACCTTCATCATGAACAGTGCCATGCAAAAGCTGTTTCCTGAACAGAGAGTCATACTCGGTAGGGACGATCCTGCTTAGTGGAAATTTTTTATATGGGTTAAAACCCATTTCCACTGCACCGATTTTTTTATATATGCTGTCTGTCACAAAATCGTACCATTTCTGTCCGGTCAATCTTTCAATAATTTCAGGAGCTATAATAAACGTAAGATCTGAATAGACATATTTTTTTTCACCGAGAGAGCTCTTTTTTATTTCATTGAACATTTTCTTCCTGTAATTCTTATTGATATAGAGGCCCTGCGCCACTTCAACAGGATATTTTTTTCCATATTCATAACTGAAAGTACGAGGTCTGAACTTTCCATTTTTTTTAATTGTCTCTTTCCAGAATGGTATAAATGGGGTTAACCCTGCCTGATGAGTCAGAAAATCTCGCATGACAATATTCCCCTTGTTGGTTTTTTTAAAATCGGGAAGATAAAAGCCCAAAGTCTTGTCTGGAGAGAACTTTCCTTCAGTGTTGAGAAGCATTAATCCTGCCAGTGTTGAAGATATCTTTGTAACTGATGCCAGATCGTACAGATCATCCTCTCTGATAGGTGTCCGGTTATCATAGGTCTGATAACCATAGGCTTTCTGAAAGACAACAACCCCTTTTCTGGCAGCCATGACAACACATCCGGGATATGCCTTTGCAATAGAGTCAATCCTGGAGTTTAAGGCGGCCGACGACATTCCTACGCTTTCAGGTAGTCCATATTGAAGCCTCAGATCGCCCGGAGTCATAATCCCATATTCGGATGGCCATTTATTATTTATTGTTACCGGAAGAGTACCTTTTGCACCGATTCCACCGAAAATGAGCTGGGCTGACAGGTCCTCTGTACATTCATTTTCCTGATATGCCAGGATAAGTCCGTTAGCTTTCTCAAGAATTTTTACTTTATCAATCCCATAAGGATTGCCAAACCATGTAATAATCGTTTTATTATTTAAGATCATTTTTTCGAGAAACACATTAAGTTCAGGTTTTATTCCGAATCCAAGATTAGGTCTCTGATCAAGATCAAACACCCCTGCAATGACCAAATCGTAACATGAAAGTTTTTTTAAGAGGCTTCGGGATGCTGCAGTATCTGAAGGATCAATGAAAAAGTGATCAGCAGGATAATAATCAGAAACTCTTTTCTGAAACGAAGAGACATCGTTTCTGTCAATTGCTATCGTAGCAATCTTAATATTTTGCAGATCTTTTACAGGAATAATCTCGTGATCGTTATTCAGGACTGTCAAAGCATTGGCATACAGTTCACGGATCAGTGCTTTCGATATCATCGGGGTTAATTCCTTGTCGATTTTACCTTTATTTATGATATGCGGCTTATCCAATCCCGACCAGTATTTAAGTGCAAGCACTTTTCTGCACTTCAGGGCTATATCGTCAGCTGTAAGTTTTTTCAGAGAAATATAATTTTTTGTTTCCCTGATTGTTGCTTCCACATCTGTAACGAACTCCGCTACATCGTTTCCAGCCTCAAGAGCTTTTGCATCGGCTTCACCAGGCTTGAAGTATTTTGTCACCGCCTTCATCATCATTGCATCGGTAACCACTAATCCTTTGAATCCCAATTCATTCTTGAGAAGGTCATTAATGATCACATGAGAAAGAGTGGAAGGAAGACCGGTTGTTGTGTCAAGAGACGGCAGATTAAGGTGGGCAACCATGATGCTTCCAATCCCTTCGCCGATCAGTTTTCGGAAAGGATATAGTTCGACACTGTCCAGCCTTGCACGGGAATGAGTTATCAATGGCAGGTCGAGGTGTGAATCAACATTTGTATCGCCATGACCCGGAAAATGTTTTCCTGTTGCAAGAATGCCATTGTCCTGCATTCCTTTCATGTACATTATGCTTTTCTCAGCAACTTTTTCCCTGTTTTCACCAAATGAACGGTAGTTTATAACAGGATTCTGAGCATTTACATTAATATCAAGGACAGGAGCGAAGTTCACCTGAATTCCGAGTCGTTTGAATTGTAACGCAACTGCTTTGCCAAACTGATAGATAAGTGAATCATTCTTTATTGCGCCCAGTGTCATCTGATAAGGAAACTTATCAACATTTTCAATCCTCATTCCAACTCCCCATTCAGCATCAAGGGATATTAGCAGAGGCACTTTTGATATCTTCTGATAATAATTGGTCAATTCGGCTTGTTTTGCAGCTGTTCCCTGGAAGAAAACAATACCGCCGACACCATATTTTCTGATTATGTCACTTACTTCAACTTCGTGAGATACATCACTGTTCGAATAACCTGCGATCCAGATGCATTGGGCTATTTGCTGGTCAATTGTGAGGGTCTTCATAACAGAATCGACCCATGGATGGTTCATGTATTTTAAAAAAGGCGGGTCTATATTTTGTGATCTGACAGGAATAAAGGGAATTAATGTCAAAATCAGCGCTGACAAAAGGCTTTTTAATTGCATGATTTATTGAGGCTTTGAATTAATAAAAATTTCAAATTCAAAAGTAACAATTATTGTGATCTAAAAGCATTGCTCCTTTGAGTACTACTCGAAGTATCACAAAGGAAGAAATCAAAAAAACTGTTGCATTTTGTATATTTTAAGAATTTTTACTTCCTGATTGGTTCTAAAGCTGAAATCCGCTTTAATTATTATTTTTACCGGAGAATATCTTATTTTATTTATGGCAAAAAGCAGTGGAAGGTTAGTTTCTCTGGATATATTCAGAGGGTTGACATTGGCGTTTATGATAATAGTTAATACTCCCGGGAGCTGGCAATATGTCTATCCTCCTCTGGAGCACTCAAAATGGAATGGTTGTACGCCGACTGATCTCGTCTACCCATTTTTCCTTTTTATTGTAGGAATGTCGACATACTATTCTTTAAAGAAATATGGCAATGAGATTAATGGAAGCTCCATCCTGAGAATATTAAGACGCACAGTTATGATATTTGCAGTTGGTTTGTTCCTGACAATCTTTCCATACTTTGGAAGGGATTATTCAACACTCAGGATAATGGGAGTGCTTCAGCGCATTGCATTGGCGTATGGGATAGGTGCCATAATCTGTCTCTCAGTAAGACGTGAATATCTGTGGATTGTAGTTGCAGTTCTTCTGCTTCTTTACTGGGGAATCCTGGCATTTTTCGGTGGCGCTGATCCTTATAGCCTCGAAGGGAACTTTGTCCTTAAAGCAGACCTTGCTATTCTTGGCAGGAACCATCTTTATAAAGGATTTGGAATTCCTTTTGAACCTGAAGGATTATTAAGTACTATCCCTTCTATCGGTACAGTTGTTATAGGCTATTTCATCGGGGGAATGCTCGGAAAAAGTTCAGCAGACGGGAAAACCGTAATTAAACTTTTTTTGTTTGGTGCCGCTTCTGCAGGACTTGGTTATTTATGGAACATTATATTTCCTATAAATAAGCCATTATGGACAAGTTCGTATGTTCTATATTCCGCTGGCCTTGCCATGGGTGTTCTTGCGGTTATTTACCTGATAACAGATGTTCTAAAATTTCAGACCTGGGGAACATTTTTTATTGTATTTGGTACAAATGCTATTTTCGCCTATTTTCTTGCAGGAGTTTGGACAAGACTTATGTTGATAATTAAAATATCATCAACCGGTAATTCAATGAACCTTTATGATTGGATTTATTCAAAGGTCTGTGTGCCAATTGCAGGTAATCTTAATGGCAGCCTGATGTTTGCCATTCTTCAGGTGATTCTGATATGGGCCGTTACATTGATTCTTTACAGGAAGAGAGTGTTTATTAGATTGTAAAGACAAAAGACAATCCACCTTCGCTCAAGCTACAGTGGACGAAGAAAGTAAAAAGGCAAAAGTAAAAAGGCAAAAGTAAAAAGGCAAAAGACAAAAGTAAGTAGTAGCAGCAACCAGCAACCAGCAACAAACAATAAGATATAAGTAATTAATGAGTGAAATTGACATTGTATCAGATGGATACAAAAAATTATTTGGGATATCTGATATAAAGATAGCAGCTTTACCTCAATCCGGCTCCGACAGAAAATATTTCAGAATTACAGCCGGAGACAGAAGTGTAATAGGCGCACATAATCCAAACACTGAAGAAAACGAAGCTTTTATCGGCTTCACCGAACATTTCATTTCCATGGGGCTCCCTGTACCGGAGATATTTGGATATTTACCTGAAAAATTCATCTATTTCCTTAAGGATCTTGGTGATATAAACTTGTTTACCTGGCTTCAGCAAAAGCACAAAGGTGAAGGATTTGATAATGAAGCTGAGGATATGTACCGTAAAATTCTTGATAAACTGATCCATTTCCAGATAAAAGGTATAGACGGACTTAATCTGGATCTCTGTTATCCGCACAGGAGTTTCGACAGACAATCGATGATGTGGGATATGAATTATTTTAAATATATGTTTCTTAAGCTTGTTGCAGTTCCTTTTAATGAACGGAGGCTGGAACATGATTTTAATTTACTCGCTGATTTTCTTCTGGAAACGCAGCAGAATTATTTTCTCTACAGGGATTTTCAGTCGGCAAACGTTATGATAGTATCAGGAGAACCATGGTTCATCGATTATCAGGGTGGCAGGAAAGGTGCCCCGCAATACGATGTTGCATCCCTTTTGTATGATGCCAAAGCCCATATCCCGGAAAAGTCACGTGAAAAACTTCTTGATTATCATATACATAATTTCTGTTCGGTTTCGGGAGAGAGTAATACGGAATTCAGGGGATATTATGCAGGTTTCAGTATGATCAGGCTTATGCAAGCCCTGGGTGCATTTGGATTCAGAGGACTGTATGAGAAGAAACCAACATTTACAGGGAGTATAGTACCTGCAGTAAAACTCCTTATACAATTAATTGATTCAGAACGACTTCCAATATTACTTTCAGAACTGTTTCAAACAGTCAGGCAGATACCCGGGGTACAGATCTACAATGAGTTAGAGCGGAGAAAGTCAGCTGAATGAAAGACAAAAGACAAAAAGCAACAAGCAACAAGACATCTTTAGCAGGAACAATGGCTCATCAACTGAACAAAACATATTCTGGAATAACATGAAAGCAATGATCTTTGCTGCCGGATTGGGTAAAAGACTTGGGAATATTACAGAAAGTATTCCAAAAGCTCTTGTTGATATTAATGGGAAAACAGCTCTTCAGATGGCAGTCGAGAAATGCTCATTATATGGATTTGATGAAATAATCATAAATGTCCACCATTTCGCAGATATGGTGGAGGATGAAGTAAAACGACTGAATAAAATTGGCTACAAAATCTCTGTTTCGGATGAGAGAGAGAAGCTTCTTGAAAACGGAGGAGGTTTATACAAAGCCCGTGATTTCTTTGGAAAAAGTCCGATCCTTTTATATAATGTTGATATCATATCTGATCTTGATCTTTCAGTTCTTTACGCATTGCATCTTGAAAAGAAGGGTCTGGCCACACTGGCTGCAAGACACCGTCCGGGAAAAAGATTTCTGCTTGTTGATAACGAAGGTCAGCTTCGTGGATGGCGGAATACATCCACAGGAGAACAGATATTGGCAGGCGTTCCGGCAGAAGGGCTTTCCGAGATCGCTTTTTCAAGCATGCATATAGTTGAACCCGAAATATTTAACTATATGTATGAAGGTGTTTATACTTTGATAACTCTTTATCTTCAGCTTGCAACAAAGCACAATATTTACACATTAAAACATGATGAGGGTTATTGGGTTGATGTAGGTACACATGAAAGCCTCGAGTACGTGAGAAGATTACTATTGAAGGAATAGTTTCTGGCCTTCACCCTGCATCCTGAACCATATTAAAGCCTCCAGAAAGACCGTGTAAAGATTGTGAAAACTGTAATGATCTCGAGCCTGCCGACTGATGATTCAAGACAGAATAACTGCTATCCCATTGCCCTGACAGTTGGAGGTATAATTATCAAAGGATTGATCAGCTTCATACAAAGGTTAAAGAATTTTAAGGATATAAATATAATCAGAATTAGTAAACGGTGCTGGATGCTCGGTCCTCGGTATGATTACTTTTCGCTTTTTTTGTATTGCATTTTTTAATATTACCCTTTTCCGATTGCCTTATACTTTTATCTTTTTACTTTTGTCTTTTTACTTTTGTCTTTTATCTTTATTAGCTATGGGAAAAGTTTTAGTGATCGGCGCCGGTGGAGTTGGTACGGTTGTTGTCCATAAAATGGCATCTCTGCCACAGGTTTTTGCAGATATATTGTTAGCCAGCAGGACGAAATCCAAATGTGATGTTATAGCAGAAAAGATTGGTAATGACCAGATTAAAACTGCTCAGGTTGATGCTGATAACGTACCGCAACTGGTAAAACTCATAAAGTCATTTAGACCTGATATAGTCGTGAATGTTGCTTTGCCTTATCAGGATCTGCATATAATGGATGCCTGCCTGGAGACTGGAGTTGCTTATCTTGATACGGCTAACTATGAGCCACTGGAAGAGGCTAAATATGAATACAGCTGGCAGTGGGCATATATAGACAAATTTAAGAAAGCCGGAATAACCGCAATTCTCGGTTGCGGTTTCGATCCGGGTGTGACTTCAATTTATACTGCTTACGCGGTGAAACATCATTTTGATGAGATACACTATCTTGATATAGTTGATTGTAATGCGGGTGATCATGGTAAACCTTTCGCCACAAATTTCAATCCTGAAATCAATATCAGGGAAGTTACACAAAAAGGCAAATACTGGGAAAATGGTAAATGGGCAATGACTAAACCTCATGAAATTCATAAGCCATTAAATTATCCTGAGATAGGCCCTAAAGAATCGTATTTGATTTACCATGAGGAACTGGAGTCTCTCGTTAAAAATTATCCAACTCTTAAAAGGGCGAGGTTCTGGATGACATTCGGGCAGGAATATCTTACACATCTACGTGTTATTCAGAATATTGGTATGGCAGGAATTGAACCTGTAATGTTTGACGGGCGG
Organism: Bacteroidales bacterium; assembly: GCA_050014255.1. Classification (GTDB taxonomy): domain Bacteria; phylum Bacteroidota; class Bacteroidia; order Bacteroidales; family VadinHA17; genus LD21. Next base: position 11,767 of record JBEKDR010000085.1, on the reverse strand, counting down.
GAGATTATTCCGATTAAGTTCCTGAAAGCTATACTTCCTGACCCTGGAGAACTGGGAGAAAACTATAAAGGTCAGACATCAATAGGATGTCGTATAAGGGGGTTAAAGGACGGGAAAGAAAAAACATACTATGTTTATAATAATTGCAGTCATGAAGCAGCTTATGCCGAGACAGGAGCACAGGGAGTAAGCTATACAACCGGAGTGCCTGCAGCAATAGGCGCCATGCTGTATCTGAAAGGAATCTGGAAAAAGCCCGGGGTTTTCAATGTGGAAGAGTTTGATCCTGATCCGTTTATGGCTGAATTGAACCGTCTGGGTCTGCCATGGGTGGAATTGCATGATGTGGATTTAGAACTTTAATATGAATGCACAGAGCTCAGATCACAGAGCGCAGGGCAAGAAGGTAAAAAAAGCAAGGGGGAAAGTGGGAGAATATGAGAAGGGTGAGATTTCTTTGTGACCTTTGCGACAGCTTCGAGTCCTTTGCGGTTAAAGGATTTCAAAACGATGATTAAATGTCAATAGATTATACTAAAATACCGTCGCCCTGTTATGTAATTGATGAGGAACGATTCAGGAAAAACCTTGCTCTCATCAAGCATGTGTCTGACGAATCCGGAGCTGAAATTATCCTGGCATTTAAAGGGTTTGCAATGTGGGGTGTTTTTCCTGTTCTGCGGGAATATATTTCTGGTGCAGCAGCAAGTTCAGTTGATGAAGCGCATCTGTGTTTTGAGGAGATTGGATCTGTGGCACATACTTATTCTCCTGTATATAAGTCAGGTGATTTTCAGTCCGTCATGAAATATAGTTCTCATATAACCTTTAATTCGCTAAATCAATATAAAAAATTTTCGGCAGAGTTAGAGAATAATTCAAAATATATTTCTGCAGGTATCAGGATTAACCCTGAATTTTCTGAGATAAGTCACGGACTTTATAATCCTTGCTTTCCCGGATCGAGACTGGGTGTAACTGCAGAGGATCTTAAAAATGGTTTGCCGGAGAAAATAGAAGGACTTCATTTTCATGTTCTCTTTGAATCTGATTCTTATGCACTCGAAAAAGTTCTTCATGTTGTTGAAAATAAATTTGGAAAATTCTTTCCTCAGTTGAAGTGGATCAATATGGGTGGCGGACATCTGATTACTGGCAAAGACTATGATACTGATCATCTGATAAGAATCCTTAAACGATTTCGTGAGAATTCAAATCTTCATATAATACTTGAACCGGGAAGTGCTTTTGCCTGGGAAACCGGGGAATTGGTCGCTACGGTTGAAGATATTGTAGAAAACCAGGGAATTAAAACTGCTATACTTGATGTTTCCTTCACTGCACACATGCCCGACTGCCTTGAAATGCCATATAAACCAAAGATATGGGGAGCGACCGATCCGGTGCCGGGGAAACCAACTTACAGAATTGGAGGAAACTCATGTTTATCCGGAGATGCCATGGGTGATTGGTCCTTTGAAAAAGAACTCGTACCCGGCAACAGGATTTTATTCCTGGATATGATCCATTATACAATGGTTAAAACAACAACATTTAACGGGGTCCATCATCCTTCTATTGGAATCTGGACAAAAGCCGGGCAATTCAGGTTGATTAGGGAATTTTGCTATGATGATTATAAAAACAGGTTATCGTAAATATTGTTCCATTGTAGTAGTAAACGGTCGCGACCGTTCACTACCCAAATTCTTAACATGCATAAGAGCCGTGTAAATACCTGGGCGCATCTTTCACTTCTGGCAGCCAATATAATTTATGGCCTCAACTACTCAATTGCCAAAGCTGTAATGCCGGATCATATTAAACCGTTCGCCCTGGTTTCTGTCAGAAGTATCTCTGCAGCTGCATTGTTCTGGATCTCAAGCCTGTTTATCCCGAAAGAACCTGTAAACAGGAAAGATCTATTGTTTCTTTTCGGCTGTTCATTTTTTGGAGTGGTTATAAACCAGACTCTTTTTCTGGTAGGACTCAATATGACGACACCTGTAAATTCGTCCATAATACTCTCAACAAACCCGATATTCGCATTTGTTTTTGCAGCTCTTATACTCAAAGAAAGAATTACATTTCTTAAGGGAACCGGACTTGCAATTGGTCTTTCGGGTGTACTTTTGTTGATATTGCAGAATGGCATGCCTGACCTGACCAGTTCAACTTTTTTAGGAGATGTTTTTTCTATGATTAATACTATTAGCTGGGCATTCTATACGGTAATTATAAAAAAGATGCTGGAGAAATATCATCCGGTTACTGTTATGAAATGGACCTTTTTATTCGGAATGCTTACTAATATCCCTGCTGGTTATCACCAGTGGAGTACGATGGACTGGTCATCCATTCCTTTGATCGCCTGGCTTCAGATTGGCTTTGTAATAGTCGGTGCTACATACCTTGGCTATCTTCTTATCACATTTGGTTTGCGACGGCTTAGTCCGACTATTGTCAGCACATACACATATACTCAGCCAATAATAGCAGCATATCTTGCAACTCTGATGGGTCAGGATCATATTGATCTTGTTATGGTTATCTCTGCCCTACTTATTTTTACCGGCGTGTTTGTTGTTAGTTTTCAGAAAAAGAATAGTTTAATTCAAGGGTAAACGCTAAACGTTTTCACCTGTCTATAGCACCTGATCCGATCACCTCGTCACCATCATACCATACCGCAAACTGTCCCGGAGCGACACCTCGCTGGGGCTTATCAAATATTATGTACATGCCATTTTCACGGCAATATAACCGTGCAATCTGTAATTGCTGACGATATCTTATTCTTACCGAATAATCGCGACATTCGCCTGTTTCCATTCTCAGATCAGTTCTGATCCAGTGTATCTCCTCTTTCCTGATAAACAGCCCTTTGCGATTTAGTCCGGGATGAGATTGGCCTTCACCTGCATAAACGATGTTCTTCTCAACATCAATACCAATAACATACAGTGCCTCTACATGTCCTCCGATGTTCATCCCCTTTCTCTGACCAATTGTAAAAAAATGTGCCCCGTTATGTGTACCAATAATGTTGCCTGATGATAACCCGTATTTATTTGGTTGTGTTAATTCAGAAAGTGACTTTTCATGTACATCTTTGCCAGGTAAACCTTCAGCTAAAGTCTCATATATCTTTGTATCTATTATTTCTACTATATTTCCTTTTTTGGCCGCCAGTTTCTGCTGCAGAAAAGTTGGCAGATGAACCTTCCCGACAAAACAAATTCCCTGTGAATCTTTTCGTTGTGCAGTTGCAAGTCCGAGTTTATGAGCGATTTTCCGCACTTCGGGTTTTGTGAGGTTACCAACCGGGAAAAGTGCAGTCGCAAGTTGCTCCTGATTTAACTGACAAAGAAAATAGCTTTGGTCTTTATTATTGTCTTTACCTGCCAGTAGCCGATAGATTGTTTTGTTCCCGGATAGTATTTCTTCTTTTCTGCAATAATGGCCGGTAGCTATGAAATCAGCACCTAATTTTCTCGCCTCCAAAGCAAAAGAATTAAATTTTATCTCTCTGTTACATAGAACATCAGGATTGGGAGTACGACCCTTCTCATATTCAGCAAACATATAATCAATAACCCTCCGGCGATACTCATTGCTCAGGTCTACCTGGTGAAAAGAAATTTTTAGTTTTTTCGCTACCATCTCGGCAAACGTCAGGTCATCTTCCCAATGACAATCACTCTGAAGAAGTCCTGTGGTATCGTCCCAGTTTTTCATAAACAGACCGATAACATCATACCCCTGTTCTTTCAGAACCCACGCTGCAACGCTCGAGTCAACCCCTCCGGATAATCCAACAACTACTTTTTTATTCACGGCACAAAGTTATATAAAAAGCGGTAACTTTAGTCACCATGGGACAAGGCACTCTTACCATATACAGCGCTTCAGCAGGATCGGGTAAAACTTACAGACTTACAGCCATTTATCTCGCGAATATTTTCAGATCGAGATATAATTACAGAAAGATTCTTGCGGTGACTTTTACCAATAAAGCAACTGCAGAAATGAAATCGAGGATCCTCAATCATCTGCATAAGCTCGCTGTTGGTGAAAACTCAGATTATTTATCAGGTTTAGTTAAGGCCACCGGCAAAACAGAAGAGTGGATCAGGAAGGAGTCAAAAGAGATATTAAATTCAATACTGCATGATTTTTCAAGGTTTTCGGTGTCGACCATTGATAGCTTTTTTCAGAAGATACTACGTGCGTTTGCCAGGGAGGCCGGGCTTCATTCCGGATTTGACATTGAGATGGATCATAGCACAATTCTCTCATCAGCAGTTGATGAATTGATTGCATCCGCTGCAGAGGACAATCAGCTTAAAGACTGGTTGATTACTTATGCAAAGTCAAATATCGATGACGAAAAAAGCTGGAATCTTAAAAACGGTATAATCAAACTTGCCGAGGAACTGTTTAAAGAAAAATTCAAGACACTCTCCATTCACGAGCGATCAAAACTTGAAGATAAAAAGTTTCTTTTTGAATATATTGAAAAGATCAGAGCTATATCTCACTCATTTGAGAATAAACTTGTTGACTTTGGAAAGAAAGCAGATGAGATTTTTTCAAAATTTGAATTGACAGATGAATTGTTTTATCGGAAGGGACAGGGTGTTCCTGGATTTATAAAATCCTTGTTCTCAGGTAACATAAAGGAACCAAACAGCTCCGTACGTGCAATTTGTAATGAGCCGCCACGATGGTCAACAGGTTCTACTGCACCACAGCTTCAGGATGCAATCAACAGTGGATTGGACAAAACACTCATCGAAGCAATTCGTTATTATGATGAGAATATAGTTCATTACAAAAGCGCTATTGCAGTACTCTCGTACATTTATGCGCTTGGAATTTTATCCGATGTTTTGCATAATGTCCATCTGATCACAACCTCTGAGAATAGTTTTCTTCTCTCTGATGCTGGCGAAGTTCTTAACCTCATCACCGGCGAAGATCAGTCTCCTTTTATATATGAAAAGGTGGGAAACAGGTACGAAAATTTCATGATAGATGAGTTTCAGGATACCTCAATAATCCAGTGGAACAATTTCAAACCATTGATTGATAACAGTATGGCAGAAGGTTATGATAACCTTGTTGTCGGTGATGTAAAACAATCGATTTACCGGTGGAGAAACAGCGACTGGACTATCCTGGGAAAGGTTCTTCTGAGTTTGGTGGATAATAAAAGAATATTCAGCGAACCGTTGACAACAAACTGGAGAAGCCGGTCAAACATCATCAGGTTTAATAACGCACTTTTTACTATAATACCAGATCAGGTAGACAAATCTCTGTCAGAGGAACTGCTTCCCGTGAGTTTCAATAAGCTTTACTCTGAAGCTGTGCAGTCCGATCCATGTAAAAATGATGGTGGATTTGTCAGACTGGAGTTCATCGTAAATGATGACGGACAAATATGGAAGAAGGCGGTACTTGAACGTCTTCGGGCCGTTATAGAATCAGTACAGGACAGGGGCTATAAAGCTTCTGATATTGGCATTATTGTAAGGGATGGGAAGGAGGGAGGCCAGGTACTGAGTACATTGATCGATTATAGTAACACTTGTTCTGGGGAAAATGGTAAGTATAATTTCAATGCAGTTTCAAACGATTCGTTGTTGCTTTCAAACTCCCCTGTTATTATTTTTCTGGTAAGCGCAATCAAAGTAGTTAATGATCCCCTGGATAAAATCAGCAGGGCAATTATGTTGCGGTTTTTCCTGATGTCAACAGGCGATAGAGAAGCTGATAGGGCATCGCTTCAAAGTGAAAATTTAATTGAGGGTTCACGGGCCTATTTTCCTGATGGTTACGAGGATTTTCTTGAAATGATCAGCCAAATGCCGCTTTTTGAAGCAACTGAGAGTATTATTAAGTTTTTTCGTCTTGGAGATTATTCATGGAATGTGCCTTTCCTGAACACTTTTCAGGATTATATTTTGAGTTTTACCGGCAATAAAAATGCCGATATACAAACATTCCTTAATTGGTGGGAAGAGAGCGGGAAAAAGAAATCTGTGGTTTTACCCGATAATCAGGATGCAATAAGAATTCTGACTATTCATAAATCGAAAGGTCTCGAATTCAAAGTGGTTATTCTACCATTTCTTTCATGGAATCTCGATCATATTCCCTCCAAACAACCGATATTGTGGGTCAAGCCTGAAGTTCCGCCGTTCAATGATCTTGGTATTATCCCTGTAAAATATAGTAAAGCTCTGACCGGCACCATATTTGAGAGCTCGTACAAAGAAGAAAAATATTCTGTTTATCTTGATAATATTAACCTTCTATATGTAGCTCTTACCAGGGCAAAAGATGTAATATACGGGTTTTCAGTTGATAATCCCGGATCTGAAAATACAATTTCTGGTGTGCTAAAAAATGCTCTGACTTTGATCCCAGGGTTTAATGAAGGACAGGATTTTACTCTTAGCAGTCACTATAATGTTGAGCACCGGGTGTTCGAATACGGGGAGATACCTGTTAACAGAGATGAGACAGCAGCTAAAAAGAATATGATTTCTTCAAGGTATTCTGTCAGTCAGACCATGGAATCACTTAAGCTCAAGCTTCATGGTGAGAATTATTTTTCGTCTGAGAGCCAGGTCATAAGAAAAAAGATTAACTATGGAAAACTAATGCATGAGATCTTTGAAGGCATAAATACTCCGGCAGACATTCATATAGCTGTAAGAAATCTTGTTCTGGAAGGTAAATTAGCTGAGGATGAATCAGATGACATTGAAAAAAGTGTAAATAAAATGATAAGTATCCCGCAGGTGGCAGACTGGTTTAATCCTGATAACAAAGTATTGACAGAAGCAGGAATTCTTCTTCCGACTGGTGTTACAAGAAGACCCGACAGAGTGATTTTTAAAGATGGGAAGACCATAATAATCGATTTCAAATTCGGTGAGGAAAATTCTCATTATGTTGACCAGGTTGAACAGTATCGCAATCTTCTGTCAGATATGGGGTACAAAGATATTGATGCCTTTATATGGTATGTTGATAAGAATAAAATTGTATCTGCTTAGATGTTACAGATAAATAAAGAAATAAAAACCTTTCCATGGGGGCATGAACGAAGATTCAATGCCTATTCCAATTATTTCAGAGATATTTACGGGGCCAGGGTACAGAAGGTTTCAATTGATGCCGGTTTTACCTGTCCAAACCGAGATGGATCAAAAGGATCAGGTGGTTGTACCTACTGTAATAATGACGCATTTAATCCTTCATATTGCCGGCCCGTGAAATCGATTTCGGAGCAGATTGGGGAAGGAATTAAATTTCATAAATGGAGATATAATGAAGCTGTCTCATATCTTGCTTATTTTCAGGCATATTCCAATACTTATGCTTCGCTTGAGACACTAAAAAAACTATATGAGGAAGCATTAAATTACCCCGGTGTTATTGGGATTATTATTGGAACCAGGCCTGATTGCATCGATGAGGAAAAACTTAAATACCTTAAAGATCTTTCCTCGAGATGTTATGTTGCTGTAGAATATGGAATTGAATCGTGTTATAATAAAACACTGAAACGGATTAATCGCGGACACTTATTTGAAGATGCTGTATCGACATTGGAGGAGACATCTGCCCTTGGCATAACCACAGGTGCACATTTCATATTTGGACTGCCAGGCGAGACACGTGATGAAATGCTGAATCAAGTCGATATTATTTCAAGTCTTCCTATAACGACTGTAAAATTTCATCAGCTGCAAATAATAAAGGGAACCTCCATGGAGACAGAATTTAGGGATAATCCTGGTGATTTTGAGCTCTTTACCTGGCAGGAGTACCTTGATTTCTTTATTAAATTCCTTGAAAGGCTGAATCCTTCAATTGTAGTTGAACGTTTTACAGGTGAAGCTCCTCCGCGGTTTCTGACCGGAGAAGGCTGGGGTAAAAAAAGAACAGACCAGATCGTAAATCTTATCGAAAAACGTCTTGAAGAACTAAATACCTGGCAGGGAAGATTGTATGAAGACAAAAGACAAAAGTAAAAAGACAAAAGTAAAGGAAGTTGCTGGTTGCTGGTTACTGGTTACTGGTTAAAGAACCCAGCAACAAGCAACAAGCAACAAGCAACAAGCAACAAGCAACAAGCAACAAGCAACCCGCCCCGTGAAATAGCGCAAAGCCACGTTTAAGCCTTATTTCACGGGGCAAGCAACAAGCAACAAGCAACAAGCAACAAGCAACAAGCAACAACCAACAAGCAACAAGCAACAAGCAACAAGCAACAAGCAACAAGCAACAAGCAACAAGCAACAAGCAACATCCGTCAGAATGATTTATTTTCTGGAACATATAGCAGAATCGCTCTATAAAGAATTTGGAAACACCTTAAACCGGCATTGCCTGGTATTTCCAAACAGAAGGGCCGGACTATATTTTCTGAAATACCTGGCAGCCAGGATCGAAAAACCGGTATGGGTACCCTCAATTTTGACGATTAATGAGTTATTCAGAACAAATTCCTCGCTTCAACTGGCAGGCAATGAGATACTTCTTTTTGAGCTCTACAAAGTGTACAGTAATTTAAAATTGCCGCACGAAAGCTTTGATGAATTTTACTATTGGGGCGATATGCTTTTAAACGATTTTGATGATGTCGACAAATATCTTGTTGATGCATCATTATTATTCCGTAATGTGCTGGATATTAAAAACATTGATCAGAAGTTTGGAGGTCTTAGTGAAGGGCAGATTGAAATAATAAGAAGATTCTGGACCAATTTCAACCCTGAAAAGCCAACCAGTGAAAAATCAGCATTCATAGGTATCTGGTCAGTACTTTTTGATATGTATTCAGGTTTTAGAAAATCATTGAAGAGGCAAAATCTGGCATACGAGGGAATGATATTCAGAGAACTGGTTGAAAGCAATGAAACTTACTACATTTCGGACAAACGTTGGGATGTTATCCATTTTATTGGATTCAATGCATTGAACGAATGTGAGAAAGTACTCATGACCCGGTTCAAAAGAGCAGCAAAAGCCCGGTTTTACTGGGACTTTGATAATTCTTATATTAATGAAGGCGGGTTGAGCTCCGCAGGTTTTTTCTTGCGGGAAAACCTCAAAATATTTGGTAATGATATGCCGTCAGGATGGGATTACGATACTATGCTCTCTAAAGAAACTCCAGGAGTATGTCGCCGGGTGATTGATACATCTTCCGATGTGGCACAGGTCAAAATTGTTTCACAGCTACTTGAAGAAATGAGTGGTATCAACGAAACTAATGCTCATCATACAGCTGTAGTACTTGCTGATGAAAATCTTTTAATGCCTCTATTGACCAGTTTACCCGAAAATATGGGTGATATCAATATAACTATGGGGCATCCATTAAAGCAGACAATGGTTTATACATTGATCAGGCATCTAATGGATCTTCAGAGAAACACCACTAAAGTTAATAATGTAATCCGTTTCGGTTACAAAGATGTACTGGGCATCCTTAAGCATTCATTGTTGTCCGGCTTATTAAGTGAATCAGACAATGAATTGGTCAAGGAAATGGTAAAATCTAATCTTACCAAGGTTCCTTCAGATCGTTTTTCAAAATCAGAGGCTCTTTCGCTGATATTTAAAAAACCTTTATCTCCTGCTGAACTCTCCGGATATTTTAAAGATATTCTGTCCCTGATTGCTTTAAATGATAAAAGAATTAAGGATAAGCCCCGGGTGAATGCCTTTCAGGGCAATATCAGGAATGAGTTTATATACAGGGTGGTTCTGTCGATAAACAGACTTGAAACAATTGTTAACGATACCGAAGTAACCTTCACTACCGATACCTACATGAAAATTCTTGACAGAATGTTAAGAATGCAGTCAGTTCCTTTTTCAGGAGAACCATTGGTTGGAATTCAGATTATGGGGATTCTTGAAACAAGAGCTCTCGATTTTAAGAATCTGATTATTCTGTCGGTCAATGAAGGCATTTTACCTGCAGTTTCGGCAGGTTCGTCTTTTATACCTTTCACCCTTCGCGAGGCTTTCGGCCTTCCATCTGTTAATCATCAGGAATCCATTTATGCTTACCACTTTTACAGGCTTCTTCAAAGAGCTGATAATGTTACATTTATATATAATTCCAATTCTGAAGGATTAAGAAGTGGTGAAATGAGCAGGTTTCTTATTCAGATGAAGTACGAAGATTCATTAAAGCCCGATTTTCTTGATCTTACCTTTGAAATTAAAACACATCTGGCTCCGGGAGAAAAAATTGAGAGGAACGAAGAACATTCAAAACAGTTGACTTCTCTGTTTCTTGACATGAAAAGCGGAAAGTCACTTTCACCATCTGCAATAAATACATGGTTGAATTGCAGGATGAAGTTTTTTTATCGTTATATAAACCGGCTTAAAGAGCCGGAAAATATCTCTGCCGATATTGACCCGGCTATGCTCGGTAATATATTACATGAAATAATGAAGAATATCTACCAGCCTTATATTGGTAGCATAATCACTGGAGATTCTTTGAATGGGATAATCAGGAACAAACAGTTCCTTGCAAAGATAGTTAACGAGGCAGTAAATCAAACGTATAAGGCCGGAAGAAATGATCCAATAAGCGGCAACGAGCTGATAGTCAGAGATGTTTTATTGGCTTATCTGAACAGGATTCTGCTTGCTGACAATGCACTGGCGCCTCTTGTGGTACTTAATCTTGAGGATACTTTTACCTTTCTTTTTTCCTTTATATCTAACGGATCACAGATGGAAATCCTTACAGGAGGAAAAATTGACAGGATTGACACTGTTAACGGAGTGACCAGGATTGTGGATTACAAAACCGGTTATGTTTCCGAATCTCTAAAATCTGTGCGTGATTTGTTTATTGACGACAGAAAGAAAGATGCTGACGGTTGGCTTCAGACTTTACTCTATTGTGAGGCGTACATTGCAACGAACCCCGGTAGTATCGTCAGGCCATCAGTTTATAAAATCAGGAAATTAAACGATGCAATAATTTCTGATAAGCTCAAATTAAAAAATGGCAACAAAAATGAAGCTATTATTGATAATTATGTTTCAGTCAGGGAAGAATTCCTTGATAGTCTAAAAGGTTTGATCAGTACTATTTTCAGTGATAATGAACCATTTGTAAAGACTATCGATGCCTGGGGAAAATGTTCCTGGTGCCCTTACAGGACTTTATGTATGCGATAAGCCATAGGAAAAAGACTTTGGATATCGTTTTTTTTAATAATTTGGCTTGACTTTTCAAAAAGGAGATAAATGGTTACCAGCTATTCTAATTACCATGTTGAATTCAGAAATGTTAAATTCATTGCTGACGATGGCAGGACCTGTCCCAGAACTGCTATGGTGACTTTTCATAATGAAGAAGGTGAAGAGGTTGATTCAGAAGTATTTGGAGCCATCGATGTTAATCAGATTTATGCCATAATTAAGGAAGGGAAGGATCTGATTCTTGATAATTTCTATATTCATGCATTTTCCGTTTCTTCGTACAGACGCATTAATGGAATTGAAAAGAAGGAATTGGTACCAATTAAAGGGTTTTCCGCAAAGAATGCCTTTTTTGAAGCAAAAGGATGCACTGACTTTTCATATTCTTCTTTTTCGCAAAGGGAAGTAAGCTTCGACGGAAGTCATTTTGCCAGGGGAAAAGTTCTCTTTAATGGTTCAGTCTTTGGCAATGGGAACGTTATCCTGTCAAATACCTTATTCAGGGATG